>CAISDL010000122.1 GCA_903884065.1 uncultured Actinomycetes bacterium | reverse complement strand
TCGTGGGCGTCGCCGACATCGTGTTGCCCTGGGATGCAAGCAGTTTGGCACTGCCGATGGCCGTCGTCGGAATGTCCTGCTTCTTCGGGGCCAGCGTCCGGGCGCCGGTGACCGGGATGGTCCTGGTGATCGAGATGACCGCATCGACCGCGGTGATCGTCCCGATGCTGGCCGCGACTGCCGCGGCGGTACTGACGGCCTATCTGGTCGGCTCGCCGCCGATCTACGACAGTCTTCGCGAACGCAGCCTGTCGAAGTTCTAGCTCCTCGAAAAGCCTGGGCGCCAACCGCGAACGAGTTCAGTCGCGGATGGCGCCCAGTTTCTGAGCAGGCGGTGAAACCTCAGCCGTTGTTCCCGCACGGGCCGCCGCCGGCAGGCCCGAATCCACACGGCACGGCCCCGTTGCCGCCAGCGCCGCCCGGGGGCACGGCGGCCATGGGGCTGCGAGTCACATTGGTACGCATGCCCTTTTCGGTCGGAGTCGCGGATGGCGCGGGTGTGTTGACGCTGGTCTCAGCCGGCTTCTCATTGCGCGGGCTGCACGCCACCGTCGCGGTCCCCATACCGACGACCGCCAGCGCGCTCAGCGCTATCGAGATACGCCGTGACCTCGTCAGCCGCGGCGTGCCGCCGGTCGCGGAGGCAATCCGCCCGGTAGCAAGAGTGTCGTTCATGTCATGCCTTTCGCGTGTCGTCATGAATTTATGTGTTAGACGTAGATCGCCTCGATCAGAACCAGATCACGTGTCTGCCCTTTCCGCGGATGTGTCGTTGCATGACTTCCACTATCGCCATCGCGGACGGCCACCGACATCCCTCGAATCAACCGGGCGATTGATGATTCGGGCTCCTACGATTGCAGGACCCGGCCCGGTAGCTTGTGGCCCGTGGACACTTCGCCCGGGACGCTCCTGCAGCACGAACCAGTGGAAACCGGAATCACCGGTGCACAGGCCTGGCGCGTGCGCTACACGACCCGCGACGTCAACGACGTCGCGCAGGAGAGCACCGGTCTGGTCATCGCGCCGGCCGGCCCCGGTGACAACCGCCCGATCTTCACCTGGTGCCATGGCACGACCGGGCTGGGCGACGCCGGCTGCCCCTCGGCGCAGCCCGACCCGGCTCGCGAACTCATCACCTACTTCACGCCGCAGGCAACCCAACAGATCGACTACGGAGTGCCCGGGCTGCAAGGGTTCATCGACGCCGGCTGGGTCGTGTGCGCCACCGACTACCAGGGCCTCGGCACCGAGGGCATGCACCAGTACACCGTCAACCGCACCAACGCCCGCGATGCCGTCTTCATCGCCCACGCGGCGCGGCGACTCGATGTCGGCGCCGGGACGGCGCTGGGTTGCGCCGGGTGGTCCCAGGGCGGGGGCGCCGCCGCCGCGATCGCCGAACTCGACAGCAGCGACTATGGCGACCTGCGACTGATCGGGACCGTGCCGATGTCGCCCGGTGTCGCCAAGGTCGCCCTGGCGAACCCGGTCGGAGTGGCGGCTGCGCTCAACGACCCGTCGGTGCCCCCGGACTCGCACCTGGTCATGTTGCTGGCCGGAACCCAGGCGGCCAACCCGTCGACGTTGACCCTGACCGACGTCTTCACCCCGCTCGGGGTCGAGATCCTCGAGAACGCCTGGAACACCCAGCCGGTGCACCACCTCAACGACACCATCTCCCGGCTCTTCCACGTCAAGGGACCGGTGCTGGTCGCCAACCCGCCGAACTTCCGGAAGTGGCAGCAGGCCATCGACGCCGGCTCGGCCGGCATTCACAAGCCCGTCGCGCCGGTGCTGGTGTGCATCGACTCCTTCGGCGGCGGCACCGTCATACCGGTCGCCTGGCAGACGGCCTACGCCGATGTCGTCACGGGTTTCGGCGGCACCGTCGAGGTTCGCGACTACCCGCACGACGACCACTTCTCACTGCCGCAGAGTTGCGTGTCCGACGCCCTGGCCTGGTTGACGGAACGACTCGGGGCAGGCACGCACTAGGGTGCTTTCGTCGGCCACCACTGCGGACAAAGCCGATCGGACAGTTGGGTGAATTCATGACCGAAGGACCAGAGGCGTCGGAGCTCGGAGCCCGGGTCGGCCATTACTACCAGATGGACGGCACCTATCTGGTCGGCCGCGAGAAGGTTCGCGAGTACGCCCGCGCCGTGCAGGACTATCACCCCGCACACTGGGATGTCGACGCCGCAGCGGAGTTGGGCTATTCGGGGCTGGTGGCTCCGCTGACCTTCACCTCGACCCCCGGTATGTCCTGCAACCGCAAGATGTTCGAGTCCGTCGTCGTCGGTTACGACACCTACGTGCAGACCGAGGAGGTCTTCGAACAGCACCGTCCGATCGTCGCGGGCGACGAACTGCACATCGATGTGGAACTGACCTCGGTGCGCCACATCGCCGGCCGCGACCTGATCACCGTCACCAACACCTTCACCGACACCGCCGGCGAGCGGGTGCACACACTGCACACCACCGTCGTCGGCGTCACGTCAGACGACATCAATCCGGCGGTCAAGGAAGCCGTGGCGAAAATGATGATGCACGACATGGACATCATGGCCGTCGGTGAAGGCGTCTACGAGAAGACGGTGCGACCGGCGGGCGAGGTCCGCATCGCTGACGGAGTCATGACGCGCACTCCGGGTACCCCCTCCTTCGACGACATGAAGGTCGGCGACGAGTTGCCGGTGCACCACACCCGACTGTCCCGCGGTGACCTGGTGAACTACGCCGGGGTGGCCGGTGACGCCAACCCGATCCACTGGGACGAGAGCATCGCCAAGCTGGCCGGGCTTCCTGACGTGATCGCCCACGGAATGCTCACCATGGGTCTGGGTGCCGGATTCGTCTCGGAGTGGTCGGGCGATCCCGGTGCGGTCACCCGCTACGCGGTGCGACTGTCCGCGCCCGCGATCGTCCCGGCCGCCGACGGGACCGACATCGAGTTCAGCGGCCGGATCAAGTCACTGGACCCCGAAACCCGCACCGGTGTCGTGCTGGTCGCCGCGAAGTCGGACGGCCGCAAGATCTTCGGCCTCGCGACGGTGGATGTCCGCTTCCGCTGACGGCGGCCAGGAGCCGCAGGATCCTCCGGCCGTCCGCCGCGGGCCGCACATCCTGCGCCTGGCGATCTTCGCCGCGGTCCTGCTGACGCTGTTCTACCTCGTCGCCGTCCAACGGGTCATCGACATCGAGGCGGTCCGTCGCACGGTGGCCGGCGCGGGGCCGCTTGCCCCCCTCGTCTACATCCCCGTGTCTGCTCTGCTGGCGACGATGTTCGTCCCCGGCCCCCTCCTGGCGGCCGGCAGCGGGGTCCTGTTCGGCCCGGCGCTCGGGATGCTGGTCACCCTGTGCTCGACGGTGACCACCGCCACGATCGCCGCCTTCGTCGGCAGGCGCGCCGGACGGGACAGCGCCCGGGCACTGATCGGACCCCAGTGGGCCGGACGCATCGACGACCAGATCAAGCGGCGTGGGCTGTGGGCTGTCGTGGGTCAGCGTTTCGTGCCCGGCATCTCCGACGCGCTGGCCTCCTACACCTTCGGCGCGTTCGGATTGCCGTTGTGGCAGATGGCAATCGGGGCGTTCATCGGATCGATGCCGCGGGCATTCGTCTACACCGCGCTGGGGGCGTCGATTTCGAATCTCAACTCCCCGCTGGCCTATGCCGCGGTCGCCGTCTGGTGCGTCATTGCGGTCATCGGCGCATTCGCCGCGCACCGCGGTTACCGATCCTGGCGCGCCAACCGCAGTAGGTCAGAGTTCGAAAACCCCGCACCGCCGGCCAATGATTGAGAAGCTGGCGCGATGTTCGTCAAGCTGCTGTTCGCACCATTGTCCCTCGCCACCAGCGCCAGCTTCGGGGTGATCGCGTCCATCGGCACCGTCAGCAGCGCCGCCGTCGCCGGCTCGGTGGGCACGGTCGGCAGCGTCGCGGTCGCGGGCTCGCTGGGCACCGTCGGCAGCGTCGCGGTGGCCGGGTCCATCGCGACCTTCGGCAGCGCGGCCGTCGCCGGCAGTGCCGTCACGGCGTTGTCGTTGATGATGGCCGGGTGCGCGGCCTGCGTCGGTTGCGTGTCCTGTCGCCGGTGCCGGGCCTGCATCGCCTGCTCCCGGTGCCAGGATTGCGTCGGCTGTGTCGGCTGCTACAACTGCTCCGGGTTGACCAACGCGGTAGGACTGCGCGACGTGCACCAGCCGGTCGCCGCCTGAGCCTGCCGGGTCAGCCTTCGATCTGTGACCGAATCCATTCCAGGTTGGCCGCCATGTTGCGCTGCCAGTCCGACAGCCGCCGCGCGACGATCCTGGCTTCCTTGTCCGGTTGCGCCGTGATGGCGATATTGAGCCCCGACGGTCCGGGGCCCATCCGCGCCCACTGCCGGATCAGCACGCCGTCGCTGGCCGGTTCGACCTCGAAACCCCAACTGGCGATCGGGCCGTCGTGGCCGCAGACGTCCCACACCCAGCGGCGCTGATCGTCGACCTCGACGACCTGACACACCGTTTCCCAGTCGCCGATGGCGTCGTTGCTGTTGCGGCCGCGAAAGCACGCGCCGACCTCGACGTGGTCGGCGCCGTCGAGCCATTCGACGGATTGCAGTTCGGCCGAGCACCGCGCCGGCACCGTGATGTCGGTGACGTAGCCCCACGCGGTGGCGACGTCGCAGTGAACGCGCTGGGTCACTTCGATGGTCGGCTGATCGCGGTAACGCACTCTTGTAGCGTGCCATGCATGCGAGCGCGGCGATGAAGGTTGCGACGCTGATCGAGCCGCGCCTGCCCGGTGCGGTGGAATTCGCTGTCGCCGCCGAGCGGATCGGCGTGGATTCGGTGTGGATCCCGGAGGTGTGGGGATACGACGCCCTGACCGGGCTGGCCTACCTGGCGGCGAAGACGACGACGCTGGGGCTGGGCACCTTTGTGGTGCAACTGGGTTCGCGCAGTCCCGCGATGCTGGCGACGTCGGCGCTGAGCCTGCAGGAGCTCTCCGGCGGCCGGTTCCGTCTGGGAGTCGGCACCTCCGGCCCGCGGGTGATGGAGGGCTGGCACGGCGTCCGTTTCCACAAACCGATCGAGACGACGCGGGAGACCATCGAGATCATCCGGACGGTCAGCCGTGGCGATCGTCTCGAGCACGCGGGCGAGATCTACCCGCTGCCGCTTCCGGACAGCGACGGCGTTGCCCTCAAACCCTTGGTGCGGCCGCGGCATGTGCCCGTTTACGTGGCGGCGATGGGGCCGCGCAACCTCAGGCTCACCGGTGAGCTCGCTGACGGCTGGCTCGGCAATGCGTTCATCCCCGAAGCCGCGGAGGTGTTCCTCTCGCCGTTGCGCGACGGCGCACACCAGGCCGGACGGTCCCTGGCCGATCTCGACCTCGTCGCACCGGTCGCCGTCGAATTCCACGACGACGACGCCTCCGCCGGTGCCGCCGCCCGCCGGCACGCCGACGGCTACGCCTTCACCATCGGGGCGATGGGAGTCGGCGGCCGCAACTTCTACAACGATGCGTTCGCCCGGTTGGGCTACCGGGAACAGGTGGATGTCGTCGCCGAACTGTGGCGCACCGGCAAGCGCGACGAGGCCCGGGCGGCGGTGCCGATCGACCTCGGCCGGCTCACCAACCTCGTCGGCACCCCGGACGCCGTTGCCGAGCGGGTGCGCCGGTATCAGGCCGTGGGAATCACCACGCTGCTGGCCAAGCTGGAGGGCGGCTACCCGGACCAGCTGGCGACCCTTGAACGTCTGCTCGGCATCGTGGCCGCCCCCGGCCACGATTGGGGTGAGGCCGCCCCCGGCCACGATTGGGGTGAGGCCGCCCCCGGCCACGATTGGGGTGAAGCGGCCCCCGCCAAATAGCATCGACACCGATGGATCACGACCTGGACGTACGCCCCGCCCCGAGCGGAGCTGCCGCAACCCGCCTTGCCAACGAAGCCCGCCGCCGCCGCACCTTCGCAGTCATCAGTCACCCCGACGCCGGTAAGTCGACGTTGACCGAGGCCCTGGTGTTGCACGCCCGGGTCATCACCGAGGCCGGCGCCATCCACGGCAAAGCCGGACGCCGCGCCACGGTGTCGGACTGGATGGAGATGGAGCAGGCCAGGGGTATCTCGATCACCTCCACCGCGCTGCAGTTCCCCTACACCTCCCCGGACGGGCAGGACTGCGTCATCAACCTGCTCGACACCCCCGGGCACGCCGACTTCTCCGAGGACACCTACCGGGTGCTCAGCGCCGTCGATTGCGCGGTCATGTTGATCGACGCGGCCAAGGGCCTGGAACCGCAGACCCTCAAGCTCTTCCAGGTCTGCCGGCACCGCGGCATCCCGATCCTCACGGTGATCAACAAGTGGGACCGTCCGGGCCGCGACGCGCTGGCCCTCCTCGACGAGATCCAGGAGCGCATCGGACTCAAGCCCACCCCGCTGACGTGGCCGGTGGGCATCGCCGGGGATTTCAAGGGAGTCCTGGACCGCCGCACCGGCAACTTCATCCGGTTCACCCGGACGGCCGGCGGGGCCACCGCGGCCCCGGAGGAACACATCGCGCCCGAGCGCGCCGAGGACGCCGCCGGCGTCGACTGGGTGAACGCGGCCGAAGAGTGCGAACTGCTCTCGGCCGACGGCGGCGACCACGACCAGGACGCCTTCCTGCGCGGTGAGACGACGCCGGTGCTGTTCACCTCCGCGGCGCTGAACTTCGGGGTGAACCAGTTGCTGGACAATCTGGTCCGTCTCGCGCCGCCGCCGAGCGGGCAGCTCGACGCCGAGGGCAACCTTCGAACCGTCGAATCCCCTTTCAGCGCATTCGTTTTCAAGGTCCAGGCCGGCATGGACTCGGCCCACCGCGATCGCATCGCCTACGCGCGGGTCTGCTCGGGCACCTTCGAGCGCGGCGATGTCCTGACCCACGCCAGCACCGGTAAGCCGTTCGTCACCAAGTACGCCCAGTCGGTGTTCGGCCAACAGCGCTCGACCCTGGACAGCGCCTGGCCGGGGGATGTGATCGGACTGGCGAACGCGGCGGCCCTGCGGCCGGGAGACACCCTGTTCCGCGACATCCCGGTTCACTTCCCGCCGATCCCGAGCTTCTCCCCCGAGCACTTCGCGGTCGCCCGCGGCACTGATCCCAGTAAGCACAAGCAGTTCCGCAAAGGCATCGAGCAATTGGATCAGGAGGGCGTCGTCCAGGTTCTGCGTTCGGACCGGCGCGGCGATCAGGCCCCGGTCCTCGCCGCGGTCGGCCCGATGCAGTTCGAGGTGGCCAGTCACCGGATGGCGACGGAGTTCAACTCGCCGATCGCGCTCGAACCCCTGCCCTACACCGTCGCCCGCGCCGTCGATCCCGAGGATGCCGCCGTCGTGCAGAAGCAGGTGTCGATGGAGGTCCTGACCCGGACCGACGGGGTGATGCTGGCGTTGTTCACCACGAAGTGGCGGCTGCAGGGTTTCCAGGAGGACAACCCGGGTGTGCGGTTGAGTTCGCTGGTCGCCGCCGGGGAGAACTGAAAACCCCCGCGGCGGTGTCCCAACCGATTACGCCCTGAACGATTGTTCGACCGCCCCGCCTGCCGGACCGGTAGATCGCCGCCGCGGCCCGAAAGTCGACGGCATCGTCGATTGCCAGCGAGGGAAGTCCGTTCACCAACTGCTCAAGCATTGCGAACTTATCGTCGTCCCGTGCCCCGGAGAGAATCGCCATTGCGATGGGCTCGCACATCACGACCTGGTCTGCGTGGTCGGTCAGTAGCCTTCGCACCTCGACCGCGGCCGGTGACCCGGTGGCACGGAAATACTCGATCCAGGCCGACGTGTCGGTCACGATCATCAGAACTCGTCGGGGCGCTCGCGGCGGATCTCGTCAAGATCTCCGTCCCAGCCGATCCCTTCAAGGCTCAGGACGAACTCCCGACGTAACGGAACTCCCACAAGTCGACGTAAGGCCAAATCGACCGCCTGCCTCTTGGTGGTGACGCCGTAGCGGCGCATCACCTCCGCGACCAACGCATCGTCGAGTTCGATATTGGTCCGTGCCATACACCATGCTTACACACCGCTACAGGTCTGCAACCCGGCCGTTCTCGACGATCCACGACCGATCCAGGCGGACGTTCTCCAGCATCCGACGGTCGTGGGTCACCAGCAGCAGCGCGCCGTCGTAGCTCTCCAGCGCTTCCTCGAGTTGCTCGATGGCAGGAAGATCCAGATGATTCGTCGGCTCATCGAGCACCAGCACGTTGGTGCCGCAGGCTTGCAGCAACGCCAGGCCGGCCCGGGTTCGCTCCCCGGGCGAGAGCTCGTCCAACGGCCGTTCGACGTGGTCTGCGCGGAGTCCGAATTTCGCGAGCAGGGTGCGCACCTCGGCGGTCGACCACGAGGGCAGGCGCTGCTCGAAGCGGTCGACCAGCCGCCCCGTCCCGGAGAAGTCGGCGCGGGCCTGATCGATCTCCCCGATGGCGACGTTGGCGCCCAGACTGGCGCGGCCCTCATCAGGGAGCCGGCGCCCGAGGAGCAGCCGCAGAAGCGTCGACTTCCCCGCGCCGTTGGGACCGGTGATGCCGATGCGTTCACCGGCATCGATCTGCAACGACACCGGACCCAGGACGAAATCCCCTTGTCGCACAACGGCATTGTCGAGCGTGGCGACGACCGCGCTCGAACGCGGCGCGGCTCCGATGGTGAACTGCAGCGCCCATTCCTTGCGCGGTTCGACCACCTCCTCCAGGCGGGCGATCCTGCTCTCCATCTGGCGCACCTTCTGCGCCTGCTTCTCGCTGGATTCGGTGGCCGCGCGCCGGCGGATCTTGTCGTTGTCCGGGGATTTGCGCATCGCGTTGCGCACGCCTTGGCTCGACCACTCCCGCTGGGTGCGTGCGCGAGCCACGAGGTCGGCCTTCTTCTCGGCGAACTCCTCGTACTGTTCGCGCCGGTGCCGGCGGCCGACTTCCCGCTCCTCCAGATAGCTGTCGTAACCGCCGCCGAAGACCGTCGTGGTGTTCTGCGCCAGGTCCAACTCGAGCACCTCGGTGACGCTGCGCGCCAGGAACTCCCGGTCGTGGCTCACCAGCACCACGCCGCCCCGGAGATCACGGACGAACTCCTCCAGCCGGGCCAGGCCGTCAAGGTCCAGATCGTTGGTCGGCTCGTCGAGCAGGGCGATGTCGAACCTCGACAGCATCAGCGCCGCCAAGCCGACGCGCGCGGCCTGGCCGCCGGAGAGTGCCGTCATCGGCGTCGAATCCGGTTGTACCGCATCGGAATCCAAGCCAAGGTCGGCCAGGACGCCGGGTAGCCGTTCGTCGATATCCGCCGCGCCGGTAGCGAGCCAATGATCAAATGCCGCCGCGTAAACGTCAGCCGGATCGACGTCCGTCGGCCGTGGGTCCGGGTCTGCCAGGGCCTCGGCCGCCGCTTCCATGGCCCGCGTCGCCGCGGTACACCCGGTGCGGCGCGACAGGTAGGCCGCGACGGTCTCCCCGGCAATGCGCTGGTGCTCCTGTGGCAACCACCCGATGAAGGCGTCGGCGGGGGCGACGCTCACGGTGCCCTCGACGGGTTCGAGGTCACCGGCCAGGATCCGCAGCAGCGTGCTCTTGCCCGAACCATTGGCACCCACGACTCCGATGACGTCGCCGGGTGCGACGGTCAGGTCAAGGCCCTCGAAGAGGACGCGGTGGGCGAACCCGCCAGCCAGCTTCTTCGCGACAAGTGTTGCGGTCACGGCTCTTTCGTCAACTCACCGCCGACGGTCAGGACTTCATCTCGTAGGCGCCGCTGTAGGAGAGCACCTCGGAGACGAAGGCGTCCTCGGCAGCCGGGGTGATCACCGGCTTGCGCACCAACGTCAGCGCCGCGGTGCTCTGCGCCTCGGTGGCCGAGGCCTGGCCGTGCAGTTCGACCGCGCGCGCGGCCATGTCACCGACGAACACCGCCACCATCCGGTCGACGTGGGCTTCGGTGAGATCGGACAGATCGCTGACCGAGCACGCCCGGGTCTGACCGTGATCGATTGCCAGCGCTGCGGATTCGAGAATCAGCTGGGCGTAGACGATCTGGGTGAACAGCTGCCCGAGCACCTGCAGGTAATCGAGGTCCTTCTGCTGCGCCTCGGTCGGCGGCGCGGTCAGCACCAGCTGCGTGAAGGCATCGATCTGCTCGCGGAACAACGTGACGTTGGGCAGGTGCGCGAACCGGTCGAATGCGGGCCGCCAGTCGCTGAAACCGATGGAGCCCAAACCCTTGGCCGGCCCCTGGTGGAACAGATAGGTGTCGTCGGCGGCGTCCTGGCGCACCGGAACCTCGGGGTAGTCCTGCGCGGCACCGTGGGCGGCGCCGAGGTAGCGCGGCATGAACTTCAAGACCAGTGCGATGTTGACGTGGACGGTGCCCTCCAGCTTGGGCAGCGCGCGAATGTCGGAGGCGGCCCGGCTGAAGTAGGTGTCGCGCTCGAATCCGCGGGCGGCGATCACGTCCCACAGCAGGTCGATCACCCGCTCGCCCTCGCTGGTCACCTTCGCCTTGGTGATCGGGTTGAACAGCAGGAATCGCCGGTCGTCCTCGCTGGCGCTGCGGAAGTAATCGGTGGAGCGGGCGGCGAAGATCTTCATGGCCACCAGGCGCGCATAGGCGTCGGCGAGCATGCGCCGAACGTGCGGGAACTCGGTGACGCGGTTGCCGTAGAGGACTCGGTTGTTCGCGTGGGTGACGGCCTCGTAGAACGCGTGCTCGCTGATGCCGATGCTGGCCCAGCCGAGATTGACTTTACCGACATTGACCGTCGCCAGCGCAGCATCGAAAGCGGCCTTGCCGATGTGCAGAATGTCGCTTGCCGCCACGGGGTAGTCGTGCAGATTGAATGCCGCGACGTACATCTGTCCGGCGACGACGTTCTTGAGCAGTTCATAGCTGGGGTGGCTGGGGTCGACGAGGAAGAAGACGTGCTCGCCCGGGTGCTCCGGATCGTCGTCGGCGAACTTGCCGTAGACGCTGAGCCGACCGGCCGCGTTGCCGTTGCCGATGTACCACTTGCCGCCGCTTGCGGTGAATCCGCCGTCATCGCTGCGGCGCAGGATCATGTCCGAGGAATAGATGTCGGCACCGTGTTCGCGCTCGGAGAGCCCGAAGCCGAAGATGCTTCCCTCGCGGAGCAAGTGCGCGACCTCCGTGCGCGCGGAGTCGTTGTCGCTCAACCACACCGGGCCCAGCCCCAGTACCGACACCTGCCAGCCGTACCAGTGCGCCAGGGAGTAGAAGCCGAGCACCTCGTTGAGTTCGTTGATCCGGGCCAAATCCCAGCGGGCGTCGTCGTCACCGATCAGGGCGCCGACTTCGGCGGGGGTGGCGAACGTGGCGAAGATCTTCTTACTCGCGATCAACTCGAGGAAGTCGGTGTACCACTCACCCGAGTAGTACTCCTCTTTATTCCTGGCCAGCCCCTTGGTCTCGAAGAAGTCGACCAGCGCCAATAACTGGCTGCGGGTCTCATCGTCGAACGAGGTCGGGTTGTACGTCGCGGGATTGAACAGAAGGGCCATGGAGGGAAAGGGTAAGGGTTCGGTCCCGAATGGGGCTAGTTGGAGTCTGCCCGTAGCATGTTCGCCGTTCCTGAGAATCTGCCAGCGAGGGTTATTCATGGATTACAACTGGCTCACACCGAAGGCCGAGGCACGGCCGTGCGGCGAGAAGGGCTGGGGTTCGTTCGCCGTAGAGCCCGTCCCGGCCGGCGAAACCGTCGCCGCATTCGGCGGCTGGGTCGTCTCCGGCGCCACCTTGGCGGAACTCAGCGAGGACCGGCAGAGCCGTTCCATCCAGGTGGACACCGATCTGTACCTCGTCTCCGGTGAAACACCGGAACCGGGGGACATGCTCAACCACTCGTGCGAACCCAACTGCGGACTGCTCGGACAGTTGCAACTCGTCGCCATGCGCGACATCGCACCGGGCGAGGAACTGTGCTTCGACTACGCCATGTGTGATGCCAGCGACTACGACGAATTCCGCTGCCTGTGCGGGACGCCGACCTGCCGCACGGTCGTCACCGGGTCCGACTGGCGGGATCCCGGCGTGCAGGAGAAGTACGCCGGATGGTTCTCGCCGTATCTCGCCCGATGCATCGCCGCGCTGCCCGCACAGTTGGGCCGGTGAGTAAGCCCTAAGCCGCTACGAACCCGGGGCCGGAGCAGGAGCCGGAGCTGCGGCCGCGGGATCGAGGTACCACGGCGGCGGCGGCCCACCGATCGGGTAGTAGCCGGGGGGCAGGGACGGGCGCCCCGTTGCCGGTCCGGCGGGGCCGTTGGAGCTCGCCGGGGTTTCCGAACCCGGCGAGTTGGTCGACACATATCCCGGCGGCAGGGCCGGTGCCGGGCCTGCCCCGGCAGGCACCGCCGGGACACCGCCGCCTGGGCCCATGGTTCCGCTCGGGTCCAGGGACGGATTCTTCGCCTGATTCCACAGATCGATGATCGAGCCGAAAATTCCGCCGCTGCCGTTGCCGTTGCCGTACTGCGCGTTCGGAATCTCCGGGACGGAGGGCTGGAAAACCGGCGGCGGCGGGGCCCCCGGATCAGCAGGGGCGGCAGGCGCCTGGCCCGGGGCGGGCGCGGGGGCCGGGGGTGCGCCAGGCGCCGCGGG
>CAISDL010000121.1 GCA_903884065.1 uncultured Actinomycetes bacterium | reverse complement strand
TTACGAAAGACACGTGCAAAACCCAGCATCTTGCTGCCCCGGTCGCCCCGCCCATTCCCGTAGCCGCGCCTTCTTCCAGGCCGCCGCCACCCTCGCCCTTATCGCCGGAGGCGTCAGCGGCTCGCTGAGCACCCTGAAGGCGCAGGCCGCGGACTTCAACAACCCCTTGGGGTCGACAGTTGGCACCCAGTTCTATGCCCACGGCTTCGTCCCTGTAAATTTCACTAACGCAGGGACGGTCAATGGACTCGTAATTTACGATAATCCTTCGAACGCCATCACTAACTTCAACAACTCTGGGCTTATCTCAGCGAACATAAGCCTCTCCCTCTTCGATCACACGACGATCACGAACCTGCACAACACCGGGACGATCAGCGGTGACAACACTGCCATACAGCTGCGCGACTACGCCACCATCGGTTCGCTTAATAACACCGGCGTCATTCGCGGCGTGAGCGGCGGCTCGGTCACTTGGACCAGAGGCATCGACATTCAGCCGACCTGCAGCATCGGCACCCTCACCAACTCAGGAACCTTGGAGGGCTACCAATACGGCATCATGAATTTGACCGGTGGATCTATCACCACCCTGTCGAACTCGGGAACCATTTCCGGTTTCGACGCTGGCATCGACAACGGGGGTTCCATCGGCACTTTCAGCAACTCCGGCACCATTACCGGCACAAATGGAACCGCCATCGGAAACCAAGGAACCATCGGCACGCTGAACCTTCTTTCGGGCTCAGTCCTTAATGGATCAATCACCAACTCCGGTGCCATCGGAACCCTCAACGTCTACAAGACCGTCACGAACGCCAACTTCGACACCGCCAGCCTCGTCCCGACGATCATCGGCAACCAGCCCGGCACGACGAACCTCTACCTGACGACTCCGGCTAATTGCAAATACGTCACCGTTGGCGGCCGTGCCATCGGCATCGACACCTCCGGCTTCGGAGCGAACACCAACGCTGTCCGCCAGGTCTCGAACTCGGTCGGCCGCCTCGCCAACACGAACGGCGTAATCCAGTCCATCGGTGCCAAGGTCGCCAAGCACAACGCGGACCCTTACGCGATGACTTCTGACCTCTGCGCGGACGGCACCCCGGCTCAGCCAGGACAGATCGGGAATTCCGACTTCTGGATTCGTGGCTTTATGGGCCGCAACAGGGTCGATGCCACCGCCTCCTCCGCCGACTACATCAACACCTACTCGGGCGGCGCGGTCGGCATCGAGCGTGACTGGTCCGAAAACACCCGCGCAGGTGCCTTCATCGGCGCCGGCATCACGGACAATAGCCTCGGCGGCGGTCTCGGTGGCAGCGAGGCGGACCTGCTCTTTGCAGGTGCTTACGCCACCAAGACCTGGGGCACGGTCTTCGCCAAGGTCGGCTTGACCGGCGGACGCGGCAACAACACCGGCACGCGCAACATCGCCGCCGCGACTCCCGAGACCGCCACGGCTGACTATAACAGCTGGTACGTAAGCCCAGAAGTCAGCGTCGGCAAGGTCTACGACCTCGGCCAGCACCTCGGCGGTTCGTTCTCCGTGACCCCTGTCCTCTCCGTGCGCTACGTCTACGCCAGCCAGGACGGCTACACCGAGACCGGTGCGACCAATAACCTGACCATGAACAAATCGCACTCGACCACGATCGAAGAGCGTGCCGAACTTAAGTTCAGCTACGTGACCAAGGCCTTCGGTGACACTGGCGTAAAGATCAACGCCAGCGTCGGTGGCATCGGCCAGCAGAACAATGGCGGCGCGATGTCGGGCACCCTCCTCGGCGCTCCGCTGTCCTTCGCCACCCCGGGCGACGACAATACCACCGGTTTCGTTGGCGGTCTCGGCTTCGAAATCAACCGCGGCAAGTACACGTTCACCGCCTCTGGCGACTACGTGCGCTTGTCCGGCGGCAACGCCGACCTCAGCGCGAACGTGGTGTTCAGCGTGAAGTTCTAAGCGAACCCGCCA
>CAISDL010000120.1 GCA_903884065.1 uncultured Actinomycetes bacterium | reverse complement strand
TTGCATGTGTTAAGCACGCCGCCAGCGTTCGTCCTGAGCCAGAATCAAACTCTCCAAACAAAAACAACCCAACCCACAAAGAGCCAGGTGAATCCGAATCAGAAAAATCTGACCAAGCAACCAGTCAAAACTGGCAAAAAAACGTCACACCCCAACACGGGGGCGCCAAGATGTGACAACAAACAAAAACAACAAAACAAAAACCACCAAACACACTATTGAGTTCTCAAACAACAGACCACCTGACACCCTGTGCCCGGCCGCGCAACCAACCCGCGGCGTTTAACCGCGTGCTCGTCGTGCAGACAGTTGGAACGCTCCGAAGTCCAGAGACATTCCCCAGGATGCCGCCGCGCTCTGCGGACGAACCGCGTCGCAACGACCTGCCTAAGTTACGTCAGGCGCTGACTCGAGTCAAATCCCCTGGGCTCCAAAAGAGTTTGACCTTCGTCACAGTCAGCCAACGCGCTGGACGCCGGCGATATTCCGCTTGCCGCGCCGCAGTACCAGCCACCGTCCGTGCAGAAAATGGGCCTCCTCGGCCGTCCAGTCCTCGCTGTCCACCCGGACGTTGTTGACCGAGACCCCGCCCTCGGCGATGGTGCGTCGGGCCGCGCCCTTGCTTGCCGAGAGACCGGTGGCCACGAGCAGATCGACGATGCCGTCGGGCCCGCCGGGTTCGAGTTCGGCGACCGAGGTCTCGCGCAGCGCCGCCGACAGCGTCGCCTCGTCCAGCCGGTCGAGTTCACCTCGACCGAACAGCGCCGCCGACGCATGTTCGACCGCCTCGGTCGCCCCCTGCCCGTGAACCAGCGAGGTCAGCTCGCGGGCCAGCCGGCGCTGCGCGGCCCGCTCGTGCGGCCGGGCCGCTGTGGCCTCCTCGAGCTCGCCGAGCTCGTCGGCGGACAGGAAGGTGAACCACCGCAGATAGCGGATGACATCCGCGTCGGCCGTGTTGACGAAGTACTGGTACCAGGCATACGGGCTGGTCATCTCCGGGTCGAGCCAGAGGCTGCCACCGCCGGTGGACTTCCCGAACTTGGTTCCGTCCGCCGCCGTCACCAACGGCACCGTCAGCGCGTGCACCGCCGCCCCGAGCTTCTGACGGACCAGACGCACCCCGGCGATGATGTTGCCCCACTGATCGGAACCGCCGATCTGCAGCGCGCACCCATACCGCTGATGGAGCTCGACGTAGTCGTTGGCCTGCAACAGCATGTAGCTGAACTCGGTGTACGAGATCCCCTCGCCGTCCAGGCGGCGGCGGATGGTGTCGCGGTCGAGCATCACGTTGACCGAGAAGTGTTTACCGACATCGCGCAGGAAATCGATCGCGCCCAGCGGCGCCGTCCAGGTCAGGTTGTTCTCCACGACCGCACCGGTCGGCGAGTCATCGAAGTCGACGAACCGCTCGAGTTGCCCGCGGATGCGCTCCGACCACTGGGCGACGGTGTCGGCGGTATTCATCGTCCGCTCACCGGTGTCGCGGGGATCGCCGATGAGACCCGTCGCTCCGCCGGCCAGGACAATCGGGCGGTGCCCGGCGCGCTGGAAGCGCTGCAGCGTCAGCAGCGGCACCAGGTTTCCGGCGTGCAGGCTGGGCGCCGTGGGGTCGAAACCGGCATACACCGTCATCGGGGGTTGCGCCGCGGCGGCGGCGAGCGCGTCGATATCGGTCGACTGCGCGATCAACTGTCGCCAGCCCAACTCGTCGAGGATCCCGACCGTCGTGGTGCCCATGCGTCGATCTTCCTGTATCGGTCGGTCTCAGTCGCTATCGCCCGGCCGCGGCGCGTGGGGACTGCGCCGATAGGCCGACACTTCCGCGCACCCGGGAATCCACAACCGCCATGCCCTGTCGGCGGCTCGGCTCACCCCGACCCGCGGGCCGGCCGCCTCGCCGACCGGATCCGCGAGATCCACGGTGACCGGCGAGCCGTCGTCGAAGACGTCGGACCCGTTGTCCGCCATGGTGATTGCCAGTGCGGCGCACAGGTTGCCCGGGCCGCGCGCCAGCGTCGGCGGCGCTACGGCGGGCCCCCGGCGCTGCCGGGCGACCTCCTGACCGGTTTCGATGACAGCCGCACGCAGCAGGACCGCGGCAGCACTGCCGTCGGTCCCGCAGGACACATTGGCGCACACGTGAATTCCGTGGCTGCGGTAGGTGTAGAGGCGGCCCGGCGGCCCGAACATGACGGCGTTGCGGAGGCTGAGGCCCCGATAGGAATGTGCGGCGGGATCCGGCCAGGGCCCCTCGGGTGGGCCGCCGTAGGCCTCCACCTCCACGACTCGGGCCCTGACTCCCCTGGCGGTGAGGACGGCTCCGAGAAGACGGCGGGCTGCCGTCAGCGGATCCACGGCGAGCAGGTCGGCGCCCAACGGATGCTGCTCAGCGTTCGCCGGCGGCGTCCAGCAGTCGCTGATGCTCCTCGTGTCCCACGTCGACCGCCTCGTCGACCAGCAGGACGGGGATGCCCTCGTCGATCCGGTAGGCCTTGTGCAGGCGCGGGTTGTAGAGCCGGTTGCCGACGTCGATCAGCGGCCCGCGGTCCACGGGGCACACCAGGATGCTGAGCAGCTTCTGGTCAAGCACGGCGGCGCGGGGCTATGGCGTCGCGGGCAGGATGACCGGCGGAGCCGCCGCGGCCGGCACTGCGCCGGTGCCCTGGGGCGCCTGCGGTGCGACGTTCGCCGGGCCGGGTGCGGACCCGGCTCCCGACGCCATGCCGCTGCCGCCCTTGGCCTGGGCGCTCTGCAGGATCTGCATCTGCGCCGCGATCTTCTGCTGGTAGGCGATCGTGTCCTTGAGGGCACCGATCAGCGGCAGCTGGTTGGGCCGATGCGTCATGGCCTCTTTGATCTCTTCGAGGTACTGCTTGGACGGCTTGAAACCCATCGAGCGCAGCTTCAGCGAGGTCTTGAGCAGGTTGGACAACTGGCCGCCACCAGAGCCGACCGCGTATTGCTCGGCGAGTTCGTCGAGGACGTCACCCTGGGCGGCTCCTGCGGCGACCGTAGCGGCCGCGGCGGAGGCAGCGGCTTCCGCGCCCGCGGCCGCGCCACCGGCGACGGCGACCGTGGGAGCCGGCGCCCCCGTGGGCGGCAGGGCCGTCGGCTTCGCGGGTGCCGCGGCTGCGGTGGTCGACGGCGTAGGAGCAGGAGCCGGAGTGGTCGTTGTCGGGTCGGCGAAGGCCGGCACCGTCGAGCCGATGAACATCCCGCCGGCAACCGCCACAACGGCGATGCCGTTGAGCACCGACCGCCATCCGGCGATATTCCCCGTCATCGCGTTCCTCCACCCAGTCTTGAAAGCCGTCGCAAGCCTAACAGCGCACATCAGGTGGTGCTCTTCGCGAGCACCGCGCGAACTGCAGCCGTGAGTCTCTTGTACTTGCCCGTATCGGCATCGAGATACCAGGCGTTACGCCCTGCCTTCGGCAAACCCGCCGCCTTCAGCGACGAGACCGTCGGCCGGTAGGACGCACTCAGCGGCAACTCCGGCACGACGTGGACGAGGTCCGGCGGCAGACCGGCGGGCATTGTCGTGACCGCTTCGGAGATGTCGGCGGCCGTCACGCTCATACCGGGCCGCAGCGCCACGGCGGTCACCGCCAGGGTCCCGCCCGAGGCCTCCAACGGGTAGGTGGCCGCGAGGTCGACGGCGCCGATGGCGCCGATCGCGTCGGTGATCGGCGCCGGGAACACCACGCCGCGTTGGGTGCGGATCAGGCCCGAGCGGTTACCGAGCAGCCAGAAGTCGCCGTCGGCGTCGCGCCAGAACACGTATTCGGTGGAGATCCAGATGTCACCCGGGGCGAACACCCCCCGTTTGATCGACGCCGTCGGGTCGATCGGACCCCACGGCTTGGCCAGCAGGACCCCGATCTCCTCACGGCCGGCGACCCGGACGAAGCCACGGGAGTCCTCCAGGATGAGGTCCTCGTCGGCGTCGTAGGCGCCCAGTTCCACCTCGCCTCCGCCGGGCAGGGGGCGGCCCTCGCTGCCCACCTTGACGCCCGCGACGTTGGCCAGCACCGCCTGGCCGTCGGAGGTGGCGAAGAACTCGACGATCTTGGCCGGGGCGAAGACGTCGAGTATGCGTTCCCACAGTCCGGTCGGCATGCCCGAACCCATGAACAACCGGATCGGGTTGTTGCCGGACAGCGAGAAATCGGGATCGTCGATGATCTGCCGCAGCATCGACCACGTATAGGTGACGACGGAGACGCCGTACTGACGGACCTCCTCGAGGAACCGCTCGGGATTCAGACCGCGCGACAGCGCGATCCGCGATCCGGCCACCACCGCGCCGCCGAGGCTGACCAACAGACCGGACTGGTGGTGCAGGGGGGTCAGGCAGTAGACGGTGTCGTTGCGGGTCAGCGCCGCCGCCGAGGCGGTCCCGAAGGCCGACAGCGCCCACCGGTAGTTGGTGATCTGCTTGGGCTCCAGGGCGCCGCCACCGACGGCACTGAAAACGACGAAAGCCACGTCGCGCGCGTAACTCGGGTTCGGGCGGTACCACCCCGGCAGTTCGACCGCGTCAGGGTCGATCTGCTCCATGTCGACGACGTTGCTGCCCGCCGGCACATGGAGGCTGCGGTTCTCGCCGCCGCCGAGAACCAGGACCTGCAACGGCAACCGGGCAGCGGCGGCGAGGTTCGCCGGATCGGTGATGAGGCCGGTGATCCCGCCGAGCCTGCAGGCCTGTTCCAGGTCGGCGTCCGGCGGCAGGAGAACCGCGACGGCGCCAAGCCGCGACAGCGCGGCGATGGCGACGAGCGCACTGGGGCGGGTGTCCATCAGCACACCGACCCGGGTGCCCTGGCGCACGCCGACCTGGATCAGGCCGCGCACCACGTTGTCGATGCGCCGGTTGACGGCCTCATAGGTGTGTACGCGACCGTCGAAGAGCAGGAATTCCCCGTCCGGCGCCGCATCGGCCTGCTCGGCGATGATGCGGCCCAAGGAGATTCGCGTGTGGTCGTTGATCTGACCCAGACGTACCAGCCGGGGCAGGGTGCGCGCCGTCTCGACCGCCAGGACCCGCACCGAGTTGTTCGCCGCGACCACGGCTTCCGCCGCGCCCTTGGCGATCGTCACCGCCAATTCCGACGCCTCGGCCATCCCCAGCATCAGGCGCGAGGTCAACGGCACACCGGAGGACTCGACGGCTTGTGTGTCAACGTCTTTCATCAGGGCGATGTTGGCCGGCCGGGGCTCGCGACCGGATATCCACAGCACCCAGTCGGCCACCGTGGGCCACGTGTTGAGCGCGGCCTTGGACCCGACGACCAAACCGAAGTGCCCGGCCCTGATCATCACCTCGTAGACGTCGGCGTGCGGGGCGGCCCGTTTGATGCCGCGTACCGCCGGTGGCTGCCCGATGTCGTCGACCTCCCCCACGAACGCCAGCACCGGGCAGGTGATGTCGGACAGCGTCACCAACTGGCCCTGGACGGCGAAGCCGCCGGTCATCATCCGGTTGTGCGTGACGAACTGCTTGAGCAGTTCGGCGACCGCGGGCCCGGACCACGCGATCCAGCCCTCGCGGTCGAGGAAGCGACGCTGCTGTTCGCGGGGCAGTAGCGATTCGCGGTCGTGAAGTTGCAGCAGGAATTCGACACGGGACTTGGCGGTCTTGAGCGGGTCGAGCATCTGGAACCCGGCCCGCGCCAACCAACCCGGGATGTCGATGTGGCTGAAGACGTGGTCGGCAAGGAAGTCGGCCAATCCCACCGCCATGTTGGTCGGAAGACCGCCGGGCAGGCCGGCCAGGGTGTCGACCGGGGAACCGAAGGTCACGAGGCTGGCGATGTCCTTGGACCGGCGGAAGGCCGCGGTCTGGTAGGCGAACATCCCGCCCTGCGAGTAGCCGGCGAGGTGGACGTTCTGGCCGGTGGCGGCGCGGACGGTGTCGATGGCCTGGCTCAGCCCGACGATGTGGTCGGTGAGGGTGCGCTCCATGCCGCCCTCGACCTCGTCGGGCGACCCGTAGTCGATGACCCAGGTGTCCAGGCCGGCGCCGTGCAGGATGCCGACGGCACCGTCTTCCTTGGTGACGTCCCACATGTTCGCCGACATCATCATCGGGTGCACCATCAGCACCGGCGGGCCGGGCTTGGGCCGCCCGGGGCGGCTGTCCGGCGGGAAGTAACGCCGGAGCTTGTACATGGCGGTGCTCTCGACGATCTGGAACGACGATGGGACGGCCCCGGTCTCCAAGCCACCGAAGCGGGCGACCTCGTATCCGTTCTGGGCCGTTGCCACCAGCCGCTCAAGGGGCTTGGTGATGACCGACATCAAATCCACGTTTGCTCCCTGCCGAACATATCCGCTGCATGTCCTCCCCGACAGCCTGCTCATCATGGCACATCGCCGATCGGTCCCGAGAATCCGTCAACGCACGGCAGCCAGCACGTTTGCCCTCCCGCGTGCGGCCATTGCGGGACCGGTCGGGGACCCGATTAAGGTCGTCGCGGTGGCACACCTGCTCGGCGCCGAAGCGATCGGTCTGCGGTATCCGACGCAGGTGGTGTTCGACGGACTGACGGTCGGCGTCAACGACGGTGACCGGATCGGGATCGTCGGCCGCAACGGCGAGGGCAAATCCAGCCTGCTGGGCATGCTCACCGGACACATCGCGCCCGATTCCGGACGGGTGACCCGGCGCGGCGGCGTTCGGGTGGCCGCCCTCGAGCAGGCCGACACGCTCGATCCGGTCAGCAGCGTGGGATGGGCCCTGGTGGGTGATCGCCCCGACCACGAGTGGGCCGGCGATCCCCGGGTCCGCGACGTGGTGGCCGGCCTGGTGTCCGATATCGACTGGTCGGCTCCGATCGGCTCGCTGTCCGGCGGCCAACGCCGACGCGTACAGCTGGCGGAACTGCTGATCGGCGACTGGGACGTGATCGCCCTCGACGAGCCCACCAACCACCTCGATGTCGAGGGCATCACCTGGCTGGCCGCTCACCTGCAGCAGCGCTGGTCCCGAAGCACCGGCGGGCTGCTGCTGGTGACCCACGACCGCTGGTTCCTCGACGAGGTCGCCACCACCACCTGGGAGGTGCACGGCGGTGACCAGGGCGGCGTCGTCGAGCCCTTCGACGGCGGTTACGCCGCCTACGTGCTCCAGAAGGTTGAGCGGGACCGCATCGCGGCGGTCGCCGAAGCCAAGCGGCAGAACCTGATGCGCAAGGAGCTGGCCTGGCTGCGCCGGGGCGCACCGGCGCGCACCGCCAAACCGAAGTTCCGCATCGATGCGGCCAACCAGCTGATCGCCGACGTCCCCCCGATCAGGAACACCGTCGAGTTGGCCAAACTGGCGACCACCCGACTGGGCAAGGACGTCATCGACCTTCTCGACGTCTCGGTGTCGTTCGACGGCAAACCCGTTCTCCGCGAGGTGGAGTGGCGCATCGCCCCCGGCGAGCGCACCGGGATCGTCGGCGCCAACGGGGCGGGCAAGTCCACCCTGCTCGGGGTCATCGCCGGGACCATCGCACCGAGCAGCGGCCGGGTCAAGCGCGGGAAGACGGTTCGACTGGCGATGCTGGACCAGCAGGACAGTCAGCTGGCCGGAATCGAGGGCGATCTGGTTCGCGAGGTCGTCGGCCGCCTCAAGGCCGGCTATCTGGTCGACGGCAAGGAACTCACTCCCACACAGTTGTTGGAGCGCTTGGGATTTCGCCGCGACCAGTTGTCCGCCCGAGTGGGCGCTCTCTCCGGGGGCCAGCGCCGGCGACTCCAGCTGATGCTCATCCTGCTCGAGGAGCCGAACGTCCTGGTGCTCGACGAGCCGACCAACGACGTCGACATCGACATGCTCTCGGCCACCGAGGATCTGCTCGACTCCTGGCCCGGAACGCTGATCGTCGTCTCCCATGACCGGTATCTGCTGGAGCGGATCACCGATCAGCAGTACGCCGTGGTCAACGGCCACCTGCGCCACCTGCCCGGCGGCGTGGACGAATACCTGCGGATGTCCGCGCAGCGCCGCGCGGATCAGACCGATACAGCCCGGCACTCCCCCGCCACCGGCTCCACCGAGACGCTGTCGGGTGCCGAACTGCGCACCGTGCAGAAGGAGATCGCCGCGCTGGACCGTGCGCTGGCGAAGCTGTCGGATCGGATCAATGCCAAGCACGTCGAAATCGCCGAGCACGACCAGTCCGATCATGTGGGAATCGCTGCGCTCACCGCCGAATTGCGGGCGTTCGAGCACGAACTGATCGACAAGGAGACCCGCTGGATGGAGCTCTCGGAATTGGTGGAGTCAGGCGGCTGAGCCCGGGGTCATTCCCGGCCGAGGCGAGCCCGCAGGCCGACGGCCGTCTCTCGCACACCGACGAGTTGCCGGGCCACCTGCTCGGGGGCTGTGCCGCCACGGGCGTTGCGCGCCCGCACCGAACCCGCGACCGTCAGCACCTCGCGCACCTCCGGCCGCAGATCGGCGCTGATCGAGGCGAGCTCGTCATCGGTGAGTTCGTCCAGACCCACCCCGCGCTTCTCGGCCGTGCGCACCGCGGCGCCCGCCGCCTCGTGGGCCACCCGGAACGGCACGCCGCGGCGCACCAACCATTCGGCGACGTCGGTGGCCAGCGTGTACCCGGCCGGCGCCAACTCCGCCATCCGGGCGAGGTCGAAGCGCAGCGTGGCGACCAGGCCGGCCATCGCCGGCAGCACCAACTCCAACTGGGCCACCGAGTCGAATACCGGTTCCTTGTCCTCCTGCAGATCGCGGTTGTAGGCCAGCGGCTGCGCCTTGAGGGTGGCCAGCAGCCCAGCCAGGTTTCCGATCAGCCGTCCGGCCTTACCGCGGGCGAGTTCGGCGATGTCGGGATTCTTCTTCTGCGGCATGATCGAGCTACCGGTTGACCAGGCGTCGTCGAGAGTGACGTAACCGAATTCGGTTGTGCTCCAGAGAATGATGTCCTCGGCAAGCCGGGACAGATCAACGCCGATCATCGCCAGCACGAAGGCGGCCTCGGCGGCGAAGTCTCGGGCGGCGGTCGCGTCGATCGAATTATCCGCTGCCGCAGTGAAACCCAGGTCGGCGGCGATGGCGTCGGGATCAAGCCCGAGGGATGAACCCGCCAGCGCGCCGGATCCGTACGGCGACACCGCCGTGCGGGCGTCGAAGTCGGCGATCCGGTCGACGTCGCGCAGCAGGGGGTGGGCGTGGGCCAGCAGGTGGTGGGCCAGCAGCACGGGTTGCGCGGCCTGCAGATGGGTCTTGCCGGGCATGATCGCGTCCGGGTGGGCACCGGCCTGGGCGGCCAGCGCAGCCACCACCTCCAGCACACCGTCGGCAACCCGTCGCATCGCGTCGCGCAGCCACATCCGGAACAGGGTCGCCACCTGGTCGTTCCGCGACCGGCCGGCTCGCAACCGCCCGCCGAGATCCGCGCCGACCCGGTCGATCAGGCCGCGTTCCAGCGCGCCGTGGACGTCCTCGTCGGTGGGCGACGGGGTGAAACTGCCGTCGCCGAGATCGTTGCCGAGGCTGTCCAGACCGGTGAGCAGACCGTCGCGTTGCTCATCGGTGAGCAGTCCGGCACGGTGCAGCACCCGGGCGTGCGCCTTGGAGGCCGCGACGTCATAGGGGGCCAGCACCCAGTCGAAGTGGGTCGACTTGCTCAGGGCGGCAAGGGCTTCGGCGGGACCGCCCTCGAACCGGCCGCCCCACAGCGAACCTTGGTTGGTGCTCACGTCACCTCCCCGCGCGCGTCGAGGTCGACGTAATGGTGCGATTCACTCGAACAAGGGCGCCCAAACGTCGGTTTGGGCGTCACTGGCGCAGGTCCCTGCGGGCTGCGATCTTGGAGGACAGCCCGTGCACATGGACGAAGCCCTTGGACGCCGACTGGTCGAAGGTGTCGCCCTCGTCGTAGGTGGCCAGGTTGAAGTCGTAGAGCGACTCCGGGCTGCGGCGGCCGTTGACGGCGATGTGCCCGCCGTGCAACACCAGCCGGACCTCACCGGTGACATGCTCCTGGGTGTTGGCGACAAAGGACTCCAGTGCGCGCTTCAGCGGGGAGAACCACAGTCCGTCATAGACCAGTTCGCCCCACTTCTGATCGGTTCCGCGCTTGAACCGGCCCAGCTCACGCTCGAGGGTGACGTGCTCGAGTTCGGTGTGCGCGGTGACGAGCACCATCGCGCCGGGGGCTTCGTAGATCTCCCGGCTCTTGATGCCCACCAGTCGGTCCTCGACGACGTCGAGGCGGCCCACGCCCTGGGCGCCGGCGCGGCGATTGAGTTCCTCGATGGCCTCGAGCACGGAGACCGGGTTGCCGTCGATGGACACCGGGACGCCGCGCTCGAATCCGACGATGACCTCGTCAGGAGTGTTCCAGTTCAGGGTCGGGTCTTCGGTGTAGTCGTAGACGTCCTTGGTCGGAGCGTTCCAGAGGTGCTCCAGGAAGCCGGTTTCCACCGCGCGGCCCCACACGTTCTGGTCGATGGAGAACGGCGACCGCTTGCTGACGTTGATCGGGATGTCGTTGTCCTGGGCGAAGGCGATGGCCTTCTCCCTGGTCCAGGCATAGTCGCGGACGGGTGCCAGCACTTCGAGATCCGGTGCCAGAGAGGCGAATCCGACCTCGAAGCGAACCTGATCGTTACCCTTGCCGGTGCAGCCGTGCGCGACGACCCCGCCGCCGTACTTGCGTGCGGCCTCCACCAGGTGCTTGACGATCAGCGGCCGGCTCAGCGCCGACACCAGCGGATAGCGATCCATGTAGAGCGCATTGGACTGGATGGCCGGAAGGCAGTATTCCTCGGCGAACTCGTCGCGGGCGTCGACCACCACGGCTTCGGCCGCGCCGCAGTCCAGCGCGCGCTGGCGCACCATCTCCATATCCTCGCCGCCCTGACCGAGGTCGATGGCCACTGCCACCACCTCGCGGCCGGTCTCCTTGCCGATCCAGCTGATGGCCACCGAGGTGTCCAGTCCGCCGGAATAGGCAAGGATGACGCGCTCAGACATCGGATGCTCCCTGGTTGTTTCGTGCGCTTGTTGGTGCGTTGCGGTCTAGCGGATGGTCTCGAAGGTGGCGGCCAATTGTGCACCGGTCACCGGTTCGCGGGCGACCACGAAGATCGTGTCGTCTCCGGCGATGGTGCCCACCACGTCGGGCAGCGAAGCCCGGTCGATGGCGCTGGCCAGGTAGTGAGCCGCGCCGGGCGGAGTGCGCAGCACCGCGAGATTGGCGCTGGCGTCGGTGGACACCAACAGATCGCCCAGCAGCCGGGACAGCCGCTCGGTGCCGCCGGACACCCCGCGCACCGGGCTGCCGTCCTCGGGGACCACGTACACCCCGACGCCGCCGTCGGCGCCGCGCAGCTTCACCGCACCGAGTTCCTCCAGATCGCGCGAGAGCGTCGCCTGGGTGACGTCGATGCCCTCGTCGGCCAGCAGCGCCGCGAGTTCCCCCTGGCTGTGCACCGGGCGGGCGGACAACAGGGCGACGATCCGGGCCTGCCGACCGGCGCGGTTGGTCTCCGGGGCGCGGGTCATGCGCGTCCCAGCAGCCACACCAGCAGCGCCTTCTGCGCATGCAGCCGGTTCTCCGCCTCGTCCCACACCGCACTGTGCGGACCGTCGATCACCTCGTCGGTGATCTCGTCACCCCGATGGGCCGGAAGGCAGTGCAGCACAACGACATCGGGATCCGCCAGAGCCACGAGCTCGCCGTTGATCTGATAGGGGCGGAAGGGCGCGACGCGGTCCAGCCCGTCGTCCTCCTGCCCCATGGAGGTCCAGGTGTCGGTGACCAGCACGTCGGCCCCGGTGGCCGCCGCCCGCGGATCCGTGGTGACGGTCACCGTCGCGCGGGTCTCGGCGGCCCGGGACCGCGCCGCGGCCACCACGGCGGGATCCGGCTCGAAACCCGCCGGGGCTGCGATGGTGACGTGCATGCCGGCGGTGACACCTCCGAGCATCAACGAGTGCGCCATATTGTTGGCGCCGTCACCGAGGTAGGTCATCCGCAATCCCGGCAGAGCACCTTTGCGCTCGGCCAGGGTCTGCAGGTCGGCCAGGATCTGGCAGGGGTGGAACTCGTCGGACAACGCGTTGACGACCGGGACGGAAGCCGCCGAGGCCATCGCGGTCAGCCGGTCCTGTCCGAAGGTGCGCCACACCACCGCGTCGACGTAACGGGACAGCACCCGGGCGGTGTCCTCGAGGGTCTCGTCGCGGCCGAGTTGGGTGGATCGGCCGTCGACGACGACCGCGTGCCCGCCGAGTTGGGCGATGCCCATCTCGAAGGAGAACCGGGTGCGGGTGGAGTTCTTGTCGAAGATCACCGCCACGCCGCGCGGGCCTTCCAACGGCCGCCGGCTCATCGGCGCAAGCTTCAACTCGGCGGCCAGGGCCAGCACCTCGGCCTGCTCGGCGGGCGTCAGGTCGTCGTCGCGTAAGAAGTGGCGGACGGTCATGCCGCCTCGCTCGCGGTGTCGAGGATCCCGGGCAGGGCGGTCAGGAAGCTGTCCACCTGCGCCTCGGTGATGATCAGCGGCGGAGCCAACCGGATGACGTCGGGCGCGGCGGCGTTGACGAGGAATCCCGCCTCCCGCGCGGCGGACTCGACGGCCCTGCCGTGGGGCTCACGCAGGACGACACCGCGCAGCAGTCCGCGGCCGCGCACGTAGTCGACCAGCGGATGGTCCAGTTCCTCGATGCCGTGGGCCAGGACTTTGCCGAGTCGGTCGGCGTGGCCCATCAGGTCCTCACCCTGGAGCACCTGCAGCACCGCGAGCGCGGCGGCGGCACAGACCGGGTTGCCGCCGAAGGTGCTGCCGTGCATGCCCGGCGCCATCAGGTCGGCGGCCGGGCCCAGCGCCAGGCAGGCACCGATCGGCAGACCGGCTCCCAGCCCCTTGGCCAGCGTGATGACGTCGGGGGTGATGCCGTCGTAGGAGTGGGCATAGAACACGCCGGTGCGTCCGACCCCGGTCTGCACCTCGTCGACGGCCAGCAGTGCGCCGTGCCGGCTGGTGATCTCGCGAGCGGCGACCAGATAGCCCTCGGGCGGGACCACCACGCCGCCCTCTCCCATGATCGGTTCGAGGAACACCGCGGCGGTCTCGTCGGTGACCGCCGCGGCGAGGGCGGCGACGTCCCCATAGGGCACGTGGGTGACGTGGCCGGGCAGCGGTTCGAAGGGCTGCTGCTTGGCGGGCTGGCCGGTGAGCGCGAGTGAGCCCATGGTGCGGCCATGGAAAGCATTCTGGGCCGCAACGATTTTCGTGCGTCCGGTCAGCCTGGAGAGCTTGAATGCGGCTTCGTTGGCCTCCGCGCCGGAGTTGCAGAAGAAGACCCGGGCAGGCATCTCGGTGTCGAGATGAGCGACCAGCGCCTCGGCCAGAGCGACGCCCGGTTCGGTGGCGTACAGGTTGGACACATGGCCCAGGGTGTTGAGCTGAGCGGTCACCGCCTCGATCACGGCGGGATGCCGGTGACCGAGGATGTTGACCGCGATGCCGCCGAGCAGGTCCAGGTAGGTCTTGCCGTCGACATCGGTCACCATCGCACCCTCACCGCTGGCCAGTGCCAGCGGCGGAGTGCCGTAGTTGTTCATCATGACCGCCTGCCAGCGGTTGAGCAGTCCCGGTTCGCTCATGAGCCCGACACCACCTTGGTTCCGGTGACCCCGTCGGTGAAAAGTCCCGCCAGCACACTGTGTTCGACCCTTCCGTCGATCACGTGGGCGCTGGGCACCCCGGCGTTCACCGCGCGCAGGCAGGCCTCGATCTTGGGCACCATGCCCTCCTCGAGGCCGGGAAGCAGGCCGGCCAGCGTCGCGGTGTCGATCTCGCTGACCAGCGAGTCGCGGTCGGGCCAGCGGGTGTAAAGCCCCTCGACGTCGGTGAGCATCAGCAACGTCTCGGCGTCGAGTGCCTCGGCCACCGCAGCGGCAGCGGTGTCGGCGTTGATGTTGTGCACCACTCCGGCCGCGTCCGGGGCGACGGTCGACACGACCGGAATGCGGCCCGCGGCAATCAGATCGCGCAGCACGTCGGTGTTGACGTGGTCGACGTCGCCGACCAGGCCGATGTCGGTGTCCACCCCGTCAACCAGCACGCTGCGCCGCACCGCGGTGAACAGGCGGGCGTCCTCACCGGTGAGCCCCACCGCGTACGGCCCGTGGACGTTGATGAGGTTGACCAGTTCGCGGCCGACCTGACCGAACAGCACCATGCGGGCGACGTCGAGAACCTCCGGTGTGGTGACCCGGAAGCCGCCCTTGAATTCCCCTGGGATACCGAGCTTCTTCAGCATGGCGCTGATCTGCGGGCCACCGCCGTGAACGACGACCGGGTGAACCCCCGCCTTGAGGAGAAAGACCATGTCGTCGGCGAAGGCACTCTGCAGCGCCTTGTCGGTCATGGCGTTGCCGCCGTACTTGACCACGACGATCTTGCCGCGCAGCCCGCCGGTATCGAAGGTGTCCGTCATGAGCTGTAGGCCGAATTCTCCTCGACGTAGGCGTGCGACAGGTCGGTGGTGCGAATGGTGGCCTGCGCATCGCCGAGTTTGAGGTCGATGACGACGTGGACATCCGGGCCGGACAGATCCACGTCGCGGGCTCCGGGCGCGCCCGCGCCGTCGATGCACACCGGAGAGCCGTTGAAGGACACCATGATCCGGGACGGGTCCAGAGTGAAGGGGGCCATGCCGACAGCGGCCAGCACCCGGCCCCAGTTCGGGTCCGATCCGAACAGCGCGGTCTTGACCAGGCTGTCCCGCGCCACCAGACGGGCCGCGGTCACCGCGTCCTGTTCGGCCGGTGCGCCGGTCACCGTGATCGCGACCCGCTTGGTGACGCCCTCGGCGTCGGCCTGCAGCTGAGCGCACAGGTCGTCGCAGACCCGGAACACGGCGTCGTCGAGATGGTCCTGACTCGGACGGATCTCGCTCGCACCGGACGCCAGCAGCAGCACCGTGTCGTTGGTGGAGGAACTGCCGTCGACGTCGAGGCGGTCGAAGGTTCGGGCGGCGGCACGGCGCAGTGCGGCGTCCAGTGCCGCGGCGTCGGCGACGGCGTCGGTGGTCAGCACCACCAGCATGGTGGCCAGCGACGGCGCCAGCATGCCGGCACCCTTGGCCATCCCGCCGAGGGTCCAGTTCTCCCCCGACTCCATCGAGTGATGCAGCGCAACCTGTTTGGGCACCGTGTCCGTGGTCATGATGGCGCGCGCGGCGTCGTCGCCACCGAGCAGTCCGGCGTGGATTTCGTGGACGATCTCGGTGACACCGGCCAGCACCTTCGCCATCGGCAACCGGTCCCCGATCAGCCCGGTTGAGCACACGGCGACCTCCACGGGGCCGGTCTCGGTACCCCAGTTCGACAGCGCCGCGGCGACGGCTTCGGCCGTCGTGTGAGTGTCCTGAAAGCCCAACGGGCCGGTGCAGGCATTGGCGCCGCCGGAGTTCAGCAGCACCGCCCGCAACCGTCCGGTGGTGAGCGCCTGACTGGTCCACAACACCGGCGCGGCTTTGACCTGATTGCGGGTGAATACCCCGGCGGCGGCGTAGTCGGGGCCCTCGTTGAACACCAGGGCGAGGTCCGGTGCGCCCGACTTCTTGATCCCGGCGGGGATTCCGGCGGCGCGGAAGCCCGCGGGGGCGGTGACGCCCTGCGCGCGAACAAGCCGGGTCCCGACACGTTCGGTCACGGCGCCACCCCGACCGTCGACAGTCCCTGCGTCTCCACCCGGCCCAGTGCCAGGTTCATCGACTGCACCGCAGCACCGGCGGTCCCCTTCACCAGGTTGTCGATGGCGCACAACGCCACCAGGACCCCGGCGTCGGCGTCGACCGCCACCGCGATCTGGGCTGCGTTGCTCCCGATCACCGAACCGGTCCTCGGCAGTTGACCTTCGGGCAACAGGCACACGAAAGGCTCATCGGCATAGGCTTTTTCATAGGCGGCCCGGATTTCGGACCCGGTGGCTGAGGTGCGGGCGGTGCAGGTGGCCAGGATGCCGCGCGAGGTCGGGATGAGCACCGGGGTGAAGGACACCGTGACCGGCAGATCGGTCACCGCGCGCAGGCCCTGGGCGATCTCCGGGGTGTGCCGGTGCGCTCCCGCGATGTTGTACGCGCGCGCCGAGCCGATCACCTCCGAGGCCAGCAGATCCACCTTGGCGGCCCGCCCGGCTCCCGAGGTGCCGCTGACCGCGACGACGGTGACGGCCGGTTCGGCCAGGCCGGCGCGGACGGCGGGCACCAGCGCGAGCAGTGCCGCGGTCGGGTAGCAACCCGGGACCGCGATGCGGGTGGCTCCCCGCAGCGCCTCCCGGCCACCGGGCAGTTCGGGCAGGCCGTAGGGCCAGTGGCCGGCGTGCCCGGAGCCGTAGAAGCGCTGCCAGTCCGACGCGTCGGTCAACCGGAAGTCGGCGCCGCAGTCGATGACCACGGTGCCGGGGCCGAGTTGCTCGGCAAGCGCGGCCGAGTGACCGTGCGGCAGCGCCAGGAAGACCACATCGTGTCCGGCGAGCACATCGGGGTCGGTGGACTCGAGGACCCGCTGACCCAGCGGCAGCAGGTGCGGGTGGTGTTCGGCCAGGGTGCTACCCGCATTGCCGGCGGCCGTCAGCGCCCCGATCGTCAGGCTGCCGTCGGCATAGCCGGGATGGCCGAGCAGCAGGCGCAGGATCTCCCCGCCCGCATATCCGCTGGCACCTGCTATCGCCACGGAGGTCACCCGAACATTATGCATTATTATGCAGCTCATTGCAAATAGATGCTTCGCGAGTTTTCCCGCCATAGGACAAGCCGACGATTTCTGTCAGTCTGTCGAACTAGTGTTCGATACATGGAGTCGCCCACTTCCGAAGCCGAGGCGGTGATGGCCGCACTGGACGAACTCGACGCCGCCTGGGACAAGCTGGCCTCGTCACCTGTCGGGACCCTCAGTGCTCCGCAGGCCCTGGCGGCACTGAGCCGGCTGGAAACCCATCGGCGGCGCCAGCCCGCTTTCGAGCACACGCTGACCACACACGCGCAGTCCCAGGCCACTGCGACGGAGATGGGCGCGAAATCCTGGCGGGCGGTGTTGTCGAACCGGCTGGGGATCAGCGGTTCCGACGCCGGCCGCCGAATCGCGGAGGCCGCTGCGCTCGGGGCGCGTCGCGCCGTCACCGGCGAACCGCTGGGGCCGCAACTGGCGACCACCGCTGCGGCGCAGGCACGTGGCGAGATCGGAACTGAGCATGTGACGGTGATCCTGGATTTCATGGCCCAGCTGCCGACGGCTGTCGATCTTGGCACCCGGGCGGAGGCCGAGGTCCAACTCGCTCAGCTGGCCGGCGGACTGACCCCGGAGGGACTGCGCAAGGTCGCCCGGCAGCTGATGGGCTACCTCGACCAGGACGGCACCCTCGATGACGACCGTGAGCACGCCCGCAAGCGCGGCATCACGCTGGGCAACCAGGGACTCGACGGCATGAGCCGGATTTCGGGGTGGATCGATCCCGAACTGCGCGCGACCCTTGACGCGATCTTCGCCAAACTCGCCGCGCCCGGATACTGCAACCCCGGCGATGACGATCCCTGCATCGACGGCACCCCGTCACAAGCCCAGATCACCGGCGATACCCGGACCGCCGCACAGCGCACCCACGACGGGTTGACGACCGTCTGCCGGGCGATGCTGGCCTCCGGGAAGCTGGGCCGGCACAACGGACTGCCGGTCACGGTGGTGGCGACCGCAACGCTGGCCGACCTGTCCGCAGCCGCCGGATTTGCCCACACCGGCGGAGGAACGCAACTGCCGATTCCGACACTCATCCGGATGGCCGCCGAAGCCCATCCCTACCTGGCGCTGTTCCACACTCCACGCGAGATCCAGCTCTACTACGGGCGCACCCGGCGCACCGCCGGCCCCGGGCAGCGCCTCGTCCTGCATGCCCTCGACCGGGGATGCACGAAGCCCGATTGCACCGTCCCCGCCAACCGGTGCCAAGTCCACCATGCCGAGCGCGACTGGCAGCACGGCGGCAACACCGATATCGACGAACTCACCCTGGCCTGCGGGTGCGACAACCGCCTGGTCGACGACTCGCCGACGGGGTGGACCACCCGAAAACGGAAGAGCGACAATCGAACCGAATGGATTCCACCGCGGCATCTCGACCGGGGGCAGAGCCGGGTCAACCTCTATCACCACCCGGAGAAGGTGCTCCGTCCCGATGAAGACGACCCGGGGTAGCCGATGGGCGCAGCGCGCGCTATCCGCGCAGCTGTGCACCCAACAGTTCGCCCGCCCGGGCCACCCCCGCATCGCGCGCAGCGCTGGCCTCGTCCTCGGTGAGAGTCCGGTCGGCGGCCCGGAACCGCAGCGCGAGCGTCAGCGACTTGCTTCCCTCCCCGATCTGCGGCCCGGTGTAGACGTCGAACAGCACCACGTCCTCAAGCAGATCACCGGCACCGTCGCGCACCGCGTCGACGACGGCCTGCGCGGCCACGTCGGCGGCGACGACCAGACTGAGGTCCTGGAACACCGCCGGGAACGGCGAGACCCGCGGCGCGGGCAGCGACGCGACGATCGGCACGGCATCGAGGTCGAGTTCCATCGCGCAGGTGCCCTTGGGCAGCCCGGAGCGTTCCACCACCGCCGGGTGCAGTTGACCGGCATGGCCGACGACCCGACCGTCGACCACCACCTCGGCGCAGCGCCCCGGATGCCAGGGCAGCAACTGGGCCGGACGCAAGGTGGCCTCCAGCCCGCAGGCCCGGGCGATCACCCGGACGGCCTCGAACGCATCGGCGGCCTCCACCGGCCGGCCGGGCCCCCACGGACCGCGCGGCTCACGCAGGCCGGCTAGCACCGCTCCGACGTGTACGGGCTGCAGCGGCAGCGAGGCGTCGAGGTTCGCGATCTCATCCTCGGTCGGCCGGCGGTCGGTGGGAATCAGCCCGACGGCCCGGGTCTGTGCCGTCGGCACCACCACCTGGGCGATGGAGAACAGAGCGACATCCCCGAATCCGCGGGACACGTTGCGGGACAGGGCCTCCAGCAATGGAGGAAGCAGTGTGGTGGCCAACTCCGGACGGTCCGCCTCGAGCGGGTTGAGCACCGCGGTGGTATTCCGGCGCGGGTCGTCACCGGCCAGGCCCCACTGGTCGAAGACCCCGGCCGGCAGGAAGGGGGTGGGCAACACCTCCACGAACCCGGCCAGGGCCAGTGCCCTGCCGATCGCCCGGCGGCGCTGCTGCAGAGCGCTGAGCCCGCGTCCGGCGGGGGCCGGCGGCAACACCGAGGGGATGACGTCGAGGCTCTCCAGTCGCAGCACCTCTTCGACGAGGTCGGCGGGCTGCACGAGGTCGGGCCGCCAACTGGGCGGGGTGACGATCAGATAGGCGGGATCGGCGTCGGCGGCAACCCGCGCGCCGATCTGGGTCAGCCGAGCGACGCATGCACCGTCGGGGTAGACGACCCCGGCCATCCGGTCGGGCAGGTCGAGAGCCATCCGCACCGGCGGCGGTGAGAAATCGTCGCGAGGCGGATCGCCGCGCCAGTCAGTGAGGACGGGTTGCACTGTGCCCCCGGCGATCTCGGCGAGCAGGGCTGCGCATCGATCGACGGCCGCCACCGAAATCGCCGGGTCCACCGACCGCTCGTAGCGGCGACCGGCCTCGCTGACCAGATGCAGCCGACGGATCGTGCGGGACACCGCGGCGGGATCCCACACCGCCGCCTCCAGCAGCACGTCGGTGGTGTTCTCGTCGATCTCGGTGGTGCCCGCACCCATCACCCCGCCGATGGCGGCGACGGCGACATCGTCGACGATCAGAACGTCGCCCGGATCCAGTCGTCGTTCCACGTCGTCGAGGGTGACGACGGTCTCCCCCGGGTTGGCGAACCGCACGGCGAATTCCCCATGGATCCGGCTGCCGTCGTGGGCGTGCATCGGATGGCCGATTTCGAGCATGACGTAGTTGGTCGCGTCGACGGCAGGCGAGATCGGCCGGATGCCCGAGAGCAGCAGTCGCCGGCGTAACCACCACGGCGAGGACGCCTTCGGGTCGATGCCGGTGACCGGGCGCAGCGCGAAGCGGCTCACGCCGGTTCCGGGTGCGATGGTCACCGGTAGTGCGGGGCCCTGTACCGGCAGGGCCGGCACGTCGGCGGGGTCGACGAAATCGAGGTCGTAGGCGCAGGCGATCTCGCGGGCGATGCCACGCACCGACAAGCCGTAGCCGCGGTCGGGGGTCACGGCGAGGTCGAACACCACGTCGTCAAGCCCCAGGACCGCGTGGCCGTCGGCACCCGGTTCGGCGGTGCCGGCGGGCAGCACCAGAATCCCGGAATGATCGGTCCCCAGACCGAGTTCGGCCGCCGAGCAGATCATTCCGTCGGAGGTGCGGCCGTAGGTCTTGCGGGTCGCGATATGGAAGTCGCCGGGCAGCGTGGCACCCGGAAGCGCCACGACCACCAGGTCACCGACCGCGAAGTTCGTTGCGCCACAGACGATGTCGCGATCCGCAACACCACTGGGGCCCTCGCCGACGTCAACCGTGCAGGCCCGGATCGGCTTCTTGAACTCGGTGAGTTCCTCGATGCCGGTGACCCGCCCGATGCGCAGTGGCCCGCTGACGGGGCCGAGGGTGATGACGTCCTCGACTTCATGGCCGACCCGGATCAGCGCCTTCTCGAGATCGTGCGGGTCGACATCCCAGCCCGGCGCTCCGGCCTGTACCACTTCGCGCAGCCAGCTGTATGGGAGCCGCATCTACAGTCCCACCCCGAACGGCAGCGAGAAGCGGACGTCGCCCTCGACCATGTCGCGCATATCGGGGATGCCGTTGCGGAACTGCAGGGTGCGCTCCAGGCCACATCCGAATGCGAAGCCTGAGTAGACATCCGGGTCGATGCCGGCGGCGCGCAGAACGTTCGGGTTGACCATGCCGCAGCCTCCCCACTCCACCCAGCCGGGGCCGCCCTTCTTGTTCTCGAACCAGATGTCGACCTCTGCCGAGGGCTCGGTGAAGGGAAAGAAGTGCGGCCGCATCCGGGTACGTGCGGTCGGGCCGAACTCGGAGCGGGCGAAGGCGTCCAGTGTGCCGCGCAGGTGGGCCATGGTCAGCCCGCGGTCCACCGCGAGTCCCTCCACCTGGTGGAACACCGGGGTGTGGGTGGAGTCCAGTTCGTCGGTCCGGAAGGTGCGGCCGATCGAGATGACGTACACCGGTAGCTCGCGGGAGAGCAGCGTGCGGACCTGCACCGGGGACGTGTGGGTACGCAGCAACTGCCGCGAACCCTCCGGCGCGATGTGGAAGGTGTCGGACTCGCTGCGAGCCGGGTGATCGGGTGGGAAGTTCAGCGCATCGAAGTTGAACTGCTCGCTTTCCACTTCCGGACCCTCGGCCAGCTCCCAGCCCATCGCCACGAAAGTGTCGGCGATGTGCTCGGCCAGGATGGTGATCGGATGCCGGGCCCCGATCGGCACCCGGGTGGACGGCAGCGTCACGTCGATGGTCTCGGCCACCAGCACCGCCGCGTCGCGTTCGGCGCGCAGGGCCGACAGTCGCTCGTCGAAGGCGGACTGGGCCTCGGCCCGTGCGACGTTGACGAGCTTGCCCGCATCGGCCCGCTGCTCCTTGGGCAGCACGGCCAGCGCCTGACGGGCCAGTGCCAGCGGCGCGCGGTCGCCGAGATGATCGGTCTTGGCGCGCGCGAGGGCCTCCAGGTCACCGGCTGCCTCGAAGGCCCGGCGGGCGGCCTCGACCGCGGCGGTCAGCGCGTCCTGCGACACTTCGACGGGTTCTCCACCCACGCGGCGCGACTCTCCTTAGCTGGCCTGGGATTTCTCAGCACAGGAAGTCCTACCGAAGTGCCGACCCGAAGATCATAGGTGATGCCAGAATGACGCCTCGCGGGCAATTCGCCCGCAGGCCGGAACCCGGCCTGCCCAGCAGAGGATGGCAGATGATCAGAGCGCTCCTGGTGGCAGCGATGTGGGCGGCTGCGGTCGCGGTGGCCGTACTGGCGTTGAAAGTCGGGCTGGGATGGCTGGCCGGGGCCGGGGTACTCGCCGCACTGGCCGCTCTGGGCACCTGGGACCTGCTGCAGAAGGGTCACTCGATCCTGCGGGCTTACCCGGTACTCGGCCACGCCCGGTGGATCGCTGAACGAATCCGCCCGGAGATCTATCAGTACTTCGTCGAGTCCAACACCGACGGCGCACCGTTCGACCGGGAGACCCGCGACGCGGTGTACCGGCGGTCCAAGGGCATCAAGGGCGATGAGCCCTTCGGTACCGAACGCAACGTCAATGAGGTCGGCTACGAGTTCCTCCGGCATTCTCTGCGGGCGAAGATCGCCACCGACCTCGGTCCCCGGGTTCGTCTCGGCGGCCCGGACTGCCCCCAGCCCTACGACATCGCGCTGCTCAATGTCTCGGCAATGAGCTTCGGCGCGCTGTCGGGCAACGCGATCGAGGCACTCAACGGTGGCGCCGCCAAGGGCGGGTTCGCCCACGACAGCGGCGAGGGTGCGATCAGCCCCTACCACCTCAAACACGGTGGCGATCTGATCTGGGAAATAGGTTCCGGATATTTCGGCTGCCGCACCGCCGACGGCCACTTCGACGCCGAGAAGTTCCGGGATAAGGCCGCCCTGCCCTCGGTGAAGGCCATCTCGATCAAACTGTCCCAGGGCGCCAAACCCGGCCTGGGCGGTGTGCTGCCCGGCGCCAAGGTCACCCCCGAGATCGCCGAGACCCGGGGAGTGCCGGTGGGCCAGACGGTCGTCTCTCCCCCGGCACACACCGCTTTCCACACTCCGCTGGAACTGGTGCACTTCATCGCCACTCTGCGCAGTCTCTCGGGTGGGAAGCCGGTCGGGTTCAAGCTCTGCATCGGCGCCCGCACCGAGTTCCTGTCGATCTGCAAGGCGATGCTGCAGACCGGCATCACTCCGGACTTCATCATCGTCGACGGCTCTGAGGGCGGTACCGGGGCGGCACCCCAGGAGTTCGTCGACCATGTCGGTATGCCGCTCACCGAGGGCCTGATGATGGTGCAGAACTGCCTGGTCGGAACCGGACTGCGCGAGCACATCAAGATCGGCGCGTCCGGAAAGGTCACGAACGGATTCGATGTGGTCCAGCGCATCATCCAGGGCGCCGACTTCACCCTCGCGGCGCGGGCGATGATGTTCGCGGTCGGCTGCATCCAGGCGATGAAGTGCCACACCAACCGGTGCCCCACCGGGGTGGCCACCCAGGACCCGGGATTGGCCAGGGCGTTGGACGTGCCGGACAAGATCGACCGGGTGGCCAGCTTTCAGCAGGCGGTGGTCGCCAGTGCCGCACAGATGGTGGCCTCGATGGGCCTGGAGAGCTTCGACGAGTTGACCCCGTCGATGCTCAACCGCCGCATCGACTGCTCACACAGCCGCACCTACGCCGAGATCTACGAGTGGCTGATGCCCGGCGAACTGCTGGAAAGCCCGCCCGAGACCTGGCTGTCGGACTGGATCGAGGCCAGCGCCGAGGAGTTCGTGTGAGCCGACAGCACGACCGAAAAAGCTTGGGCCACAATGGCTCCCAGTAATCCCAGGCCTGCGGTGGCGGTGATCGTCAGGTCGCCGTAGGCCATCATCAGATAGCTGAATCCGGCAGCCACGACGAGCAGCGCGTACCTGGGTAATGTCCACTGTTGCGGCGTACCGAACCGGGCGCCGACCGCCATGCCGAGGACGAGCGCCACGGCGTGGCCCACGTTGGTGAACTCTCCCCCGCTGAGAACAACCGAACCGAAGGCAACGGCCAGCCAGCAGCCGGCCCAGCCGGCTCGCCAGCGGCGCGGAATCGCCGCGGTGAAGCTGCCCATCACGGCCACGGCGCCGTAGCTCATGCCGACGTCGGTCGCGTCAACGATCGAGGAGGACACCCACCCGGCGGTCAACGCCGCCGCGATGCCGGCCGCGACGAGCAGCGTTGCGCCGACATGACCGATGACGAAGGCCACGACCAATCGGCGGCTCTCCCACAACAGCTCCCCGAGCGCCAGCAGGGCCACCAGCCCGGGCAACCAGAGGTAGACCGGACCGGACTCGTTGACGAATGCGCTGCCGATGAGCGTTCCGACCCTGCCCTCACCGAGGTTGTGCAGGTTGGTGCTGACGTGCCGCATCAGGCTCTGCTGGACCTGGGGGCGCAGGTGCGCGACGCCGACCGCCACCGCGGCCAGCGCGGCGGCGTACAGCAGAGTCACCCGCACCCGGCCCAACCGGGCCAGAACTGCGGGAAAGACGGAAAGCATTGCGTCCACTATGCCCGAAGAGGCCCATCCGGGCCTAAGTGGAATGGGGGTCGGGATCCTCGGCCTCGTCCTCGCCGGGCGCCTCCCGCCGGCTCTTGACCCGGTACATCACCAGTTCGGGCGGGACGCCGGCCTGCCGGGGTGCGAACACCTGCCGCCGCACCCGCTTGATCGTCACCCCGAGCGCGTCCAGTTCCTCGGGGGAGATCTCCTCGAGCGTGGTCTCGGAGATGATCAACCCGCCCCGAACCGCCCGATCCATGACCCGGGCGGCGATATTGACGTCCACACCCAGCCAGTCCCCACCGATTTGCTGCGGGTGGCCGGTGTGGATGCCGGCGCGCATCCGTGGCGTATATCCATCGACCTCAACGGTTTTCACGGCTTCGCGAGCCGCAATCGTGGCCGCCAATGCGGTGACGGCATTGCGAAAAACCACCATCATCCCGTCGCCCATGCGTTTGACGATGTGACCGCCCGCATCCAGAAGCGGGGCTTCGGCGACCTGAGCCACCCGGCGCAGCAGGCGCAGGGTCGCGTCATCACCGGCCTGCAGCGACCAGTCCGAGAAGCCCACCAGATCGGTGAACACGATTGTCACCTCAGTGCTGGCCGGCCGGCCCGACACCCGTTCGCTGAGCGCCTGCCACAACTGCAGGGTGGCAAGACTCACCTCCCGGGTCGCCGCTTCGCGCTGCAGTAGCCGGTCGGCGGCGCGGGCGGCGGCCTGTGCGCTGCCCTCCCCGGCCGACGACAGCGGATCACCGAACTCCGGGTCGCCCGGCAGCGCGCGACGGGCCCGACGGATGAGCCGGATGATGTCGGGATTGCTGTTGGTGGCCCGCAGCCAACCCGAGATTCCGGACGCGGGGCCGCTGGGACCTGTCTCCGGCCCCTTGACCGGTTCGACGTCCACCACGCGGCCAGCCTAGGTGGTCCGCGCAGCCCATGTCGGGTTCGGACCAATGACAACGGACTGCCCAGCGACGGATCGCTGGATGAAATACCGTTGACGCTCGGCGAACCCCGGGAGACGAGACGTGCGACACAATCGGGCACTGGCACTGCTCACGATCGTGCTCACGGCCGTCCTGGTCGGCTGTGGCGGTTCAGCGCCGCCGGCCCAACAACCGGGGGCGGACCCGGGCGAACAACAGTCCTACGAGTCGGGCGCGATCGTCAGTGAGCAGACGGTGTCCGGGTCCGACCCCGCAGTGCCCGAAGGGGCGGAGTCTGTGCGGCGGATCACCTACATGTCGAGATCGGCCGTCGACGATTCCACCACCCAGGTGACCGGATCGGTCTACCTGCCCGCCGGTCCCCCGCCGCAGGGCGGCCGGCATGTCGTGGCCTACGGGCAGGCGGTCAGCGGATCGACGCCGGAATGTGCGCTCTCGCCGGAGGCGAAGGCGAGGTCCTCGGCCGCGGTCGGTGCGTTGCTGAAAGCGGGCTACGTCGTCGCGGTCCCGGACTACCAGGGCCTGGGCAACCTGCCCGAGGAGCAGCGCCTCTACCACCCGTCCCAGGACTCGGGGACCGCCGGCTACAACCTGATCGACGCGGTTCGTGCGGCCAAGAACCTGGTGGCCGATACATCGCCGATCTGGGTGGCGGTGGGCGACGCGCAGGACGGCCAGGCTGCGTGGGCCCTCAATGAACTCGCCGATAACTACGGGTTCCAGAGTCTTCGCGGAACGGTCAGCATTGCGCCGACCGCCGACCTCACCGGACTGGCCGATGCCGCGGCCGGGGGCACGCTCACCCCCGAACAGCAGCACCTCTACATGTCGTACCTGTCGGCGCTCTCGAGCGAATACCCCGGCCGGTTCCGCATCGACGATTACCGGCGCGGGTCGGCCAAGCAGAACTGGGACCTCCTGCTCGGTTGCGCATACGGCGATGACGCCGCGCGCGCAACGGCCCGTGCCCAGATCAAGCCCGACGACCTCCGCCCGGCAACACCGGAGGCACTGGCTGCGCTACACACCTACCTGCAGAAGACCACCCTTCCGCAGGGCCCGGCCCAGCAGCCGATGCTGGTGATCTTCGGCGACCAGGACCCGCTGACCCCGCCGGCGTGGACCCAGCGGGCCCTGTCGCGCGCCTGTGCGATGAACGATCAGATCACCATTCGGCAGCAGGCCGCGCCGACCCTGGACACCGCGGCCCTGGCCTGGATCGCCACCGCCCTGCGGGAACAACCGGTGGCCGACGACTGCGCTTCCTTCCTCGCTGCGCACCCGGCGCCGCCGACATCGCAGGCAGCCGGACGCCGGGCTGTCTCCCCGGTCACGACTACGCCCGCGGATGCGGCGGTCTCGGCCGGGAACGCGCCCCAGGCCCTCGAGGTCTCGCTGATCAACGGCTGGCTGCCGGTGACGATTCAGGTGCTGACGGCGTGCGCGTTGATCGCGGCAGTCGGTTGGCGTTCGCGCCAATGGTGGCGGCGGGGGCTTCCGATCGCAGCCGCAGCGGGCGTGGCGTTGATCGCGGCGCTCTGGTGGTTCGTTCACAGCGAGGGCCTGGGTTCGGTCTACCCGTGGGGAATGTGGGTCTGGACCGGATTGACGGGCCTGGCCGCGGTGGTGCTGGTCCTGGGGTGGCGCGGGTCGACGTGGTGGCGGCGCGCGGTCAGTGTGCTGGCGGTACCGCTGTCTGTCGTGTCGGCGGCGACGGTGCTCAACGTGTCGCTGGGCTATCTGCCGACGGTCAGCACCGCGTGGCAGCGGGCGACCGGGCAGTTGCCGCCGCAGTGGATCGACCGCACGGAGCTTGCCGCGATGCGCCGCGACGGCGTCCGACCGACCCGCGGCACGGTCGTGCGGATCACGACCCCGGGCGACGTCTCCGGGTTCTCCCACCGCGAGGAGTTGGTGTACCTGCCTCCGGCATGGTTCGCCTCGAACCCGCCGCCCCGCCTACCGGCGGTGATGATGATCGGCGCGGAACTCAGCGCCCCCTCCGACTGGCTGCAGGCCGGCCACGCCTTGACCATCCTCGACGACTTCGCGCTTGCGCATCGCGGTGTCACACCGGTCGTGGTCTTTCCCGATACCAGCGGCTCGTTCACCAACGACACCGAGTGCGTCAACGGTGTCCGCGGTGCCGCCGCCGACCATCTCATCAAAGAGGTTGTGCCCTACATGATCTCCAGTTTCGGGGTCAGCGACGATGCCACCAACTGGGGGCTGGCGGGGTGGTCGTCAGGGGGCACCTGCTCGCTCATGCTCGCCGCACTGCACCCCGAGATGTTCAGCGCGTTCGTCGATCTGGACGGTCAACTCGGCCCGAATGCCGGAACGAAGAGGCAGACGATCGCCCGCCTGTTCGGCGGCGACGCCGACGCCTGGGCGGCCTTCGATCCCAGGACCGTGGTCGAGGCACGCGGGCACTACGACGACATGGCTGCCTGGGTCGGGGTCTCGGACGAGGTTCCCGCCGTGCATCGCGCGGCCGGTGCGGGTTCGGCACAATCGGATTCGCTGAACGATTGGAACACCTTCTCCGAGGACCACGGCAAGACTGCCGACCAGTTGTGCGAACTGCTCAGCGCGTACGGCGTCGAGTGCTCGGTCGTGGGATATGCGGGCGGACACGACTTCCCCTCCGCCGCAAACGGTTTCCGGGCGGCGCTTCCGTGGCTCGCCGGTCGTCTTGACACTCCCGGCGTCCCGCCGATACCCCTGCCCGGGGCCTGAACTCGGGCCTAAGCCCGACTGCGCTGCGCCCGCGCGCTCTGATAGAGGCAGATCGCCGCAGCGGCCGCAACGTTCAGGCTTTCCACACCGCCGGCCATCGGGATGACGATGCGGTGATCGGCGCGGGCCGCGACCGCCTCGGAGAGCCCGTGGGCCTCGGGCCCGAAGACCCACGCGGTGGGTGCCGCCAGCATCGACTGGGCATCGTCGAGGGTGACGTCGCCGTCCAGGGTGGTCGCCAGCACCTGCAGGCCGGCCGCGCGTAGACGGTCGATCAGGCCGACTGTGTCGGCCTCGCCCAGGATGGGGACGGCGAAGATGCTGCCCGCCGAGGACCGAACGCACTTGCCGTTGAAGGGATCCACCGCGTCGCCGGCGAAGATCACCGCGGCGGCGCCCATCGCGTCGGCCAGTCGGATCAACGTGCCGGCGTTGCCCGGATCGGCGATATCGGCCGCCACGACGATCAGCGACGGGCCGCCGGCCAGAACGTCCTCGAGATGGGGATCGGGCAGACGGCAGACGGCGACCACACCGGCCGGCGTGACGGTCTCCGACAGGGCCTTCATCGCCCGGTCGGTGACGGCGGTGACGGCATGTCCGTGCAGGATGTCGCGGAATCGCTGCGCCGCCGCCTCAGTGGCGAAGACACGCTCGATCGCGCCGTACCGGGATGCCGCCTCGACCAGGTTGGGCCCTTCGGCCAGGAACCGGCCGGTGGCCGTCCGCCCGGAGCGGCGTTGCAGCTTGGCCGCCTCGGAGACTGTGGAAGACCGCTCAGTGAGCGGAGCCGTCACGCAGCCTCACCGGACGGAGCGTTCACATCCTCCGGCAGTGCCGCGCGGGCGGCCTCGACCAGTGCGGTGAAGGCGGCCGGGTCGCTGACGGCGATCTCCGCGAGGTTCTTGCGGTCGACCTCCACACCGGCGGCCTTGAGTCCCTGGATCAGCCGGTTGTAGGTGATGTCGTTGGCACGGGCCGCCGCGTTGATCCTGGTGATCCACAGCTTGCGGAAATCGCCCTTGCGGGCGCGGCGGTCGCGGTAGGCGTAGGTCAGCGAATGCAGTTGCTGCTCTTTGGCTTTGCGGTATAGGCGGGACCGCTGGCCGCGATAGCCCTTCGACGCCTTGAGAATCGTGCGGCGCTTCTTCTGGGCATTGAGTGCGCGTTTCACGCGGGCCATGGTGTTCCTCTTCTCGTTCGGGTTCGTAAAAGTTCAGCGCCGAGCGGCCTGAGCCGGGCGGCATTCATACCGAGCGCGGTGGGCCACTCGGCGTTACAGCGGCGTCAGCCCTTGAGCAGTTTCTTGACACGCTTGGTGTCGTTGGCTGCCACCACGGTGCGGCCGTCGAGCCGCCGGGTCCGCTTGGAAGCCTTGTGCTCGAGAAGGTGGCGGCGGCCGGCCTTCTGCCGCACGACCTTTCCCGTCCCGGTCTTGCGGAAGCGCTTGCTGGCCCCGCTGTGGGTCTTCGCCTTGGGCATTTTTCCTCAGTTCTCGCTCGGTGTTGAGTTCTCGGTGGGCTCTGCGTCGGCAGCCGGCTCGGGCGCCGGCGCCGAGATTGTCTGCTGCGCCGCCTTGGCGCGGGTCTTCGCGCCGCGGTGCGGTGCCAGCACCATCGTCATGTTGCGGCCGTCCTGCTTGGCGGAGGTCTCGACGAAGCCGTGATCGGCGACGTCGCCCGCGAGCCGCTGCAGGAGCCGGTAACCCAGTTCGGGCCGGGACTGCTCGCGGCCCCGGAACATGATCGTCACCTTGACCTTGGAACCCGCCTCCAGGAATCGGATGACGTGACCCTTCTTGGTCAGGTAGTCGTGCGGGTCGATCTTGGGACGGAGCTTCTGCTCCTTGACCACGGTCTGCTGCTGGTTCTTCCGGGACTCGCGCTCCTTGAGCGCCGTCTCGTACTTGAACTTGCCGTAGTCCATGATCTTGCAGACCGGTGGTCTGGCGTCCGGGGCTACTTCGACGAGGTCGAGGTCGGCATCCGCGGCGACGCGGAGAGCGTCTTCGATGCGCACGATGCCCACCTGCTCCCCGCCGGGTCCGATAAGACGGACTTCAGGTACGCGGATGCGCTCGTTGACGCGGGTCTCAGTGCTGATGGGGCCTCCCCTGGTCGGCGTTTATTACTCGCACCGTTCCCGCCGAACATCGCGGACCGCATCGGGGAATGCCACACCACCAGCACTTCTGTTCACTCGAACAGAAGGGCCCTGCATATAGCAGGGCCCAAGCCGACCGATCACGGCTCGCGCCGCCTGCGTCTGACCGCAGAACAGATACCGTCGGCATCTGTGACCGGACCGCTGAGCCACATCTGGCCAACGGTGGGAGTGGGACTCCACTTGCTGTCCTGGCGTTCGCCGGGACGGTCGTGCATGGGAGTCTAGCAGCCATGACGGAGATCCCTGACAACGAAGGCCGGCTGGATGCGAAGCATCTCCGCAGTACTGATGCGCCGCATCGCGATCTGGCCGACGTCCCCGCCACCGAGGTGATCAGCCGCGCGGTCGTGATGCTGATGAGCGCCGCGGCCGAGAAGCTCGGACTGGCCTCCGACGATCCCGACGACGGCGAACACCGCGACCTCGACGAGGCGCGCAGACTGATTACCGCTCTGGCCGGTCTGCTGGACGGCTCCGCGCAGTACCTGGGGCCACATGCCGCGCCGATGCGGGACGGCCTGCGCAGCCTGCAACTGGCCTTCCACGAAGCGGGCGTGGTGCCTGACGAACCCGGGTCCGGCCCGGGCGAGAAGTACACCGGCCCGATCCGTTAAGACGGGCCGACCGCCGCACCGCCCATTTCGGCCGTCCGCGGAATATTCTGGCGGCCTATGACGGTCACCAATGCGCGGACCCGGGCCCGGACGCGGTTGCACTGGGTGCCGGCCGCCGCCGGCTGGTTCTTCGGCATCATCGCGACCGCTGCGTTGTTGTCGAGCGTCTCGACGACGGTCCGACACCTCACCAGGGTGCCGCGCGAATTCATCGACCGCTATCTGTTCAACTTCCCCGACACCAGCTTCGCGTGGGCTTTCGCCCTCGCGGTGATGGCCGGCGCACTGGCGGCGCGCAAACGCATCGCGTGGTGGGTGCTGATCGCGAACCTGGTTCTGGCGATCATCATCGACATCTCGGCGCTGACCGAACGGGACGGCAGCCGCTGGGAGGACATCGGCGAGTTCCTCGGTCTCGCCTTCCACATCGCCGCGATCCTGCTGTTGGTTCTGGCCTACGACGAGTTCTGGGCGAAAGTCCGCCGCGGTGCGGTCTTCAAAGCCGCAGCCGTACTCGTCGCCGGCAACGTGATCGGCATCGGGCTGGCCTGGGGCCTGCTGCATTTTTTCCCGGGCTCGCTGCAACCCGGCGACCGGCTCACATATGCCATCAACCGGGTCAGCGGCTTCGCCGTCGCGACACCGGACTATTTCGTCGGCAAGCCCAATGTCCTGCTCAACGCCTTGTTCGGCCTGTTCGGCGCACTGGCCCTGATGGCCGCCGCAGTGGTTCTGTTCCAGTCCCAGCGCGCGGAGAACGCCCTGACAGCCGAGGACGAGTCCGCGATTCGCGGCCTGCTGGACGTATGGGGCAAGAACGATTCACTGGGCTATTTCGCCACCCGCCGGGACAAGTCGGTGATCTTCACCCCGAACGGTCGTGCCGCCCTGACCTATCGGGTCGAAATCGGCGTGTGCCTGGCCAGCGGGGACCCGATCGGCGATCCGCGCTCCTGGCCCGCGGCCATCGCCGCATGGCTGCAGCGGTGCAGTGAGTACGGGTGGACGCCGGGGGTCATGGGCGCGAGTTCGACCGGGGCGCAGGCATATCGGGAAGCCGGCCTCGGCGCGCTGCAACTGGGCGACGAGGCGATCCTCTATCCCGACAAGTTCCGGCTTTCCGGTGCCGACATGCGGGGCGTTCGCCAGGCCGTGACCCGCGCCCGCCGGGCCGGGCTGACGGTCCGGATGCGGCGACATCGGGACTTGAGCGCCGAGGAGATGGCGACGGTGATCGAACGCGCCGATGCCTGGCGCGACACCGAGACCGAGCGCGGCTTCTCGATGGCTCTGGGCCGTTTGGGCGACCGCGCCGACGGGGACTGCCTGCTCGTGGAGGCCATCGAGGGCGAGGGCGACGCGGCGACGGTCACCGGGATGCTCTCGTTCGTGCCGTGGGGTGCGGGCGGATTGTCGCTGGACCTGATGCGACGCTCGCCGCAGTCGCCCAACGGGACCGTCGAGTTGATGGTCAGCGACCTCATGCAGCAGGCGGACACCATCGGCGTCAACCGGGTTTCGCTGAACTTCGCCATGTTCCGGTCGGCATTCGAGGAGGGCGCCCGCCTCGGCGCCGGCCCCGTCGCCCGGTTGTGGCGGGCACTGCTGGTGTTCTTCTCGCGGTGGTGGCAGTTGGAGACGCTGTACCGGTCCAACATGAAGTACCAGCCGCACTGGGTGCCGCGCTACGCCTGCTACGACGACGCCCGACTGGTCCCCCGGGTCGGGGTGGCGTCGGTGATCGCCGAGGGATTCCTCGTCCTGCCGTTCTCCCGGCGGAACAAGCAGCACACCGGTCACCACCCGGCGGTGCCGGATGTCGCCACAGGCCTGTCCGCCGCGGACATCGCCGCGGACGATGGCGAATCGTCAGACGCCGACCACCTGCGGCTACCGGAGCAGGTCCGGGTGCGGATGGCCAAGCTCAAGGAGCTGCAGCAGCGGGGCGTCGACCCCTATCCGGTGGGGAGCCCGCCGACTCACACCGTCGCCGCCGCACTGGCCGCCGCCGACGGCACCGACGTCACGGTGTCCGGGCGCGTCCTGCGCACCCGCGACTACGGCGGGGTGACGTTCGCGACGCTGCGCGACTGGTCCGGCGATGTGCAACTGCTGCTCGACAAGTCCGCGCTGGACGGCGACGTCGACGACTTCGCCGGCGTCGACCTCGGCGACCTCGTCGAGGTCACCGGTCAGATGGGCTACAGCAAGAACCGCACGCGCTCGGTGCTGGTCGGTCGGTGGCGCCTGTTGGGCAAGTGTCTACGGCCGCTCCCCGACAAATGGAAGGGTCTGACCGATCCCGAGGCCCGGGTCCGGGCCCGCTACGTCGACCTGGCCATCAACCCGGTCGCCCGCGACCTCATCCGGGCCCGCAGCGACATCCTGCGCTCGATCCGCGACACCCTGTTCGCCAAGGGCTTCCTCGAGGTCGAGACGCCGATCCTGCAGCAGATCCACGGCGGAGCCAACGCCCGGCCGTTCCAGACCCACATCAATGCCTACGACCTGGACCTGTACCTGCGCATCGCCCCGGAGTTGTATCTCAAGCGGCTGTGCGTCGGCGGGGTGGAGCGGGTTTTCGAACTCGGCCGGGCGTTCCGCAACGAGGGGGTGGACTTCAGCCACAACCCGGAGTTCACCCTCCTGGAGGCCTACCAGGCGCACGCCGACTACCTGGCCTGGATCGACGGCTGCCGCGAGATCATCCAGAACGCCGCGACGGCGGCCAACGGCGCGCCCGTGGTGATGCGCCCCAGCCAGGACGGAGACGGGTTGGCGGCGGTGGACATCTCCGGCCGGTGGAGAGTGAAGACGGTGCACGACGCGGTGTCGGAAGCCCTCGGCGAGCCGGTCGATCCCGAGACCGATCTGGGGACGCTGCGCCGCCTGTGTGATCGCGCCCGAATCCCGTATCTGACCCACTGGGATGCCGGTGCGGTGGTGCTCGAACTGTACGAACGCCTGGTGGAGGAAAGCACCGAGGACCCCACCTTCTACATCGATTTCCCCACCTCGGTGTCGCCGTTGACCAGGCCACACCGTAGTCGGCAGGGCGTCGCCGAACGCTGGGATCTGGTGGCCTGGGGTGTCGAACTGGGCACCGCCTACAGCGAACTGACCGATCCCGTCGAACAGCGCCACCGCCTGCAGCAGCAGTCGCTGTTGGCCGCCGGCGGCGATCCGGAGGCCATGGAACTCGACGAGGACTTCCTGCAGGCGATGGAGTACGCCATGCCGCCGACCGGAGGCCTGGGTGTGGGCGTGGACCGGGTGGTCATGCTCATCACCGGACGCAGCATTCGGGAGACCTTGCCGTTCCCGCTAGCCAAGCCGCGCTAATCTTGACGTAGGGCGCTCAAGTGCGCCGCGAACAGTCATTTTCAGCAGACGTCAAGAAAGCTAGGTCACGATGGTAGGCGTGACACCATCAACGACGATGGCCGACGCCACGACGCTGGCGGCACCCTTCGGGCTCTTCCGCGATCACGTCTCGCTGATGCACGGCTGGCTTCCGATCGCCGCCCAGGCACTCGCGGCGGCTCTCCTCATACTGGCGATCGGATGGCGTAACCGCCGTTGGCGCACGGTGTCGCTGCCGATCGCGGCGGCCGTGGGCCTGGCTCTGACAGCTGTGACGTACTGGTCCATCTTCGCCAACGGTCTGTCGGGCGAACCTGCGCCACAACCCCTGTGGATCTGGGTGACGTTGACGGGATTCGCAGCCGGCGTGGCCGTGCTGGGCTGGCGTTCGGCCGACCGGTGGCGGCGCACCGTATCGCTTCTGGCCGTGCCGATGACGGCGCTGAGCGCCGGGCTGATGCTGAACCTCTGGGTCGGCTACTTTCCCACCGTCCAGACCGCCTGGGGTCAATTGACCGGTGGCCCGCTTCCCGGCCAGACCGACTCGGCCACCATCGCGAAAATGCTTGCGGCCAAGGCGGTCCCGGCGAAGGGCAAGGTCGTGCCGGTGAACATCACCGGCCCCTCGAAGTTCAAGCACCGCGGTGAGTTGGTCTACCTGCCGCCCGCATATTTCGCCAGCGACCCGCCGCCCGCGCTGCCGACGGTCATGATGATCGGCGGCCAGTTCAACACCGCGGCGGACTGGATCCGCGCGGCCAATGCGGTCGGCACTATCGACGATTTCGCGGCACGCAACGGCGGCAACGCTCCGGTGTTCGTCTTCGCCGACTCCGGTGGGGCCTTCAACAACGACACCGGGTGCGTCAACGGGGTGCGAGGCAACGCAGCCGATCACCTCACCCAGGACGTGGTGCCGTACATGGTCGAGCACTTCGGCGTCAGCGACGACCCGGCGAACTGGGGTGCCGTCGGCTGGTCCACGGGCGGCACCTGCGCCCTCAACCTGACGGTGAAGTACCCCGAACTGTTCAGCACCTTCGTCGACATCGATGGCGACATTGCCCCGAACGCCGGCACGAAAGCCCAGACCATCGAGCGGTTGTTCGGCGGGAATGCCGCCGCGTACGACGACTGGGATCCGATTGCGGTGATCGAACGCCACGGTGACTACGAAGGCACCGCGGGCTGGTTCGCGGTGTCCGAGGCGGCCAACGCCGCGGCGATCTCCGGTGTGGCACTGCAGGACGAGCCCGCCGAACGCGCCCCCGAGAGCAATCCCACCGCCGCGGCACGCACCCTGTGCCGCCATGCCAGCCAGTACGGAATCGAGTGCGCCGTGGTGCCGCAGACCGGTAAGCACGACTGGCCGTTCGGGGCGAAGGCCTTCGCCGCGGCGCTGCCCTGGCTGGCGTGGCAGATCGACACACCAGAGGTCCTCGAGGTGGCGTTGCCGGGTACGTCGTCCCAGCCCGACGGGGTGACGATCGCCGCGGAAGCGCAACCCGGCGCCCTACCGGCCCACAAGCCCGCCGGCGTACGGTGAGCCCCATGGCCGAGGACCCGACCACACAACCATCGATGTCGCCGGATGCCCCGGCAGCACCCGCTCCGGCAACCGCGGAGCATGCACCGGAGCCGGACAAGGCAGCAACAACCGGGGCACCGGTCGCCTCGGCCCTGCCACCGGTTGCGGTTCCGCTACCCGATGCCGGCTACACCCCCGGCGGTGTCCCGACACTGGACGGCGTTCGCGACAAGATCGAAACCAGGTACGGAACAGCGTTGGGCGCAACCGAATTGGCCGAGGAAACGCCCGAGGGCCGCACCGCCGCCCAGCAGTTCGACGCCCGCCAGAAGGCGGCCGCGGACAGGCTCGAGGAGATCCGCGCCTCGATGCACAAGCCCGACTGAGACCGCTCGGGCCCGCTATCCCACCGGCGGCGAGTAGTGCATGCTCTTGCCCCGCTCCTCCACCGGAGGCAGATTGCGCGCCGGGGTCTGCACCAGGGGCGCGTCGGCGGGGGCACGCCCCTCGGCGCGGTCCCATCCGGCCCGCGCACGGGGATGCATCTTCATCCGCCGGGGAACGAACTTGAACGCCACGTTGACCGCCCGGCCGAACAGCCAGTGCAACCGCTCATCGTGCTCCGACCAGGAGTAGTCCATGAGCTCACGGACCGACTCGTCGTAGAGGCCGACGGTCAGCCACACCACGAAGGGCTCCAGCAGTTTGAGGTGTCGCGCCCACAGCCAATCCGGCATCCACTGCAGGGAAGGGTGTTTCGGCATGCTGGACAGGTCCAGCACAGCTCGGGCCGCCCAGGTGTTCTCCAGCACTTCCCCGCACATGCGATCCCAGTAGACGCAGAAGTCCTCCCACGTCTCGGGCACCGGCCGCATGCTCATGCCGTACATGCGGTACCAGGTGACGTGCTCGTCGAACAGTTGCCGCTTCTGATCCTCGGTGAGGCCGTCTCCGAAGTGATCGGCGGTCAGGATCGTGCCCATGAAGAAGGTGGCGTGGGCCCAGTAGAAGACGTCGGGGTTCAGCGCGCTGTAGCGTCGCCCCTGCTCGTCGACGCCTTTGATCCCGACGTGATAGTCGCGAACCTCCGCACCGGTCTCCGGTGCCCGGCCACCGTCGAAGACGACGCCGCCGATCGGGTACAGCGACCGGAACAGCCGCGGAAGTCGTTCGGTGAAGAAGATCGAATGGTCCTTGACCGCGGCTCCGAGCTGCGGGTGCATGTTCTGCATGGAGCCGGCCCACGGACCCTGCAGCAGACCCCGCCAGTCGCCGAACAGCTTCCAGGTGAGCGAGTCCGGACCCAGCGGTGCGGCGTCGTATCCGGCGCCACCGACCGGACAGCCGGCCTCCGCTCCGCGGGCTGCCGGCGTTTCGGTGACGGTCGTGTCCTGGCTCACCCGATGCCTTTCGTCGGTGCCGTCCGCTGGCGACTGAATCTGAGTACGCGCGTTCTCAGTGCGAGCTTATCGCGGCCTCGCCGGTCCCCGGCTCAAGCCAGGGCACGCACGGGTTACGCGCTGACTTTGCGCTTGCGGGGCGAGCGCTTCGGTGTCGGCGCTTCCAGGAGTCCGGCGAGGAAGCCGCCGGTGTAGCTGTCCGGGCTGGCGGCCACCTCCTCCGGCGCACCCTGCGCCACGACGGTCCCGCCTCCCCCACCGCCTTCGGGGCCCATGTCGATGACCCAGTCCGAGGTCTTGATGACGTCGAGGTTGTGCTCGATGACGATGACCGAATTGCCTTTGTCGACAAGGCCGTTGATCACCTTCAGCAGTTTTCGGATGTCCTCGAAATGCAGACCGGTGGTCGGCTCGTCGAGGATGTAGACCGTCCGCCCGGTCGAGCGCTTCTGCAGTTCGGCGGCCAGCTTCACCCGCTGTGCCTCACCGCCGGAGAGCGTGGGTGCGGGCTGGCCGAGGCGCACATAACCCAGACCGACGTCGACGAGGGTCTTCAGATATCGGTGGATGCTGCTGATCGGCTCAAAGAACTCAGCGGCATCCTCGATGGACAGGTCGAGGACTTCGGAGATGGTCTTGCCCTTGTAGTGCACCTCGAGGGTCTCACGGTTGTAGCGGGCGCCGTTGCACACTTCGCAGGGCACATAGACATCGGGCAGGAAGTTCATCTCGATCTTGATGGTGCCGTCGCCCGAACACGCCTCGCAGCGGCCGCCTTTGACGTTGAACGAGAACCGGCCGGGCTGATAGCCGCGGACCTTGGCCTCGGTGGTGGCGGCGAACAGCGAGCGGATCTTGTCGAACACGCCGGTGTAGGTGGCCGCGTTGGATCGCGGCGTACGACCGATGGGCGACTGGTCGACCCGCACGAGCTTGTCGACGTGCTCCAGTCCAGTGATGCGGGTATGGCGGCCGGGCACCTGGCGGGCGCCGTTGAGCTTGTTGGCCAGCACCGTGGCCAGGATGTCGTTGACCAACGTGGACTTGCCCGACCCGGACACCCCGGTGACCGAGGTCAGCACGCCCAGCGGGAACGCGACGTCGATCTCGCGCAGGTTGTGCTCACGGGCACCGACCACGGTGAGCTGGCGCTTGCGGTCCACCGGACGCCGGATGGCCGGCACCTCGATGCTCTGCTTGCCCGACAGGAACGCCCCGGTGATGGAGTCCGGATTCGTCAGGAGGTCCGCATAGGTTCCGCTGTGCACCACTCGGCCGCCGTGCTCGCCGGCCGCCGGTCCGATGTCGACGACCCAGTCGGCGTGGGCGATGGTGTCCTCATCGTGCTCGACGACGATCAGGGTGTTGCCCAGATCTCTTAGGCGGGTGAGGGTTTCGATGAGCCGGCGGTTGTCGCGCTGGTGCAGACCGATGGACGGCTCGTCGAGGACGTAGAGCACGCCCGCCAGACCGGAACCGATCTGGGTGGCCAGCCGGATGCGCTGAGCCTCACCGCCGGACAGCGTGCCCGCGGCCCGCGCCAGCGACAGGTAGTCCAGACCGACGTCGAGCAGGAAGCCCAGCCGCGACTGGACCTCCTTGAGCACCTGCCCCGCGATGGCCGCCTCGCGCTGGCCCAGGGTGAGTTCGTTGAGGAACGTCGAGCAGTCGGCGATGGACAGTTCGCACACGTCGGCGATGGACTTCTTGCCGTGGCTCCCGGCGGTCAGGGTGACGGCCAGGATCTCCGGCTTGAGCCGGGTGCCGTCGCACTCCGGGCACGGGACGTCGCGCATGAAGCCCTCGTAGCGCTCCTTCATCAACTCCGAGTCGGTCTGCTCCATGCGGCGCTGCAGGAACGCCATCACACCCTCGAAGTCGGCGTAGTACGAACGGGTCCGGCCATAACGGTTCCGGTACTTCACGTGCACCTGCTCGTCGCAACCCTCCAGCAGCGCCTTACGCGCCTTCGCGGGCAGCTTCTTCCACGGGGTGTCCACGTCGAAGCCCATGACCTCGCCGAGGCCGGCCATCATGCGGGTGAAGTAGTCGGAGTTGTGTCCGATCGACCATGGGGCCACCGCTCCCTCGGCCAGCGTCAGATCCGGGTCGGGCACCACCAGTTCGGGATCGACTTCTTTGCGGATACCCAGACCACTGCACTCCGGGCAGGCGCCGTAGGGCGAGTTGAACGAAAACGACCGCGGCTCAAGGTCATCCACCGCCAGCGGGTGACCGTTGGGGCACGCCAGCTTCTCGGAGAACCGCTGCTCACGATGTGGGTCGTGCTCGTCGCGGTCGACGAAGTCCAGGACCACGATGCCGTCGGCAAGACCGAGTGCGGTCTCCACCGAGTCGGTGAGCCGCTGTTTGGCGCTGGTCTTGACCGTCAACCGGTCGACCACCACCTCGATGTCGTGCTTCTCCTGCTTCTTCAGCGTGGGCGGCTCGGTCAGCGGGTAGACCACACCGTCGACCCGCACCCGGCTGTACCCCTGCGTGTTCAGCTTGTCGAACAGGTCGACGAACTCGCCCTTGCGGGTGCGCACCACCGGAGCCAGCACCTGGAACTTGGTGCCCTCTTCCATGGCGAGCACCTGGTCGACGATCTGCTGTGGGGTCTGCCGTGCGATGTGCTCCCCACACACCGGGCAGTGCGGGGTGCCGGCCCGGGCGTACAGCAGACGCAGGTAGTCGTACACCTCGGTGATGGTCCCGACCGTCGAGCGCGGGTTGCGGTTGGTGGATTTCTGGTCGATCGACACCGCAGGGGACAGGCCTTCGATGAAGTCGACGTCGGGCTTGTCCATCTGGCCGAGGAATTGCCGGGCATAGGCCGACAGCGACTCCACATAGCGGCGCTGCCCTTCGGCGAAGATGGTGTCGAAGGCCAGCGAGGATTTGCCGGACCCGGATAGTCCGGTGAAGACGATCAGGCTGTCGCGGGGAAGGTCGAGGTCGACGCTGCGGAGGTTGTGCTCGCGCGCGCCCTTGACGATCAACCGGTCAGCCACGCGCCCATGCTATGTGCCCACACCGACGGCAGTACCGTGGCCTCATGACGATCTCTTTGGCCCAGACCTATACCGGCCACGTCGAGTCGCAGACCGCTGCCCGGTGCACGCTTCCGGGAGTCGGCATCGTCAAGATGTCGGTGGGTCCGATGGACAACAACGCCTACCTGGTGACCTGCGCGAAGACCGGGGAATCTCTGCTCATCGACGCCGCCAACGATCCGGAACTGCTGGTGGAACTCGTCGAAGAACACGCCCCCAAACTGGCGCTGATCGTCACCACCCATCAGCACTTCGACCACTGGCAGGCCCTGGAGGCGGTGGCCGAGGCCAGCGGCGCGCCCACCGCGGCCCACGAACTCGACGCCGAGCCCCTGCCGGTCACTCCGAGCCGATTCCTGGCCGGCGGGGACACCCTGTCCGTCGGTGATCTCACCTTCGACGTGATCCACCTGCGCGGGCACACACCCGGCTCGGTGGCGCTGGCGCTGCGGCCCGACGGTGAGCGGACCGCCGTGCAGTTGTTCAGCGGGGACTGCCTGTTTCCCGGCGGGGTCGGAAAAACCTGGGAGCCGGGCGGTTTCGAGGAACTACTCGGCGATGTGACAAGCCGGATCTTCGACGTCTACGGCGACGACACCGTCGTCTATCCCGGGCACGGTGACGACACCATGCTCGGGGCGGAGCGGCCGCATCTGGCGCAGTGGCGCGAGCGAGGCTGGTGATCAGCCAGTCGCCGCAGGACTGCCACCCGGAGAACTTCCGCGGGACAGGAAATTCATGCGCTCCCCTGTCGACCTAACCGCGAAGGTTCACCTGATGACTGCAGCAACATTCGTCATGCCGCTCTTCAACGATCGGCCGCGGTCGCTCGAACACGCCAGGGCGGCAATAGAAAGCGTCCTCGCCCAGAGCGATCCAGATTGGCGATTGATCATCGTTGATGACTGCTCGCCGGTACCACCAGAGCACAGCGACGGCTACTTGGCCGAATTCGCCGCTCTAGCGCCCGGCCGCATAGTCGGCCTCCGCAACGACGAGAACCGCGGCCAGGGCGTCTGCCGCAATATCGGAATTGAGCTCGCACATCGGCATCACTCGCCGATAGTGCTGTTTCTCGACGCCGACGACCTCGCGCACCCCCGCCGCCTCGAGGTCACCCGGGAGGTCTTTCGCACGACGGATGCCAACTTCGTGTACTCGGGGTTCAGCGTTATCGATGAATCCGGCAACCGTTTCACCACCTCTGAGCTCACCCCATCGATCGCCGAAATCCTCGAGGAAATCGAGCACAACCGGGTCGAGGGCCGGGAATGCTGGATCCCGATCGCCACGCGGACTGGTTACCTGACCCTGACATCGACGGTGGCCGTTCGCACCGAACTGGCTGTGGGTCATCCGTTCCCCGAGGAGCGGGGCTCGGAGGACTTCCACGCGTTCCTCCGGATGGCCGCCGGCGGCGCGCTGTTGTCCTATCAGGCCGATATCCCCGCCCAGTACCGCGTAGACCGGACCTCGGGCTCGTCGGACCGGTCGCGCTGGGGGCGCGAGGAGTACTACGCGGCAAAACTGCGCGGTGACAGCGACGGCTTTGACAAGGCATGCGCCTTGGCGCTCGCCCGCGGCACTGTCACGGAATCGGAGATCACCGATCTGCGTGAACAGTTCCGCACCCGATTGGCGGAGACAATCCGGGGCGAGGGCCTCGGCCACCTACTGGAGAACTGCTGGCCATGATCGACATTCGCTGGCGGGAGAGCAACTACCGGGCCCTCCTGCTCAGACCCGGGATGAAGAATCTCGCGATCTCGTCGCTGTTGGGCCGATTGGCCTTCGCGATGACCAACCTCAGCCTTCTGCTCTACGTGACTGAGACAACCGGTGAATTAAGCATCGGCGGCGCGGCCGCGGGAACGAGCCTGCTCGGTTCCGCGATCAGCGCGTCGCTTCAGGGCCGCTGGTTCGATCGCTTCGGCGTGAGTAGGACCCTGCTGAGTTCGATTGCGTTGTACGTACCGGTGACCGTTCTGCTGATCGTGCTGCTGAGAAGTCATGCAGAGGCCTGGGTACTGCTGTCGGTGATCTTGGTCCAGAGCCTGGTCGCTCCCATGATGGGTGTGGCTTCGAGATCGGTGTTGCCGTTTGCGGCCCCCGATGGTCCTCTCCGGGACGCGTTGATTCGCTACTGGACCATCAGCTTCGAAGTCTGTTACGCCATGGCGCCGGCCATCGTCGGAGTCCTCACCCTCGGTGATCGCACCGCCGAGGTGCCCTTCTACGTGGCGGCGGTGTCGCTCGCCGTCACCAGCGCTGCCTATGCGGCATCCCCGATCGTGCGCGCCCAAGTCCCGAGGTCGCCCACGAGTCCGGCGCAAGCGGCCCGTCGCAGCAGCGGCGGCGGTTTGGCGACGCTGACGATCGCCGCACTGGCGTTCGGTGCGGGCGTCGGATTCGTGGTTATCACCGTGACGGCGATCGCGAAGAGTCTGGGAAACCCCGAGATAGTCGGGCTGCCGTTCTCGTTGATGACGATCTCCTCGGTGGCCGCCGGTTTCTGGTTCAGTCACCACGAACCATCACTGCCGCGACATCTCCAGCTGGCCGCGTTGATCGCGGTCTGCGCCGTCGCACTGCTGATACCCACCTTTCTCACCGGCGCAAGCATGACCGAAATCATCGTGTGCTGCATCGTCGCGGGTTTCAGCTTTGCTCCACAGCTGATCCTGCAGTCCACCATCCTTGAGGAAATCTGTGCTCCGGAAAGAGTCGGCGCGACCTTCGGCTGGCTGACCACCGCGGTCACTGTCGGCAACGCCGCCGGGCAGACGCTCGGAGGCGCGTTGAGCCAGTGGTTCACACCTGGAGTGGCCGCCGGAACGGGGGTGGTGATTCTGGCCAGCATGGCGCTGATCGTTTCCCTGAGCGGGCGCACGTTTAAACCGGCACATCAGTGATTGTCCGCGCATCCGGCGCAGCATCATCGCCGCGGCGCCGAGGATCATGAGCACTGCTGTCAGGTCACCGTCGCTGAGTGCTGCGCTCAGTTCAGCCCCCGGTTGGCCTCTCTGCGTAGGATTCTCGCGTGATCAGGGAATCTCGAGCCATTGGTGTCCACCAGCACGGGAATGCGGACTGCCTCGTGAACGGCACCGTCGAGGTGGGCGCGCCGGGGCCGAGCGAGGTGGTGGTGCGAACCACTGCACTCGGGGTGAATCCGGCGGACATCTACTTCCGGTCGACCCCGTGGGAGGAAATCGCGCAGTCGCTGCCTAAGCAGATTCCATCTGCGGGATCGCTGCGAGTTGTGGGTGCCGACTTCGCCGGAGTCATCGAATTCGTCGGCATCGAAGTCCGTGGCTGGTCGGTCGGTGATGAGGTTTTCGGCTCGGCCTCGGCGATGGCCGCGACGGGGGCATCGAGTGAGTACATCGTCGTCGACGCCCGCCTCCTCGCGCCCCTACCGAAGGCCCTGAGCCCAGACCGGGCGGTGGCATGGCCGATGGTCGGAATCACCGCGTGGGAGTCGCTATTCGACGTCCTGCGGATCAGGACGGACGGAACCGACAGCGAGGCTTCCCTGCTGGTCATCGGAGCCACCGGCGGAACCGGTTCGGCGGCAGTCCAATTGGCCAAGACACTGGCCGGCGTTACCGTGACCGCAACGGCGGGGTCCGAGTCCGGCAGAGCGTGGTGCTCAAGCCTGGGCGCCGACGCAGTCGTGGATCACCGCAAGCCGCTCATAGACCAATTGCCGGACAGCACCTTCGACTTCATCGTCTGCTGTTCGTCGGCAGCGACGTACCTCGACACCATGGCACAACTCATCGCGCCGTTCGGCCACATCTGTGCGGTCATGGCCGATCTCGATCCGGTGCCTTTCGGTGGTCTGCGCGTGCGCTCGGCCAGCTTCGGAATGGAGTTCATGGGCCTGCGTTCGATGGGGCCGCAAATCGAGAAGCACGGTGCGATCCTCACCCGGATTTCGCATCTCATCGACGAAGGTCGCCTCGCCGACCTCTCCAACCATCGGCTCAGCCCCATCAATGCCGACACCCTGCGTCACGCCCACACCCTGGCCGAACAGGGTGGCCAGGGCAAAGTGACGATCTCGCAATGGCCGTAGGGACGCCGGCCACCAGCGACCTCCGGTTCCCAGGCGGGGTCGGAAAGAGCTGGGAGGCAGGCGGTTTCGAGCAGTTGCTTGACGATGTCCGCAGCCGACCGCTCAGCCCCTACGCGGGTGGTGACCCCTCGTGGCCGAACGCGACCCGACCCGGCTGCTCGCAGGGCTCGCCCCCGTCGCCCGTGCCGTCCCGTACGTCGTCGTAGAGACCGACGCCGTCGTGCCGGCCGCGGCCGTCATCGTCGAGGACGAGGCGACGACCAGGATCGTCGAGCAGGCTGTCGCCGCCGCCAACGGCCTGCCGTACACCTTTTCGGCTATTATCTGCATATGAACGCAGATATAGGTACTTGCGGTCGCCGACTCCCTGCTGACCAGGTGGACTTAGTGGTTGAGGTCTTCCGGATGCTCGCGGATGCCACCCGCGTTCAGATCCTCTGGGCACTCGTACGCCAGGAGATGTCGGTCCGCGACTTGGCAGACCATGTCGGCAAGCCAGCCCCGAGCGTGTCCCAACACCTGGCGAAGCTCCGGATGGCACGGCTTGTCCGCACGCGCCGCGAGGGCACCACCATCTATTACAGCGTCGACAATGACCACATCAAGCAACTCGTGACCGACGCCGTGTTCAACGCTGAACACGCCGGATCGGGTGTGCCCGGCCATCATCGTGATGCAGCCGACCTCACGTTGATGCACATGGAGACCCCTCCCGCGAACAATTCGCAGCGGAAGGGACGTCGGGCATGACACACGAAAACGGCCACGGGGACGATTACCGGCACGGTCACGAGCATCACCACGGGCATGATCTCGACGTACCGTTAGGGCGGCTTGGCGCGGCAGTCCGCGAGGTTTTCGTCCCGCACACCCACGACGCCGCCGACAGCATCGACGGTGCACTCGAGTCAAGTGCCGCCGGAATCCGCGCGGTGAAGATCAGCTTCCTGGCGTTGATGGCGACCTCGATCGCCCAGGTGGTGATCGTGATCATCTCGGGATCGATGGCACTGCTCGCCGACACCATCCACAACTTCGCCGACGCGCTCACTGCGATCCCGCTGTGGGTCGCGTTCGCGTTGGGCACCAGGCCCGCGACCCGCCGCTACACCTACGGCTTCGGTCGCGCCGAGGACATCGCAGGACTCTTCGTGGTCGCGATGATCGCGCTGTCCGCGATCGTCGCCGGTGTGGAATCAATACGGCGCCTGGCCAATCCCGTCCCGATCAACTACATCGGCTGGGTCGCCGCCGCCGGACTCGTCGGCTTCATCGGCAATGAGCTTGTCGCCGTGTACCGCATCCGGGTCGGACGCCGCATTGGCTCGGCCGCCCTCGTCGCAGACGGGCTGCACGCCCGCACCGACGGGTTCACGTCGCTAGCGGTGCTGCTGGGCGCAGGCGGCGTCGCTCTGGGCTTCCCGCTGGCAGACCCGATCATCGGGCTGATCATCACCGTGGCGATCCTCGCGGTCCTTCGGACCGCCGCTCGCGATGTGTTCCGCCGCCTCATGGACGGCGTGGACCCCGCCTTGGTGGACTCCGCTGAGGCGGCACTCGCAGCGGAACCGGGGGTGACCCGCGTGCGAAACGTGAAGTTGCGGTGGATCGGTCACCGGCTTCACGCCGAGGCCGAGCTCGACATCGACGCCACCGTGACCCTCGCAGACGCACACCGAATCGCGCACGAGGCGGAGCACACCCTCACCCACGCGGTGCCGAAACTCTCTACCGCACTCATCCACGCCTACCCTTCGCGCAGCGACTCCTGAGCTTGCTCCCCCGCCAGTGAATCAGCGGGCAACAGCATCAACACCTGGCAACCAGCGGTCCACGCCCCGAATCGGATGACCATGGGTCGAGATGATCAACGCGGGTTCGAGTTCCAGCGCAGGCTGTCCGGGTCCTTCGACACGGACGTGATCCCCGTTGGGCAGCCATGCAGTTACTGAACCCCCACCAGGCGGGTCAATGGATGAGGCCCTCGGTCCGGGCCCAGCGCTCCACCCGCGCCATGCCGTCATCGAGGGAGACCAGCGGCTCGAATCCCAGCACCCCGCGCGCCTTCGCGATGGAATACGTCCCGGTGCGGTCGAGCATTTCGACCGTGGCTGCGGTCAATTCGCTGGCCATGCCCAGCCGGCGTTGGATCGCGCCCATCGCGGTTGTCAGCACCAGTGCGGCCGGTGTGGGCAACGTGCGGACCTTGCCGCCGGCCATAGCCGCCAGCCTGCCGAAGTAGTCCGCGCAGGTGATCCCATAGCCGTCGGTCAGGGTGAAGATCTGTCCCACAGCATCGTTGGAGGCGATCGCGAGGATCAGGCCGTCGACCAGGTTGTCGATGTAGACCGGGCTGAAGATGCCGGTGCCGTTGGCCGGGAGAATCAACTGCCCCTTGGCGATCATCTCCAGGGGAATGATCGTCCACGGTCTGGAACCCGGCCCCCAGACGTCGCCGGGGCGGATGATCGTGGCCGCGATCTCTCCGGCGGCGTGAGCGGCCAGAACGACATGCTCGGAGTTCACCTTGGTGTCCACATAGCTGTATCCACTGACCCGGACCGGGTCGCTCTCGGTAACGCCGTCGGGAAAGTCGAAGCCGTAAGCGGCGATCGATGAGAGGTGGACGAACCGCGAAACGCCGGCGGCCGCCGCAGCGCACAACACCCGTTGAGTGCCAAGAACATTGACCTCCCAGGCCTTGTCCAGCGGGGCGGCGTTGGACACCAGCGCGGCGGTGTGGACCACGACATCCACACCGGCAAGCAGATCCGCCCAGGACTCGGGGTGCACGGTGTCGCCGGCGACGATGTAGGCAGCCGGACAGGCGACAAGGTCGACGCCGCGCACCGCGGTTCCGAGTTCACGCAGTCGGGCGGCGAGGGCTCGGGCGATGAAACCGTTGGCCCCGGTGATCAGGACCGTCGCGGGCAACGGGGGTGCCGGACGGACGGGCATGGTCAGGCGGGGACGAATGTCACTGAGTCGACGAGCATCTCCGCGGTGGACGGGGTGGTGCTGTCGGGTGCGCCGGCCCAGGAGCCGCCGACCGCGAGGTTGAGGAGGACGTACATCGGCCGGTTGTAGACCCATGTCTCGCCCGGTGCCAGATCCGCCGGGGTCAGGGTGCCCAGTGTCTGGCCGTCCAGGCCGAAGGTGATCTGGTTGGGCAGGTGCTTGACCCAGTAATTGTGGTAGTCGGTGGACAGATCCGGCAGGGTCGAGATGATCTGCGCCTGCTGGGTCGCGGTGGTCCCCGAGATGGGTCCGTGCAGTGTCGAGTACATGGTGGTGGTGGTGCTCGGCAGTTCCATCACGTCGATCTCACCGGTCGCCGGCCACCCGTTGGTCGCCGCGTCCGCCCCGGTGAGCCAGAACGCCGGCCACAGCCCCTGACCCTGGGGAACCTTGATCCGTGCGGTGATGGTCCCATAGCCATAGCTGAGCTTGTTGGCGCTCTCGATCCGACCCGACGTCCATGACCCGTTGCTGCCTCGGGTGGCCTGGAGCACCAGATGGCCCTGCCCGTCGAGAACCGCGCCGCCGTTGGTGTAGTTCTGGATACCGGGATCCCACCCGGTCCCGAGAGTCGTCGACCAGGTCGTGCCAGTGGGCGCGGACCCCTTGCTGCCGGTGAACTGATCCCCGATCGCGCCGGTGGTCGTCGAGACCTTGTCGAGGTAGAGGGTGGCCTTCGAGGTGGAGTTCGACGACGAGACGCTGATCACGTGCTTACCCGCCGCGATCGTGCCGGCGAAGGTGTAGTCCTGATACGACGTCGAACCGACCACCACGGTGGTCACCGGGACCCCGTCGATCGAGACCGTCATGTTCGGCGACCCCGCACTGGCCCTGGCCCGGATGGTCAGGGCGGTCGAGGTGGGAATGGTGAGCGTCGCTGACGCCTTACCGCCACTGACGATGGTCAGCGCTGACTGCCCGGAGGCGTTGCGGTCGGAGACAACGCGCACCGAACTGGCCGACGACCGCGTCATCTTCTCCGCCTCGACAGCCGGCGTCATCGTGCCCGCCGCCGTCGCCGTCGCAACCGGCACCGGCACTGTCGGCGGTGCCGGCACCGTCTTCGGTGCCGTCTGACGTCGGGCAACACCGAGCATGACCGCCGCCGCGGCGTCCGCCGGAACCGTCGGTGTGCTGCCACCGAGGGCGTGGGCCAACGAGGTCAGGAAACTGCCGACCGAGATTGCCAGCGGCATGCTCGCAATCGGCGGGGACACCACCCGTGCGGCGGGCGCCGGCGACGCAATCACGGCGCTGACCGCCGCAGCAGGGCGGGGTGAAACGAGTTGGGCTGCGCCAGTGACGGTTTGGTCCCCCAGCGGAACGATTGCGGCCTCTGCGACGTCCGCGTTCGGCAGATCGGGAATCCGCATCGGCGAATCGGGCAGGCCTGGCGCCGAAGTGAGGACGTCCGCCGGCGACATCGCGATTGCCGGTTGGAACGCCGTCGCGATGTCGGGCACCGACGGGTACTCAGCCGTGGTGGCCGCAGTCGGTCCGTCCCCCGCGGCGCGCCGGCTCGCGGCGCTTGCCGGCGGGGACTTCGTTGCCGGTGCCGACGGAGCATCCGCGGTATCCCCGGGTGCGGTGACGGCTGCGGTTCGCGACGCTCTGCGATTCTGCTGAGCATTCGTTCCCGGCGTGGACCGCGAAGCGCGGTCATTCGCCGATCGCGTCGCCGACGAGCTCGAACCGTCGGTGCTGTCGGCATGCGCGTTCGGCATGCCGAGTCCGGCGGCGAGCGCCGTGCCGATTCCCAGGGTGAGCGCGAGGGCGCCGATCCTGCCCGCGGGTGTCCGGCAAGCGCCGGAGGGATAGCCGCCATTCATGTTGAACCCCCCACTTCCGTCGACGACCTGCCCCGGCGGAATCCTCTCACGGATCTGAACCGTGAGATTCACCGAGGATCTAGATCTATCGATTCACCTATGAATACGCGCTGGCAGCGCCTACCGGGGCCGAATTCGACGAAATGCCTGAATTCCTGCGCCGAACACGGCGCAACCAGGGGAATCTCTGCAGCTGGGCCCAGAGGAGGGGCGATTAATCGTTGCCCGGCCGGGGGGTGGGCCGCGCCCGGCAGATCACCGGCCGGGAGAGCTCTGCCGCCTCAGGCGACCGGCACCGCGGTTCAGGGGAACGTCAGCAGGACGAGGGCGCAGTCGTCCTCGAAATCCCCGCTCGGGCTGAGCGCCCGCAGCCGGTCGACGAGTTGATCCAGGGACCAGTCAGGTCGAGCGGCCAACTCGGTGCACAGGTTCACGAAGTCGTGTTGAGACCACGGTGTGCCCCCCACGCTCTCGAAGGGCAGCTCGAACGCCCCGTCGCTGTAGAGCAGGAGTTGCCCGCCCAGCGGCACCGGGTAGGACTCGCAGGTGTAGACGGTGTCGGGGAACATGCCGATCGGGCTGGCCGGGGTCGCCAGGCCCGCAGCCGTGATGCCGTCGCCGTCCCGATTGAGCGCGAGGGCGGGCGGATGGCCTGCGCTGGCGTACCGCAGGATTCGGGCGGACCGCTGGTAGACGCCGTACCAGACGGTGAAGTAGCTGTCGCCGTGATCCTCCATCTGGAAGAGCGTGTTGAGCTTGTCGAGGACGCGATCGGGATTCAGCAGGGTGGTGTCGGGCAAGGAGCCGGATCGGATGAGGTTGTGCACCGACATCGACAGCAGAGCCGGCCTGATTCCGTGTCCCGACACGTCGATCAGATACACCTTGAGGTGGTCGTCGTCGAGCCATCGGTATTGGAAGCAATCGCCGCCGAGGTCCATCGCGGGCAGATAGCAGGATGACACCTCGACAGGACCGTGCAGATCGCCGGGCAGGATGGACTCGACGTATTCAGCGGCATTGCGCAGTTCGGCCTGCAGACGGCTGGCCAGAATCTTGTTCTCCCGACCGCGCAGGGCCAGCAGCTCCAACGCCTCCACCTCATCGTTGATGTTCACGCCCTGGGCGGCGATGTACTGCACGGCTCCGGCGCTGTCGCGCAGACAGCTCGTCGAGAGGTCAACCCAGACCAGGTGGCCGTCGGCATGGATGAACTGCTTGTTGACGCGGTAGGTGTCCAGCCGTCCGGCGAGAAGTTCCGCCGTATTTTTCAGGTCGGCTTCCAGATAGCTCGCGGGAGTCAGCTCCTCCCACGTCCTGGTCTTCAACGTCTCTTCGTCGTAGCCCAGCAGCGTGCACAGCGCCTGGTTGGCCACGTCGATCCGGCCGCCGGGGGTGACGAGGGCCATCGCGACGTTGGAGGTCTCCATCAGCCTGCGGAACCGGGCATCCGCTTCGAGCTGCTTGGCGCGTAGCTCGACCTGCTCGGTGATGTCGATGATCTGGCCGATCATGTTCTCGACGACGCCGTTGGCGTCCCGGATGCAACTGATCGTCAGATCGCCCCACATCCGATGCCCGTCGGCGTGGACATATTGATGGGTGCTCCGGTGGGATTCTCGCCGGCCCGCCAAAATGTCCACGATCACCTGTGCGTCGTCGTCGGGGTCACCCGGCACCCGCACATCGCGCCACGTCATCCCCAGCAGTGTGTCGGCGTCATAGCCGACCAAGTCGCACATCGCCTGATTGACGACCCGGAATCGGCCGTCGAGGCCCACCAGATTCGTTGCGATGGCGGAGTTCTCGATCAGCTTGCGGAAGCGGGCGTCGGCTGCGGACGGTCCGCCGAGGTCGCTCGTCATAACGGCCGACCCGTGGACCACATCACATCGAGAATTCTGGCATGTGCAGCCCGAGAACGGGCGGTCCGTCTATTCGTCCGACGATGGCCCCATCACCACCTGCTCATCAGGTCTACTGTCGAGAGAAATCCACAGACACCAGGAGGCTCCGATGGGCTTTGACCCCAAGAATGCGATCAACGCGGCCAAGGACATCGCGACCCACGCCGTCGAGAAGGCCGCCGACATCGTCGAGGACGCCGGCCACATCGTGAAGGGCGACATCGCCGGCGGCGCGAGTGCCATCGTTCAGGACTCCATGGACATCGCCACCCACGCCATCGACAAGGCCAAAGAGGTCTTCACCGGCAAGGACGACAGCGACGCCTGAGCGCCAGGCGGGCTAGAGCCAGTCCCGCCGTTTGAATACGACGTAGAGGGCCACCGAGGTGAGCACCGTCAGCACGGCACTGGTCCAGACTCCCGCGGCGTTGCCGTATCCCGGATAGGGCACGTTCTGGCCGTACCAGCCCGTGACCAGGGTGGGCACCGCGATGATCGCCGCCCATCCGGTGAGCTTCTTCATGATGGTGTTCAGTCGCGCGTCCTGCAGCGAGAGATTGGTCTCGAACACCGTTGTGACCATGTCCCGCAACGACTCCGTCCACTCCGCGGCGCGGATCACATGGTCGTAGAGGTCGGTGTACCAACCATCGAGTCCGCCCGGATCACTCCCGGGCGAACCGCGCCGCATGATGGTGTTGACCACTTCGCGCATCGGCAGCACGATGCGGCGCAGCTCGACGAGTTCCTTGCGCAGACGGTAGGTGTCGCGCTGCAACTGGCGGCTCTGGGAACGATCGTCGAACAATGCGTCCTCGAGAGACTCGATGGCGTCGTCAAGTTGCTGGATCGTGTCGAACTGGCCGTCCACCACCACGTCGAGTATCGCGTGCAACAACGCCGGGCTGCCTTTTCGCAACAGGTCGGCGTTGTCATCCCAGCGGCGGACCACGTCGTCGATGTCGAGGACCGGATGGGCCGGATCCTGTTCGTAGCGGACGGTGACCACTCCGGTCGGAAGCACGAAGATCGACACCCGCGCGGTCAGCAACCGGGACGCGATCGCGCCGGGCACCTGAGGCGCCAACGCGGTGGCGTAGACGTTGAGGAACGTGTGGCTGGCGTAACGAATGGCCTTGGTGCGCGCGCTGTGCTCGACGACGTCCTCGACCGCACGCCGGTCGAACCCGAGTTCGTCGGCCAGCTCATCGATCAGGGCCGAGCCCGGATTCAACAGATCGACCCACACCAGCGCGCCGGCGGCATGCAGGTGCTCAGAAACGTCGGCGAGCGGGAAGTTCTCGGCCGCCAGGTCACCGCCGGACCACAGTCTGGTGCGGACGACCGAGGCGTCCGAATGGGCGCCACTGGTCGTCACGTCAGCGAACCGCGTGGTCCTAGTTGGTGGTGTGGACGATCAGAACGTCGGTCTTCGACTTGCGCGCGACGTTCGCGGGAACCGAGCCCAGCAGGCGACCGGCGATGGTGTTCAGGCCGACGTTGCCGACCACCAGCAGGTCGGCTCCGACCTCGTTGGCGAGGTCGACCAGAGCGTCGACCGGGGCGCCCTTGACCGCCCGCTCCTCGACGTTGGCGGCACCGGCGGCCCTGGCCCGATCAGCGGCATCGCGAAGGATGTCGTAGATCGGGGCGGCTCCGGTGACCTTGTACCCCTCGTCCTTGAGCATGTCGGCGGCGCGGGTGTCCTCCGGGCTTTCCAGATACGCGGTCGCGACGATCACCTTCGCGTCCGGTCCGAATGCCAGCTGCCCGGCCCGGTCAACCGCACGAAGCGATGAATCCGAGCCGTCGGTCCCGACGACCACGGTGGTGTAACCGACCATTCGTACCCTCCAGTGCTTCCGTTGCAGCGCCAACGGGAACAGTAGTGCCTCGGCACGTCGGCAGGGTGGGATTTGGCGACACGGGGCACGGTCGAACCAGCTTCGGATGTGCCTTAACGAGCGGAAACAGGCCTGTCGCAGACGCGCCGTGACCTTCACAACACCAGCCGCGGCCGACCGCGATCCGGCTAATGACGTTACGGTTTGGCCAACCCCGGAACGGATTGAGCAGTCAGCGTGAGCATCTCTGTACTCCAGCGCCCCACGGCCGCCGTGGTCGAGCGGCCGGTCCGCTCGGTCCGGCGGTGGGACGCGATCGCCGTGGCGCTGCTGACCGCGACTCTCAGCGCGTCGGGATCCGCGCGTCCCTCACTGTGGTTCGACGAGGCCGCCACCATGTCGGCAGCGACCCGTTCGATACCGCAACTGTGGCAGATGCTGCACAACATCGATGCCGTGCACGGCCTCTACTACCTGCTGATGCATGGCTGGTACGTGGTGTTCCCGGCCACCGAGTTCACCTCACGACTGTCCAGTGCGATCGCCGCCGGCATCGCGGCCGCCGGTGTGGTGGTTCTCGGCAAGCTCATCTCCAGCCGGACCGTCGCGGTGACCGCGGGCCTCGTGTTCGCCGTTCTGCCGCGGGTGACCTGGGCCGGTATGGAGACCCGGTCCTATGCGCTGTCGATGGCGGCGGCGGTGTGGCTGACGGTGTTCTGTGTTCGGGCCGCCCGCCGCGGTCGCCCATGGTGGTGGTTGGTCTACACCGTCCTGCTGATCAGTGCTGCGGTGCTCAATGTCTTTCTGATTCTGATCATTCCGGCCCATGCAGTCGCGGTGCTGGCCTACGCCCGGCGACCGCGATCGTTCGGCTATTGGGCGGCTGCGACAGCGGCCGCCGCGCTGGTGGTCATTCCGTTCCTGATCTTCACCCAGACGCAGTTGTTCCAGGTGCAGTGGATATCTGGACTCGGTTCGGCGACCGTCACCGGGATCCTGCACGAGCAGTACTTCGATCAGTCGGTGGCCGCCGCCGTGGTCGCCGGTGTGATCCTGGTGGCCGCCATGATCTGCGGCCCGCTGTTCGGAGCGGGCCGACCGGGCCGCCTGATCGCGCTGACTCTCACCTGGATGATCGCTCCCACCGTCGCCCTTCTGCTCTATTCCGTTGTCCGGCATCCGATCTACTACCCGCGCTATCTGTCGTTCACCGTGCCGGCATTCGCTCTGCTGCTGGGCATGTGCATCGTCACGGTGGGCCGGTCCAGGGCCGGCATCGCGGCATTGCTGGTGGTGCTGGCCGCAGCCGGAGTGCCGACCTACCTGTTCCAGCGCGGCCCCTATGCCAAGGCCTACATGGATTACAGCGCGGTCGCCGATGTGATCGGCCGCTACGCGGCCCCGGGCGACTGCCTGATCCTGGACAATTCGACGACGTGGGCGCCGGGTCCCATCAGGCCCCTGACCGCCGCGCGCCCCGCGGTCTACCAGAAACTGCGCGATCCCGGTCGCGGGCGAACCGCGTCGCAGCGAAACAGGTTGTGGGACGCCCATATTGCGGTGTGGGCATGGGCGGACAAGATGCCGGACTGCCCGGCCTTGTGGACCGTCACCGAGCGCGACCTCACGCAGCCCGACCACGAGCGGGGGCCTGCTCTTCCGCCGGGGCGGCGCCTTGGCCGCACGATGGCCTACCAGGTTCCCAGCCGGTTCGGATTCCACGTCGTGGAACGCTGGCAGTTCAGCTTTGCTCAGGTCACCAAATCGATCAGGTAGTTCAGTACGCGATGGTCGTCTTCGGCTGCGAGGGAACTTCGAGGCTGTTCTCCCGCACGATCACGGGGTCACCGATGTTGACCGTGTCGAAGTACCACTCGGCGTCCTCGAGGCTCAGGCTGATGCAGCCGTGGCTGACATTGGCGTTCCCGAGTGAATTGACAGCCCACGGAGCCGAGTGAACGAAGAGCCCGCGGCTGGTGAACCGGACGGCGTAATCCACCGTGAGGTGGTAGCCGTCGGGGCTGCCGACGGGGATTCCGACCGTGCTCGAATCCATCACCACCCCGCGTTCCTTGGCCAGGACGGTGTAGATGCCGACGGGCGTCGGATACTGCGGCCTGCCCATGGAGGCCGGGAAGACACCCGGCTGTCCCCAGTGCGGACGGTGGTGCGGCGAAGGTAGCGACGACGGTGGTCCCGCTTCGACGCCGTCGATGGTGACGGTGAAGGTGTGATCGGCGACGCTGGCGACGCCGACGACTCTGGGACCGGTCGTGAACGTCGTGGGACGCCCGCCGACCGAGAGCGCGATCGTGCTGTGCGCCGGCCAGAATTCGTCAGGAACCCACTGGACGACATTGTTGCCGAGCCACTCGAACTTTCCCGTCATCGCGGGAGCAGAGGTGATGCCGATCGCGCGCTCGGCCGCCGGCCGGTTGGCGATCGGCGTCGCGAACGTCACCACCACCGGGTGCGCCACACCCACGACCGCGCCGGCCTGCGGCTGCACCGATGCGATGCCGAACGGGTTCGCCCGGCTCGCAGCCGCCACGCTTTCGCCGGCCGGCCCCGCGATCACGCTCGCCGCGATCGCGATCATCGCCAGGACACACCGAACAACCGCCCGCATCGCTGCTACTCCCGTCGCTGTCGCTGGATCAGAGTCAGCCGGCGGCCGGACCGGGAATGATCGGCTGACCGGAGACCGGCTCACCGGCCGGCGGCGGGCCGGTCGGAACGCCCTTGCCTCCGACGCCGGCCATGTCAACGATCGGGGCGCCCGGCACCACGCCGACTACCGGAGCGCCCACCGCGGCGGCCCCAACCGGAATCGGAGCACCCACCACGGGCGCGCCCACCGGAACGGGCGGAACGCCCACCGGAACGGGCGGCACACCAACGGGCACCGGCGGAACGCCGACGGGCACCGGCGGCACACCAACGGGCACCGGCGGAACGCCGAGAGGAACGGGCGGAACGCCGAGGGGAACGGGAGTCACACCCACCGGCACGGACGCGACCGATGCGATGGGGCCGATCGGCAGCGCGCCGGCCACCGGCACCGGGCCGGGCAGCGCCATCGGGACACCGGCCAGGTCCGCAACGGGAGCCCCGACGCAACCCGCGGCACCGGCCAGCGGACCATCGGCGACGGCGGGCGCTGCGGCTACGGCGCCGGCCGAATCCTGGACGCAGGCATAACCGCCCGTCTTCAGCGGGCTGGCGCCGGCATCCGGGCTCAGCGCCATTGCAGCTCCACACAACCCAACGCTGACAACGACTTTGAGGTTGAACCGAGTGCTGGTCCTTGTCATGGCTTTTCCCATTCCGTGTTGAGGTCTGTGGCGAAACTACAGACCTGTAAGACACCGGGCAGGGAGGCGAATCGAGCGGTTACCGAACCGTGGCCAAGCGGAAGCGTCACGGTTACACCGTCGGCGCGCGAACCGTTTCAGATCGGCGGCAACGTCGTGTGCACCGGCGCCGGGGTCACTTCAAACCCGCGGCGTCCATGCCACGCAGTTCCTTCTTGAGGTCGGCGATCTCGTCGCGAAGACGCGCCGCCAGCTCGAACTGAAGATCGCGGGCCGCCGACATCATCTGGTTGGTCAGGTCCTTGATCAGGTCGGCCAGCTCGGCCCGCGGCATCGAGGCCACGTCGCGGCCCTCGATGCCCGCACCCATCGAGCGGCCCGCCTCGCCCTGCGCCCGACGACCCCTGGAGGCGTTGCGCCCGCCGACCTCGACGGTCGCGTCGGTGTCGTCGGCCTCGCTGTAGACCTGGTCGAGGATGTCGTTGATCTTCTTGCGCAACGGCTGTGGGTCGATACCGCGCTCGGTGTTGTAGGCCACCTGCTTGGCGCGCCGGCGATCGGTCTCGTCGATGGCCTGTTTCATCGAGTCGGTCATCTTGTCGGCGTACATGTGCACTTCGCCGGAGACGTTGCGAGCGGCACGCCCGATGGTCTGGATCAGGCTGCGGGCGGACCGCAGGAAGCCTTCCTTGTCGGCGTCGAGGATGGACACCAGCGACACCTCCGGCAGGTCCAGTCCCTCGCGCAGCAGGTTGATACCGATGAGGACGTCGTACTCGCCCAGCCGCAACTGGCGCAGCAGTTCCACCCGGCGCAGGGTGTCGACCTCGGAGTGCAGGTAGCGCACCCGGATGCCCATCTCCAGCAGATAGTCGGTGAGATCCTCGGCCATCTTCTTGGTCAGCGTGGTCACCAGCACGCGTTCGTCCCGTTCGGTCCGGGCGCGAATCTCACCGATGAGGTCGTCGATCTGCCCCTTGGTGGGTTTGACCACGACCTTCGGATCGACCAGCCCGGTCGGGCGGATCACCTGCTCGACGAACTCGCCACCGGCCGCCGCCAGCTCGTACGGGCCCGGCGTGGCGGACAGATACACCGTCTGGCCCACCCGGGCGGCGAATTCCTCCCAGGTCAGCGGCCGGTTGTCGACGGCCGAGGGCAGCCGGAAGCCGAACTCCACCAGATTGCGCTTGCGGGACATGTCGCCCTCGTACATGCCGCCGATCTGCGGAACCGTGACGTGGGACTCGTCGATGACGAGCAGGAAGTCCTCCGGGAAGTAGTCCAGCAGAGTCGCCGGCGACGAGCCTGCCTCGCGTCCGTCGATGTGCCGGGAGTAGTTCTCGATGCCCGAGCAGAATCCGACCTGCCGCATCATCTCGATGTCGTAGTTGGTGCGCATCCGAAGCCGCTGCGCCTCCAGCAGCTTGCCCTGCCGTTCGAGCTCGGCCAGCCGCGCAGCGAGTTCGTCCTCGATGGTGGAGATTGCCTGCGCCATCCGTTCCGGCCCGGCGACGTAGTGGGTCGCCGGGAAGATCCGCAGCGAGTCGACCTTGCGAACCACGTCGCCGGTCAGCGGGTGCAGGTAGTACAGCGCCTCGATCTCGTCGCCGAAGTACTCGATGCGGATGGCGAGTTCCTCGTAGGACGGGATGATCTCGACGGTGTCGCCGCGCACCCGGAAGGTGCCGCGGGTGAACGACACGTCGTTGCGGTCGTACTGGACATCAACCAACAGCCTGAGCAACCCATCTCTGGGCACCTCGCTGCCGACCTGCAGTTCCACCGACCGGTCCAGATACGACTGCGGGGTGCCCAGGCCGTAGATGCAGGACACCGAGGCGACCACCACCACGTCGCGCCGCGACAGCAGGGCCGAGGTGGCCGAGTGCCGCAGCCGCTCGACGTCGTCGTTGATCGAGCTGTCCTTCTCGATGTAGGTGTCGGTCTGCGCGATGTAGGCCTCGGGCTGGTAGTAGTCGTAGTAGGAGACGAAGTACTCGACAGCGTTGTGCGGCAACATCTCCCGAAGTTCGTTGGCCAGCTGCGCGGCAAGCGTCTTATTGGGGGCCATCACCAGGGTGGGCCGCTGCAGCCGCTCGATCAGCCAGGCCGTGGTGGCCGACTTTCCGGTGCCGGTGGCACCGAGCAGGACGACATCGCGCTCCCCTGCCCGGATGCGGCGTTCGAGTTCCCCGATCGCGGCGGGCTGGTCACCGGCCGGCTGGTGATCACTGACCACCTCGAACCGGGCGCCGGTGCGCACGACGTCCTCGACAGCCCGGTATTCCGAATGCGCGATGACCGGCTTCTCGGTCGCAAAAGCCATGGGTCCACCCTAGAGGTGCCGGGTGACATCCACCGGGGACGGCGACCGCACCCAGTGGCCGTCAGGTGTACGCCGGGTTACGGCCAGGTGGCCGCCAGGTGGCCGTCGGATTGACGGGATCCCTCCGATCGGCGCCCACGGCCGCTCCGGGGTTCATAGGCTCGGACCGTGGCGACCGACTGGAAGGACGAGTTACGACTCTTCCCGACCCTCCGGGGGTACCGCCGGCAGTGGCTCGGCCGGGATCTGGTGTCCGGGGTGACGTTCGGCGCCGTCACCATGCCGGGACAGCTGGCGACGGCCCACTTGGCGGGGATGCCGCCGATCACCGGACTGTACGGGTTCCTGGTCGCAACCATCGTCGGCGCCGCGCTGTCCACCAACCGCCACCTCGCCCTCGGCGTGGACAGCACGGTTGCACCGATCCTGGCCGCCGGTCTGGTCAGCCTCGGCGCGGTGGCCGAGACCGAGCACTACATCGGGTTGGCGCTCGTCACCTCCTTCCTGGTGGGCATCCTCACGCTGGTCATCGGCGTGGGCAGGATGGGCTGGGTCGGCGACTTCCTCTCGCGTCCGGTCATGATCGGCTTCTTCGGCGGGATCGCGGTGATCATCGTCATTCACCAACTTCCGGGCCTACTCGGGGTGCCGGAGGGCCACGGTCGCACCGTCGCCCGCCTCGTGCAACTGTCCGAGCAGGTGAAGGACGTCAACATCCCGACGCTGATCCTCGGCACGATCTCGCTGGTCCTGTTGTTGGGCATCGCCAGGATCAACCGGCGAATCCCCGGCGCCCTGATCGTGTTGACCCTGTCGACGCTGGCCATGTACGTGTTCAAGCTCCATGACGACGGTGTCGCGGTGCTGGGGCCGCTCGACCACGGGTTGCCGTCGTTCCACCTGCCGCCGTTCTCCTACGGGTCCATCGAGGCAGTCGCGACGACTGTCCTGATCATCGCCACGCTGTGCCTGGCGCAGACGGCGGCCACCACCCGGTCCGCGGCCAACCTCGGCGGTTTCGAGACCGACGTCAACGCCGACTTCCGGGCACTGGGAGCCGCCAACATCCTGTCCAGCCTGTTCGGGTCCTTCACCATCAACGCCAGTCCGCCGTCGACCACGATCATCGCCGAGTCCCGTGCCAGGAGTCAGTTGGCCTCACTCGTCGCCTCGGCGATGGCCGTGGTGGTGCTGATCTTCAGCCAGATCATCGAAGACCTGCCGATGGCGACGCTGTCGGCCGTGCTGATCTACATCGCGATCAAAATCTTCCGCGTGGACCAGATGCGGGCCACCAGGCAGTACTCCTGGAAAGCCTTCGCCCTCATGCTGATCGCCCTGCTGGGCACGGTACTGATCGGCATCGTCGTCGGCGTGCTGTTCGCGGTGATCGTCTCCTTCGTCTACCAGGCGTCGCGGACCGCACGTCCGGAGTTGCTGCGGATGGGCCGTTCCGCCGAAGGGACATGGCTGCCGCTCGACGACGAACGGGCGGCGCCGGTACCCGGGATCGCCGCGTTCTCCTTGAACGGACCGCTGTGGTTCGGTAACGCCAACTGGTTCCGGATGCAGTTGATCGGCGCGCTGCCGGACGAGAACGATGCCGAAAGCGAGGATCAGCCGGACCTACTGGTCATCGATGCCCGGCGCATCGACGACATTGACTTCACCGGCGCGGAAGCGCTGTCGGACGTGGCCGAGGTCGCCGCGCTGCGCGATGTGCCCTTCCTGGTGGTCGTGCAGCACGGCAGGACCCAGCGCGCCTTCCAGATCGGCGGGTTCTCCGAACTGCTGGGCCGCTCGCGATTCTTCGACACGATCCCGCTGGCGATCGCGGCCTACCCTAATCTGGCGGTGAACCGGCAGGCGGTCGGCGAGAGGGGTGACGATGACCATGCACCCGCCCAAACATGAGACCTTCGACCTCGTCGCTCGCACGAACACCGATCCGAAGGGGTTCGTCCGGGCAGTGGACCAATACCGGCTGAGTCCATGGGGTCTCTACATGGCCAGGCCGACGCCGGGCCGGGTCCAGTTCCACTACCTCGAGTCCTGGCTGCTGCCCGCTCTGGGCCTGCGCGCCAACGTCTTCCACTTCAACCCCGGCTACGAGCGCGAGCAGGACCACTACCTCGACGTCGGAACCATCACCGTCGGCCCCGACCGGTGGGAGACCGAGGACCACTACCTGGACCTCGTGGTGCGGACCGGGCGCGGTACCGAACTGGTCGACCTCGACGAACTGCTGGAGGCTCATCACCGCGGGCTGTTGTCGACCGAAGCGACCGAGCGGGCGGTGCGCACCGCCGTCGGGGCAGTCGAGGGTCTGGCCGCTCACGGCCACGATCTGAACGCCTGGCTGGCCAGCACCGGCGTGGAATTGAGCTGGCGATAGGCGTAACCTGCTCCCCCGTGGGACGCGTGGGACGTTCGCTGACGGTAGGCGCCGCTGTGATGCTGGCGCTGCAGACGCCCGCTGTCGCCACCGCCGACGACCCGGTGCCCCAGCAGCACAACGTGACGTACCGGGCGCGGGTGGACGGCGTCGCCCGGGGGGCGCTGATCACCTACCGGATCAGCGACACACAGGTCAACAGCGCCGACCCCACCATGCTGCCGGGCCGAACGTTCGAGACGACCGGGGTGCTCACCGATCCCAAAGAAGCGGGCATGCGGATCTCGATCCAGTGGCCGTACTCGGCCAATCTGAACTGCGAGATCCTGGTGGACGACCAACTGGTCGTCCAGGCCAGCCAGTTCATCGGCCCGCGGTTGACCCCGGCCAAGGATGATCCTGACTACGGCGCGATCATCTGCGGCGCCCCGCTGAGCAATGCGCTTGGCGCACCGGCCCCGGCCAACCCCCCGGGACCGCTCCCGGGCGACCCGGCAGCCGGTCCGCCCCCGGATGCGCCGCCGCCGGACCCATTGGCGCCCGGCGAGGCGCCGCCGCCGGACCCATTGGCGCCCGGCGAGGCGCCGCCGCTTGAACCACTTCCGCTCGCTGTCCCGCCGCCGGCCGAGACACCGCCGGCCGGCTTCGGCGCCCCGGTCACCTGACGGGCGTCGGCGACCAACCGGTGGCGTCGGCCCACGACCACGCCCGCGGGTGGGCCTCGGAGAACCAGTGGCCGATCGCGTCAAGGTCGCCGGTTCGCTTCACCGCGGCATAGTCGCCACGGGCCGCGGCGTTCGCGTCGAGCCAGTCGACGAACAGCAGCGCGAAGCGCTGGTTGGGCTCCCCGTCGACTCTGAGGTGCACGTGCGTCGGCCGTCCGGGATCACCTGAGGCGTGAAAGCGCTTGGGCCACAGCCCCGTTGAGCCGTCCAACCGGTGATCCGCGCTGATCGTGCCGACCCGCGGGTAGCCGGCATTCCGCAGGTCCGCCGAGAGTTCGTCGGCGACCTCCAGAGACGCGACGGTCACCTGGATGTCGATGATGTCGCGGGCGTCCAACCCCGCGACCGCGGTGGACCCGATGTGATCGATGCGGGTGGCCCGGTGTCCGCAGGCCGTGTTGAGCCGGGCGATCGCGCGTCCGGCCTGCGCCGGCCAGGTCGCGTCGGCGGGGACCAGCGCGGCGGGGTCACTCGCCGGAGTGCCGGTGGCGACGTTATGGGCGAACGGCAGGATCCGCTGGTACCAGAGTCCGCGGGCGCGTTCGGTGAGATCGCCCTCGCTTCCGGCGTTGTCGAGCCAGACGTCGGCGACCCGTCGCCGTTGCTCGTCTCCTGCCTGGGCGGCGATTCGCGCTTTCGCGTCATCCTCGCTGAAACCCCGGTACTCGATGAGTCGACCCACCCGGACCTCGGGGTCGGCGTGCACGACGACCACCAACGGAAACAGCGGCGCCATCTGGGATTCGACCAGCAGGGGGATGTCCTCGACGATCACCGCGTCCTCGGCGGCAGCGGCGATCAACTCCGAACGACGGTGGGCCACCAGGGGGTGCACGATGCCGTTGAGCGTGCGCCGCTGGTCCTCGTCGCCGAACGCGATCGCCGCCAACGCCGGCCGGTTGAGCGCACCGTCGGGAAGCAGGATGGCGTCGCCGAAATGCCCCACCAGCGCGGCCAGGCCTCGGGTCCCGGGTTGAACCACCTCACGGGAGATGACGTCGCCATCGACGACGACGCCTCCGCACTCGGCGAAAGCCCTTGAGACCGTGGACTTTCCGGCGCCGATCCCGCCGGTCAGGCCGATACGCAGCATGGCAGCCCCATAACGACACCACGCACCGGGCTCATCGAGATCCCGGTGCGTGGCGTCACGTCGAAGGAAAAGGTCAGGCGTTACCGGCCAACTTCTCGCGCAGCGCCGCCAGTTGGGCGTCACTGGCCAGCGAGCCGCCGGACTCCTCGGCACCGGGCGTGCTGGTCGTGGTGGTGCCCGACGGGCGCTCCTCGGCCGCAGCGGCGTCGGCCGCGGCGAACTTCTCCATCTGGGTGGTGTGCATCTTGTGCCGACGCTCGGCCTCGGCGTACCGGGCCTCCCACTCCGTGCGCTGCTTGTCGAAGCCGTCGAGCCATTCGTTGGTCTCGGCGTCGAAGCCCTCCGGGAAGATGTAGTTGCCCGCGTCGTCGTAGCTGTCGGCCATGCCGTACTTCGACGGGTCGAACTCCTCGGTGTAGTCCTCGTTGGCCTGCTTGAGGCTCAGCGAGATGCGGCGGCGCTCCAGGTCGATGTCGATGACCTTGACCATGGCGTCGTCGCCGACATTGACGACCTGGTCGGGAACCTCGACGTGGCGCTCGGAGAGCTCGGAGATGTGCACCAGGCCCTCGATGCCCTCCTCGACGCGGACGAACGCGCCGAACGGCACCAGCTTGGTGACCTTGCCCGGCACGATCTGGCCGATGGCGTGCGTGCGGGCGAAGTGCCGCCACGGGTCTTCCTGAGTGGCCTTGAGCGACAACGAAACCCGCTCGCGGTCCATATCGACGTCGAGCACCTCGACGGTGACCTCGTCGCCGACCTGCACGACCTCGGACGGATGGTCGATGTGCTTCCAGGACAGCTCGGAGACGTGCACCAGGCCGTCGACCCCGCCGAGGTCGACGAACGCGCCGAAGTTGACGATCGAGGACACCACGCCCTTGCGGACCGCACCCTTGACGAGTTGGTTGAGGAACTCGCTGCGCACCTCGGACTGGGTCTGCTCCAGCCAGGCGCGACGGGACAGAACGACGTTGTTGCGGTTCTTGTCCAGTTCGATGATCTTGGCCTCGATCTCCTTACCGATGTACGGCTGCAGATCGCGGACCCGGCGCATCTCGACCAGCGAGGCGGGCAGGAACCCACGCAGGCCGATGTCGAGGATCAGGCCGCCCTTGACGACCTCGATGACGGTGCCCTTGACGGCCTCGTCCTTCTCCTTGAGGGCCTCGATGGTGCCCCAGGCGCGCTCGTACTGCGCGCGCTTCTTGGACAGGATCAGGCGGCCTTCCTTGTCCTCCTTGGTGAGGACGAGGGCTTCGATCGCGTCGCCGACGGACACCACTTCATTGGGGTCGACGTCGTGCTTGATGGACAACTCGCGGGAAGGGATGACGCCTTCGGTCTTGTAACCGATGTCGAGCAGGACCTCGTCCCGGTCCACCTTGACGATGGTCCCCTCGACGATGTCGCCATCGTTGAAGTACTTGATGGTCTTGTCGATAGCGGCGAGGAAGTCCTCGGCAGTGCCAATGTCGTTGATGGCTACTTGCGGCGAGGTGACGGTGGGACTGGGCATATGTTGGGTTGCTCCGGACAGGGTTGATCGAAGGGACGGTTTCTTGGTGTTTTTGCACACGCTGTAGCCCGCAGTTGTGCACACGGGTACCGAGAGAGCGTACTCGACACACGACAACCCGACCAAACCAGATGCCAGCGCAGCTACCCTCACCTCGTGTACTACGCCACAGTCCCGCCTCTGCCGCGTCCGGTCCGCAAAGTCGGGGCGCCACTGGCGGCCATCGTCGGGATGGGAACGATCGCCGGACTGATCCTGATCCTGGTGACCGTCGTGAGTCCCGGCGGCGCGATCCTCGGATTCTGTCTGTCCACGGTGGCGATGGCGTGCGTCCTGCTGTGCTATCTGTGGCTGGACCGCTGGGAGCCGGAGCCGCCGCGGCTGCTGGTCATGGCCTTCCTCTGGGGAGCCTCGGTCGCCGTGCTGCTCTCGGTGGTCTTCGAGCACGTGGTCCACGTGGCCATCGCCGGCCCCGACGAGAAGCCGGGATTCACCACGATGGCGATCGTCGCGCCGGTGGTCGAGGAGGCCGCCAAGGGCCTGTTCCTGGTGCTGATGATGACCGGCCGGCGGCGCCGCGAACTGAACACCCTGACCGACTGCCTGGTCTATGCGGGCTTCACCGCCGTCGGCTTCGCCTGGCTGGAGAACATCTTCTACATCGCCAGCGGGGAAGACCTGCCCACGTCCCTGGCCACCGCCGCCATGCGCCTGGTGATCGGCCCGTTCGCCCACCCGCTGTTCACCACCATGACCGCCATCGGGGTGTATTTCGCGCTGAAGCAGCGCAGTGCGGGCGCCAAGGCCGGGGCGATCCTGCTCGGCTACCTGGCTGCGGTGCTCATCCATGCCCTCTGGAACGGATCTGCGCTGATGGGCTCCAGGACCTATCTCGGGGTCTACGTCATGTGGATGATGCCGGTGTTCGCCCTGGCGATCACCCTGGCCGTGATGAGCCGTCGCCGCGAGGGCCAGATCATCGCCGGGAAACTGCCGGCGATGATCTCCACCGGTCTGCTGACCCCCGTGGAGGCCTCGTGGGTGGGTTCGCTTCGCGCCCGGAAAGCGGCCGTCCGCAACGCCCGGCAGTTCGGCGGGCGCCCGGCCGCGTCGTCGGTGAAGCGGTTCGTGACCCAGGTGGTGGAACTGGCGTACGTGCGCGACCGGATCGACCGGGGCTTCGGCGACGAGCGGGTGTTCGCTCTGCAGAACGAGGAGTGGCACGGGGTGATGGCCGCGCGGGCCGCGGCCGCCCCGGCGCTGCACCGGCTGCACGGGTACGCCCAGGCTTCTGCCTGGACCGCCCCGCTCCACTAGTGCGCTGCGGCGTCCCAGCTGGGGCCGTATCCCACCGACACCTCCAGCGGCACATCGAGCGGGTAGGCGCCGCCCATCCGGTCGCGCACCAGTAGCTCGACGGCGTCCCGCTCCCCCGGCGCCACCTCGAGCAGCAACTCGTCGTGCACCTGCAACAGCAGCCGGGATGAGAGCCCGGCCCCGCGCAGCGCGGCGTCCACCCCGATCATCGCCACTTTGATGATGTCGGCGGCGCTGCCCTGGATCGGGGCGTTCAGCGCGGCCCGCTCAGCCGCTTCGCGAAGCTGGCGGTTGCTGCTGTCCAGTTCGGGCAGGTAGCGCCGCCGCCCGAGCACCGTGGAGGTGTATCCGTCCTTGCGGGCCTGGTCGACGACACCCTCCAGGTAGTCGCGCACTCCGCCGAACCGGGCGAAGTAGGCGTCCATCTGCTCCTTGGCCTCCTCGGTGGAGATCTTCAGTTGCGCGGACAGGCCGTAGGCACTCAACCCGTAGGCCAGGCCGTAGGACATCGCCTTGACCCGTCGGCGCAACTCCGCGGTGACCTCGTCGATCGGCACCCCGAACGCCCGAGACCCCACGAAGGAGTGCAGGTCCTCGCCGGTGTTGAAGGCTTCGATGAGTCCCTCGTCGCGAGACAGGTGAGCCATGATGCGCATCTCGATCTGGCTGTAGTCCGCGGTCATCAACTCGGCGTACCCGTCACCCACGCAGAAGGCATCCCGGATCCGGCGCCCGGCTTCGGTGCGGATGGGGATGTTCTGCAGGTTGGGCTCGGTGGAGGAGAGCCGGCCCGTCGCTGCGATCGTCTGGTTGAACGTGGTGTGAATGCGTCCGTCGGCGGCGACGGACTTCAGCAGGCCGTCAACGGTGACCTTGAGTCGGGTGGCGTCGCGGTGGGTGAGCATGTGTTCCAGGAACGGATGACCGGTCTTGTCGAACAGCGACTGCAGGGCGTCGGCATCGGTGGTGTAGCCGGTCTTGGTCTTCTTGGTCTTGGGCATGCCCAATTCGTCGAAGAGCACCACCTGCAACTGCTTGGGCGAACCCAGGTTGATCTGTTTGCCGATCACCGCATACGCGGCTTCGGCCGCGTCGCGGATCGCCGCGCCGAACTCGCTCTGCAATGTCTCGAGCTTGTCGGTGTCGACGGCGATGCCCACGTTCTCCATGCCGGCCAGTGCCGACTGCACGGGCAGTTCCATCCCGCCCAGCAGCGCGGCGGAGTCGATCCGCTCCAACTCCACGTCGAGGGCGTCGGCCAGGTCGGCGACCGCGCGCGCCCGCAGGATCAACGTCTGGACGGCCTGGTCGTCGACGCCCTCGGTGTCGTCGAGCAGCGAAAGTTGTTGTTGCTCGGGGGTTTCCGCCCGCAGTTCGCGACGCAGGTAACGCAGTGACAGGTCGTCGAGAGCGAAGCTGCGCTGACCGGGGCGCACGAGGTAGGCCGCCAGTGCGGTGTCCGAGGTGACACCGGCCAGCTGCCAGCCCCGGCCGGCCAGATCGTGGATCGCCGCTTTCGCCTCGTGCAGCGCCTTGGGTGCGGCCGGGTCGGCCAGCCAGGTTCCCAGCGCGGCCTCGTCGGCGGCCGACATCGCGGTGGTGTCGATGTAGGCGCCCTCGCCGTCGGCGGTCGCGATGGCCAGTGCGGCGGCGTCGCCGTCGTAGACCGCATGCGTGCCGACCACCGCCAGGCCGCAACGCCGGCCGTCGGTCGCGTGCGCGGCCAGCCAGTCCCCCACCGCGCCGGGTTCCAGCGCGCCGCCCCGGACGTCGAACCCCTCGTCGACCTCCGGCTCCACCGCGGCCAGAGTGTCGAACAGCCGGTCGCGCAGCACCCGGAACTCGAGGTCGTCGAACAGGCGGTGGATCTGGTCACGGTCCCAGGGCAGCAGACGAAGTGTGTCGGGCGTCTGGGCCAGCGGAACGTCACGCACCAGATGGGTGAGTTCCCGGTTGAGGACGACACTGGAGAGGTTGGCGCGCAACGAATCTCCGACCTTGCCCCGTACCGCGTCGACGTTGTCCACCAGACTCTGCAGTGATCCGTACTCCACGATCCACTTGGCGGCGGTCTTCTCCCCCACACCCGGGATGCCGGGCAGGTTGTCGCTGGGATCGCCGCGCAGCGCCGCGAAATCCGGGTACTGCTCGGGCGTCAGGCCGTACTTCTCCACGACGGCGTCCGGGGTGTAGCGCGTCAGGGTGCTGACGCCCTTGATCGGGTAGAGGACGGTGATGTCGGAGTTGACCAGTTGCAGCGCGTCCCGGTCCCCGGTGACCACCAGCACGCGGTAGCCGGCCTCGTCGGCCTGGGTCGCCAGCGTGGCGATGATGTCGTCGGCCTCGAAACCGGCCTCGGCGAGCACGGTGATTCCGAGGGCGTTGAGGACTTCCTTGGTGATGTCGATCTGGCCGCGGAACTCGTCCGGAGTCGATGCCCGGCCCGCCTTGTACTCGGGGTAGCGCTCCGAGCGGAAGGTCTGCCGGGACACGTCGAACGCGGCGGCGATGTGGGTGGGCGCCTCGTCGCGCAGCAGATTGATCAGCATCGCGGTGAAGCCGTAGACCGCGTTGGTGGTCAGGCCGTTCTTGGTCTTGAAATTCTCCGCGGGCAGCGCATAGAAGGCGCGGAACGCCAGCGAATTGCCGTCCAGCAACATCAATGTCGGCTTATCGCTCACGCCCATACTCTAGGCACCGGCATTCCAGCCGCCCTCAACGGTTGATCTCCGGACGTCATCTGAGACGTCGGTCGGTCTACTCCTCGGGGGCCGCCTTGTCGATCAGTCGGCCACCAACGGCCCCACGGGCGGGTGGTGGACTGAGAAGTCCGCGGGCGCGGGCTTTCTCAATCCAACTCACCACCGCTCGGGGGGTGACGAAGTACTCCGCGGCCAGGCTCGTCGCGTAGCCGCGGCCGCGCGCGAGATATTCCCGGGCGATAGTCGTCAGGAACTCGTCAGTGAGGGTGCCTCGACGAGGGATGGGTTGGATCGCGGCGGCAGGGAAAGCGGTGACGGGCAGGTCGGCGGAGCACGGGTCCTCTCCCGCAGCGATCAACCGGGGAAGGATCGCCGTCACGACCTCCAGTGGCGAGGCCCAGCGGAATTCGTTCTGGAGCACCACCACATTGAGGCCTTCCTTCGCCCTGAGGACCATCTCGACGATGGCGGGCTCACCGTCGACCAGATCTATTCGGGCTTCGACACGCATCGCCTCGTCACCGGTGCCCGGTTCGACTCTGACCCAGTCGACGACGAGGGGTAGTTCGACCGGCACTCCCTCGGTCGTCGTCCACGTCTTACGCGGTCCGCGAACGCGATGGACACGGGATGAGACCCCCGACGGCCGTTCCTCAACACCCACGTTTCGATCCTGCCGGTTCGACCCTGTCACCACCTTCCATTCATCGCGTCGAAGTTTCCATCGCTGCCCCTAAGAAGCGGCTCACGCGAGTCGCGCAACTATCGTCTTCCCAGCAAGATCGGGTGCCGCCACTTCGCGGGATGCCTGCGAAGAGTTACCGGATCGGGGATGGTCGGACAATGCGCGAAACAGCTGCTGGTAAGAAGTCCAAGGCAATGCCCGAGGTCGGCGGTCGTCAGACATCGACCTCGATCCGGTCAATCGGACTAGGCCGCAAGCAGCAGACGGCGTCGGGATACTCGCGTCACGTGGGCCGGGTGGGTGCCCTCGCTCTCGCGTTGGGCGTCGGCGCCGCCGTCGCGTCGGTACCGGTTGCCTATGCCGACAACACCGGTTCAAGCGGCGCGAGTGGCTCGACCGAGACGTCGAAGTCCTCGAATTCCTCGCCCAACAGGGCCCCGCGGCCCAATCGCGCTCCACGGGCGGACTCCGGCGCATCGGCCGGGGGTAACGTCGCTCCGCCAGGCTCGCCGCGCCGAGGTACTTCGTCGGGGCCGGCTGATGGTCCGACGGCCACCGGCACGCCATCGATCCCTGATTCCACGCCCTCTGCCGTAGAGGTCGACAACCGCGGCTCCCTGCGCGACGGCAGGCAGGGCTCCGAGAGTCGGTCGGCGGCAGCTGAGCCCGCCGCTCCGCGGGTGAGCGCTGATATTCCCAGCAGTATGGCTACTCCTGAAACCGTTGCGGTCGAAGCGAGTTCACCCGTCGAGTTGAACGCCTCTCGCGCGGAAATCGCGCCTGGCGCACTCGCAGTCGCGGCGCCGCTCACCACCGGACGCGGCGCCTCTGCCGGGTCCGCTGCCCCGTCCGTCGCGAGCGTCGCACGCCCGGCAGCCGCAGCCGCGGCGCCGGTGATGAAGGCGGCCCCTCAGGCGGCCGCTGCCGTACCGACCGGGTCGGTCTCGGGGATGGGCCGGGGATTGCTGTCGTGGTTGGCCGGCGGTGACGGTGGGAACGCTCCGGCGGCGGCGCCATTGGCGTGGACGGCGGTCGCGTTCAGTCGGCGTGAGTTGGGCGGCGCGAAGACGACGGTGAATGCCGCCGCGGCCACGATGACCTCGGGGCCGGGCCTGCCGGGCGGGCTGTCGCTGAACCCTCCGAGTGCATCGGCGACGGGTGGGTTGACGGCGACTCAGTTCCGGCTGTTCGGAAACGGCACCGCAGAGAACCCGAACGCGGGTCTGCTGGGCGGTAACGGCTTCACTTACACCACCTACGAAGGTGCCTGCACCACGGGCGCGTGCAACGGTGGCAAGGCCGGCTTGCTGTTCGGCAACGGCGGCGGCGGGTACGCCGGCGGCCAAGGCGGTGCGGCGGGCCTGTTCGGCGGCGGCGGTGCCGGCGGCGCCGGCCTGGCCGGGGTCAACGGCGGTGTCGGCGGTAGCGGCGGTGCCGGCGGCGTGGTGTGGGGTAACGGCGGTGACGGTGGCGCAGGTGCGTCGTCACTGACCGGTGTCGGTGCGGCCGGCGGTGCCGGCGGCAACGCCGCAAAGCGCGGCGTCATCTCGGTGGCTGGCCGCGGTGGTGACGGCGGCGCCGGCGGCAGCGGTCTCACCGGCGGCGGTGCCGGTGGCAAGGGCGGCGCCGGCGGGCAATTCTTCGGCTACGGCGGCAACGGCGGCGCCGGCGGCTCGGTGACCGGTGCCAACGGTGACGGCGGGGCGGGCGGCGCCGGCGGCGATTCGGGCTTCTTGACCCAGATCGGCGGCGCCGGCAACGGCGGCGCGGGCGGTAAAGGCGGGTCACTCAGCGGTGTGGGCGGTAACGGCGGTGACGGCGGCGGGGTGTCGTTCGTCGATCTCGACCCGGACACCGGGTTCGGTCCGGTCGGCAAGGGCGGCGACGGCGGCGCGGGCGGCGCCGGCGCCACCGGCGGCGGCGCCGGCGGCAAGGGCGGCACGGCGGGTGCGTTCTTCGGTAACGGCGGCACCGGCGGGGACGCCGGGTCGGCCCTGATCAGCGGCGCCGCCGGTGTCGGCGGCAACGGCGGTAACGCCGGTGTCTTCTCGCTGGCCGGCAGCGGCGGCAACGGTGGCGCCGGCGGCGGTAACGGCGCCAACGGCGCCGATGGCGCCAACGGCAGTCTGCCGGGTCAGTCAGGCGGTGACGGCGGGAGCGGCGCCAGCGGCGGCGCGGGCGGCAACGGCGGTAAGGGCAGCTTCGTGTTCG
>CAISDL010000119.1 GCA_903884065.1 uncultured Actinomycetes bacterium | reverse complement strand
GCCGCCGGCGAACGGGCGGGTGGCCGCTCCGTCCGGCGGCCCACCCGGGTTGCACCACGGATCTGCCTGTGCCGGAGCACTACTCACCAACCAACTGGTCGCCATCAGGGCCACCGAAGCCGCGACGAGTGCAGCCCTCATGCGATCTGCTCCGGCGGTGCGAAGAACCACTTGTCCGGGTTGCCGGGGGCGAAGACCACGGGAATGAGCTGGCCCATCACCGGCCACTGCGAGGCGTCCACCGCCATCCGCTGGTAGACAACGTGCTCGTCGACGCCTGCTCCGCTGATGACCCCGGTGATGGTGACGAAGTGCTCCCCCGGGGCCGCGGGGCGCGGGCTGATGCCCGTCACCAACAGGGTGCCCTGCGCCATCTGCCCGCGCGGCCCGCGCCGCGCCATCAGCCGCGGGCCGACCACCAGAGCCAACGCGCCGAGGATCAGCAGCAGCACCGCGAATTCCATCATGACGCCATGGTAGGACTGCAGACATGAGTGCCGAGGAGTTAGCGCGGGATCTGGACCTGGCCCTGTCGCTGGCCGATGAGGCCGACGCCATCACCACCGCCCGGTTCGGCGCGCTGGATCTGAGGGTCGAGCAGAAGCCCGACCTCACCCCGGTCACCGACGCCGACGAGGCGGTCGAGTCGGCGGTGCGCGAGGTGCTGGGACGGGAGCGCCCCGGGGACGCGATCTTCGGCGAGGAGCACGGCGGAACGCCGGTGTTCACCGGTCGGCAGTGGGTGATCGACCCCATCGACGGCACCAAGAACTTCGTGCGCGGAGTTCCGGTGTGGGCCAGCCTGATTGCGCTCCTGGAGGACGGCGTGCCGACCGTCGGGGTCATCAGCGCCCCCGCCCTGAACCGCCGCTGGTGGGCCGCGCAGGGACTCGGCGCGTACGCCTCGTTCGCCGGGTCGGCACCGCGGCGGCTATCGGTCTCGGGGGTGGCCGATCTCGGTTCGGCCAGCCTGTCGTTCTCCAGCCTGTCGGGGTGGGCCGATCGGGGGCTGCGGGAGAAGTTCGTCGCCCTCACCGATGCGGTGTGGCGGGTGCGGGCCTACGGCGACTTCTACTCCTACTGCCTGGTGGCCGAGGGCGCGGTCGACGTCGCTGCCGAACCGGAGGTCGAGCTGTGGGATCTGGCGCCACTGGACGTGCTGGTCCGCGAGGCCGGCGGCACGTTCACCAACCTCGCCGGTGACCCCGGACCGCACGGTGAAAGCGCGGTGGCGAGCAATGCCCTGCTGCACGCCGCGGTGCTCGACATGCTGTGACGTTGCTTACATGATCGCTACCTTACTCGGGAGTAAGATACGGTCGCAGCACCCGTCAAGCGTGAGGCAGTCGTCATGACCAACACTCTCCCGTCCAAGAATCTGCCGCGGACGGCCAGTGCCCGGGCCCGGGAGAGCGCCGTCGGCCAGCACCACCAGAAGCGGACCGCCCTGGACGTCGGGATGGGCCTGCTCACCCCGCTACTGGGCCAGGAGTTCCTGGACCGCCATAACCTGCGGGAGCCGTTGAACCGGGCGCTGAAATTCGGTGTGAAGCATGGGTTCTCCGCCGCGGGGGCGTCGACCCGGCAGTTCAAGAAGATTCAAGGGCTCGGCAAGCCGGCGACCCGCCTGGCGCCCAACACCGCCGACTACTTCGACCTGACCCCCGACGACGACCAGAGGATGATCGTCGAGACGGTCCGGCAGTTCGCCGAGGAGATCCTGCGCCCGGCCGCCCGCGGCGCCGACGACTCCGCCGTCTACCCGCCCGACCTCATCCTCAAGGCCGCCGAACTCGGCGTCACCGCCATCAAGGTCCCCGAGGACTTCGACGGCATCGCCGAGACGCGCACCGCGGTGACCAACGCACTGGTGGCCGAGGCACTGGCCTACGGCGATATGGGCCTGGCGCTGCCGATCCTGGCCCCGGGCGGAGTCGCCTCTGCGCTGACCCACTGGGGCACCGCCGACCAACAGGCCACCTACCTGGCCGCGTTCGCCGGGGAGAGCGTGCCGCAGGCCTGCCTGGCCATCGCCGAACCGCAGCCGTTGTTCGACCCGACGATGCTCAAGACCGTCGCCGTCCGAACCCCCGGCGGCTACCGGATCGACGGGGCCAAGTCGCTGGTGCCCGCCGCTGCCGACGCCGAATTGTTCGTCGTCGCAGCTCAACTCAACGGCAAGCCCGCTTTGTTCATCGTCGAGTCCGGCACCGCCGGGCTCACCGTGACCGCCGACCGCAGCATGGGCCTGCGGGCAGCGGCGCTGGGACGCGTTGAGCTGAACAGGGTCTCGGTTCCGCTGTCGGCCCGCCTCGGTGGCGACGACGCCTGCGACAGCGACTACTCGGAAGCGATCGCGCTGTCCCGGCTCGGCTGGGCGGCGCTGGCCGTCGGAACCTGTCACGCCGTGCTCGATTACGTCGTCCCGTATGTGAAAGAGCGCGAGGCCTTCGGCGAGCCGATCGCCCGCCGCCAGTCGGTGGCGTTCATGTGCGCCGACATCGCCATCGAACTCGACGGCCTGCGGCTGGTCACCTGGCGCGGCGCCGCCCGCGCCGACCGCGGTCTGCCGTTCGCCCGGGAGGCGGCGCTGGCCCGAAAGTTGGCTGCCGACAAGGGCATGCGGATCGGCCTGGACGGTGTGCAACTGCTCGGCGGCCACGGCTTCACCAAGGAACACCCGGTCGAACGCTGGTACCGCGATCTGCGGGCCATCGGCGTCGCCGAGGGTGTCGTGGTTCTTTAGTCCGCTCACGCCTCCTTCCCCGAGAAAGGCCCCCATGGCCATCAATCTGGAAATGCCCCGCAAGCTCGAAGCCGTCATCGAGATGGCGCACAAGGGCGCCGCGGAGGTCCTTCGCCCGATCTCCCGCAAGTACGACCTCAACGAACACGACTACCCGGTCGAACTGGACACGATCTCCAGCCTGTTCGAGGGCATCACCGCAGCCGACACCGTGTCCTTCGCCGGCACCGACGCCTTCCGCGACGCCGACAGCGGACCTAAGACCAACATCAACGGCGGCAACATGTCCGTGCTGCTGAACTCACTCGAGATCGCCTGGGGCGATGTCGCGCTGTTGCTGTCGATCCCCCGGCAGGGCCTGGGCAACGCGGCGATCTCCGGGGTGGCCACCGACGAGCAGTTGGCGCACCTGGGCACCGACATCTGGGCCGCGATGGCCATCACCGAACCGTCCTTCGGGTCGGACTCCGCCGCGGTGTCGACCACGGCGGTGCTCGACGGTGACGAGTACGTCATCAACGGCGAGAAGATCTACGTGACCGCCGGGTCGCGGGCGTCACACATCGTGGTGTGGGCGACGCTGGACAAGGCCAAGGGCCGCGCGGCGATCAAGTCGTTCATCGTCCCGCGCGACCATCCCGGGGTCACCGTCGAACGCCTCGAGCACAAGCTCGGCATCAAGGCCTCCGACACCGCGGCGATCCGCTTCGAGAATGCCCGCATCCCGAAGGCGAACCTGCTCGGCAGCCCCGAGATCCAGGTGGAGAAGGGATTCGCCGGGGTCATGGAGACCTTCGACAGCACCCGGCCCATCGTCGCGGCGATGGCGCTCGGGGTGGCCCGTGCGGCGTTGGAGGAGTTGCGCACCATCCTCGACGACGCCGGTGTGGAGATCTCCTACGACAAGCCGGCCCACGCCCAGAGCGCCCCGGCCGCGGAGTTCCTCCGCATGGAGGCCGACTGGGAGTCCGCCTACCTGCTGACCGTGCGCTCGGCCTGGCAGGCCGACAACGGCATCCCCAACTCGAAAGAGGCCTCGATGGGTAAGGCCAAAGCCGCCCGGGTGGCCAGCGACATCACCCTCAAGGCCGTCGAAATGGCCGGCACGACAGGGTATTCCGAGCAGAGCCTGCTGGAGAAATGGGCCCGCGACTCCAAGATCCTCGACATCTTCGAAGGCACCCAGCAGATTCAGCTGCTGGTGGTGGCCCGCCGTCTCCTGGGGCTCAGTTCCGCCGAATTGAAGTAGCCGAAAGTAGCGGAGTAGCCGAAGTAGCGAAGTGCGCCCCGCTCCCCGCACGAAAGCGGGCCCCCGGCTGATGCCGGGGGCCCGCTTTTCGTCAGTGCTTAGCCGCCGTTGAGGACGCGCTGCAGGTCGGGCTTCATCGCCTGAAGCTCGCGACCCCAGTAGGCCCAGTTGTGCGTGCCGTTGTCCGGGAAGTTGAACACACCGTTGCGACCGCCGGCCGCGAGGTAGTTGTCCTTGAACGTCCGGTTGGTGCGGATGGTCAGACCTTCGAGGAAGGTGGCCGGCACGTCGCCGCCGCCGAGCTCGTTGGGCTGGCCGTTACCGCAGTAGACCCAGAGCCGGGTGTTGTTGGCCACCAGCCGCGGAATCTGAACCATCGGATCGTTGCGCTTCCAAGCCGGGTCGCTGGACGGGCCCCACATGTCAGCAGCCTTGTAGCCACCGGCGTCACCCATCGAGATGTTGATCAGCCCCGGCCACCAGCCCTCGGACGGGTTCAGGAAGCCCGACATCGAACCGGCGTAGATGAACTGCTCCGGGTGCCAGGCCGCCAGGGTCATCGAGGCCGAACCGGCCATCGACAGACCGATCGCGGCGTTGTTGGTGGGCCGGACGTCCTTATTGGCCTTCAGCCAAGCCGGCGCCTCCTGGGTCAGGAAGGTCTCCCACTTGTAGGTGGTGCAACCGACCTTGCCGCACGCGGGCTTGTACCAGTCCGCATAGAAGCTGGACTGTCCACCCACCGGCATCGACATCGACAGGCCGGAGTCCACGTACCACTCGAAGGCCTGGGTGTTGATGTCCCAGCCGTTGAAGTCGTCCTGGGCACGCAGGCCGTCGAGCATCCAGATGTTCGGCGAGTTGGGTCCACCGCTCTGGAACTGGACGCGGATGCTCTTGCCCATGGCGGTCGACGGCACGTCCAGGTACTCCACCGGAAGACCGGGGCGCGAGAACGCACCCGCGGTCGCGGTCTCACCAGCCACGCCGATCAGGCCCGGCAACGCGGCCGCAGCGACAGCAGAAACGGCAATCCGGCGCGACCATCCGCGCGCCTTATTGACGACAGACTTCACCAATCCACCCTTAGCTTTCTCTTAGCCCGACTGCTCGGACAGCAGCCATGAGTAAAACACGGTGCCGCCGAAGGACGAAACTCACAGCCCTGTATCGAGTCGCGATTCGTGCTTGTTACGCCCCCGGGTGAAAACTAAAGTCAGTTTCAGTTTTCCAGACCGGCCAGCCGCAGGAGTTTCCATGGAATCGTTCGTTCACCTGCGCAAAGGCGCCACTCCCCGGCGGCTGCACGCCGACCTGGACGGACTCAAGGACGACGAACTCGGGCGCGACGGATTCACCGGGCGCACCGCGAACTTCTTCCGGCGCCACGACCCGACGGCCTACCGTGCCGTGGGCCCGCTGCGACCTCTGGATGTTCTGGCCGATCAGCTGACAATCGGCGATTCGCCGCTGCTGTTGTTCTCCAACGACGACTGCCGGATTTCCCTGAGCCGACGGTCCGAGGCCACTCGTCATTATCTGCGCCACGTCGACGGCGACCTGCTCTGCTTCGTGCACCAGGGCGACGGCCGCCTGGAGACCGAGTTCGGGCCGCTGGACTATCGCGCCGGCGATTGGATCTACCTGCCCAAGGCCAGTACGTGGCGACAACTTCCGTCCAACCAGAGCACCTGGCTGATGATCGAGGCGGACCAGTTCCGCACTCCCCCGGCCGGTCCACTCGGCCGCCACTGGCCGTTCGACCCCGGACAATCCACCATCCCCGAGCCGCAGGCGCTCGATGACGACGGCCGCGACGAGTACGAAATCCGACTGGTCCACGACGGGGGACCCACGTCGCTGTTCTATCGCCACAACCCGCTCGATGTCGAGGGCTGGCGGGGCGACAACTTCGCCTTCACCTTCAATATCGACGACTACAACGTCATCACCTCGGACAGCGTGCACCTGCCGCCCATGGTGCACCTGTTCATGCAGGCCACCGGGGTCTACGTGTGCAACTTCCTGCCCAAGCCCGCCGAGGGGGTGCCCGGCACCGAGCGGACGCCCTGGTATCACCGCAACGTCGACTTCGACGAGATCGCGTTCTTTCACGGCGGCTCGCTGTACGGGATCCCGATGCCGATCGGGCTGATCAGCCACGCGCCGCAGGGCGTGCACCACGGAGCGCCCGAGAAGGCCCGCGAACGCGCCCGGCGCAAGTTCGACGATTTCGCGACCGTGGACTGGAAGGTGATCGCCGTCGACACCCGGCAGCGGCTGGTGCCCAGCCCCGAGGTCCTCGCCGCGGATCTGGGAGCGGCAAGGGCCGCGACATCCGACCCGGGCCGGCACCAGTGAAGTACGAGCGCATCCCCTATCTTGTTGCCTTCCAGAATGATTCAGGGGTCCGCGACGTCTACGGCGGGCTGGCCGAGATCGTCGTCCTGGAGTGCTACCTGCTGCGGCCCGAGGTTCCTTCGGACACCGTGCTGGTCTTCATGCACCCGATCGGCGGCGGCGCCTACCTGCCGATGGTCAATGCCCTGGCCCGCGCCGGCCACCACGTCATCTACGCCAACAGCCGCTTCCGCGGCACCGACTCCGCACTGATCATGGAGAAGGTGGTGGTCGACCTCGGCGAGGCCATCAAGGATGCGCGCGACCGACTGGGCTACTCCACGGTGGTGCTGGCCGGGTGGAGCGGCGGCGGATCGTTGTCCCTCTACTACCAGCAGCAGGCCGGGTCCCTCGGCCTGATCCCCGCCGACGGGATCATGCTGCTGGCCGCCCACATCAGCCGGCACGGCACCCTGACCGAATGGCTGGACGCCTCGATCCTCGACGAGTCCGACCCGGCGAGGCGCGATCCCGCGCTTGACCTCTACAACCCCGACAACCCCAACCAGCCGCCGTACTCCCCGGAGTTCCTCGAGCGCTACCGGCAGGCCCAGATCGACCGCAACCGGCGAATCACCAAGTGGGTCAAGGACACACTCGCCGAAATGGAGGCGCAGGGCCCTGCCGATAAGGGAAGCGGCGAGGAGTTCTGCTTCGTCGTGCACGGCACGATGGCCGACCCACGCTGGCTGGACCCGACCATCGACCCCAACGACCGCCAACCCGGAACGTGCTACCTGGGCGATCCGCGGGTGGTCAACAACTCGCCGATCGGGTTGGCCCGGTTCTGCTCGCTGCGCAGTTGGCTGTCGCAGTGGAGTTACGACGACGCCCGCGCCGACGGGGTGGCCTGCGGGCCCGACATCGCCGTGCCCACCCTGGTGATCGGCAACCTGGCCGACGACGCCTGCACTCCCAGCCACACCCGGCGTCTGTTCGACGCCATCGGGCACCCGGACAAGGAGATGCACGAGATCGCGCACGCCAACCACTACTACTCCGGACCCGACCAGAAGCAGACGCTCGCAGAGGCCGTCGGTGTCATCACCGACTGGCTTGGGCGGCATGGGTTCACCGGGGGGCGGTCGTGACCGGTGGGCAGGAGCGACGCGACCCGGGGAATCAACCCGGCGCCCTGGACGGCATCCGCGTCCTGGAGGTCGGCACGCTGATCTCCGGGCCGTTCGCCGGCCGACTGCTCGGCGACATGGGCGCCGACGTCATCAAGATCGAACCCCCGGGCTCCCCCGACCCCATCCGCACCTGGGGGCAGGCCGAAGTCGAGGGACACCGCTTCTTCTGGACCGTGCACGCCCGCAACAAGCGGTGCGTCACGCTCAACCTGCGGGAGCCGCGCGGACGGGACCTCTTCCTCGACCTCGTCGAGCGGTCCGACATCATCGTCGAGAACTTCCGCCCCGGCACGCTGGAGAAGTGGAACCTGGGCTATGACGTTCTGCGCCAACGTAACCGGGGAATCATTCTGGTCCGGGTGTCCGGCTACGGGCAGACGGGTCCGGACGCGGGCAAGGCCGGCTACGCCTCGGTGGCCGAGGCGGTCAGCGGCCTGCGGCATATGAACGGCTTCCCGGGCGGTCCGCCGCCGCGGCTGGCGCTGTCGCTCGGCGACACCCTGGCCGGGATGTTCGCCGCCCAGGGCGCGCTGGCGGCGCTGTACCGGCGGACCGTCACCGGCGAGGGTCAGGTCGTCGACGCCGCGCTCACCGAGGCCTGCCTGGCCGTGCAGGAATCCACCATCCCGGACTACGACGTCGGCGGCGTGGTGCGCGGGCCGTCGGGAACACGACTGGAAGGCATTGCGCCGTCGAACATCTACCGCAGCGCCGACGGCAGCTGGGTGGTGATCGCCGCCAACCAGGACACCGTGTTCCGGCGGTTGTGCGCGGCGATGGGTCAACCGGAACTCGCGGCCGACCCGCGGTTCGTCGACCACGGCGCCCGCGGGCGCAACCAGGACGAACTGGACGCCCTCATCGGCGCGTGGGCGGCGGAACGTCGGCCCGACGACATCATCGACACCCTCAGCGCCGCGGGGGTGATCGCCGGACCGATCAACACCGTCGCCGAGGTGGTCGACGATCCGCAGTTCCGCGCCCGCGGCATGCTCGTCGAGCACTTCGACGAGCGGATCGGCCGAAACGTGTTGGGGCCCGGCGTCGTTCCGGTGCTGTCGGAGAGTCCGGGCGGGGTGCGCAGCGCCGGTCCCGCCCGACCGGGCCAGCACAACGCTGAGGTGTACGGCGAGCTGTTGGGCCGCAGCCCCGAGGAACTGGCAACGCTGACCGAGCAAGGAGTTCTATGAGCACCCACGTCACCATCCGCGAGGTCGCCCTGCGCGACGGTCTGCAGATCGAGAATCCGATTCCGTTGTCCGCCAAGCTTGAACTGCTCGCCGCGATCGCCGCCACCGGCGTCCGGGAGGTCGAGGCCACCGCGTTCGTCTCGCCCTCGAAGGTCCCCGCCCTGGCCGACGCCCCCGAATTGGCCGCCGCCCTGTCCGACTACCCCGACATCGAGTTCTCCGCCCTGGTCGCCAGCCCCAACGGGGCACACCGGGCCATCGCGGCGGGATTCCGGTCACTGGAGTACGTGGTCTCGGCCTCCGACGGGCACAGCCGGGCCAACGTCGGGCGCAGCAGCGCAGAAGCCGCCGCGCAGATCGCCGACATCGCCGCGATCGCCCACGACGCGGGGGCCGCCGTCGAGGTGATCATCTCCACCTCCTGGGACTGCCCGTTCGACGGGCCGACCCCGGCACAACGGGTGCTCGACGTGGTCGAGGCGGCCTGCGAGCGGGGGGCCGACCGGATCGCCATCGCCGACACCATCGGCACCGCCACCCCCGGTCGGGTCACCGACCTGGTGGAACTGGTGCGTCCCCGCATCGGAGCCCGACCACTGGGCGCCCACTTCCACAACACCCGCGGTGTCGGCCTGGCCAGCGCCTGGGCAGCGGTGTCGGCGGGTGTGACCCGACTGGACTCCTCGGTCGGCGGGCTCGGCGGCTGCCCGTTCGCTCCCGGCGCCAGCGGCAACATCGCCACCGAGGATCTGGTGTACCTGTTGCGCGACAGCGGGATCGAGGTGGACATCGACCTCGCCGCCGCCATCGAGGCGGCCCGGGTGGCCCAGCAGGTGGTCGGCCACGGACTGCCCAGCGCCCTGCTGCGCGCGGGCGACCGGGTCCACGGCTGAGGATCGATGAGCACCCGGACGCTGTCCACCAAAGGCCTCCAGACCCGGCAGGCCATTGAAGACGCCGCCCGGGTGCTTTTCGCCCAGCGCGGATTCCACGGCACCACCCTCGCCGACATCACGTCGGCGGCCGGCAAGTCCCCGGGGGCGTTCTACCGCTACTTCGACGACAAGGAGGACCTGCTCGCCGCCTTGGCGGAGTCCTTCCTGCACGAGGTCGTCGAACTTCCGGCGTTCGCCGCCGACGGGAGTGACTTCTTCGTCTCGGCGGTCGGCGTCTACTGGCGGATGTTCAAGCCCAACATCGGGATCATGGTCGCCGTCGACCAGTTGGCAGCCATCGAGCCGCGGTTCACGTTGCTGCAGCAGCGATTCCGCCGCTTCGGCCGTGAGATCGTCGGCACCTCGGTGCGCACCGCCCAACTGCAGGGCTACGCGGCCGAACTGGACGCCGACCACATCGCCCTGGCGATCGCCCTGCTGTTCGAGCGGTTCACCAGCGTCAGCCTGTCCGAAGGCCTGACCGACGACGAGGCCGTCATCACCCTGTCCACCATCTGGAAGAACACCCTCTACGGCGAACCCAGGCAAGGATGAGTGAACTTCACCGTGACTGATTTTTCTGTGCCCGAACACCTTCCGCCGCTGCTGGCCGAGATGGACGCGTTCATCGAGGCCGAGATCAAGCCGCTGGAACTCGACAATATGCAGTACTTCGACCGCCGCCGCGAGTTCGCCCGCACCGACCTCGACAACGGCGGGGTGCCGCGCCGCGAGTGGGAGGACCTGCTCGACGAGATGCGCCGGCGCGCCGACGCCGCGGGCTGGCTGCGTTACGGACTGCCGGCCAAGTTCGGCGGACGCGACGGCACCAACCTCGACATGGCCGTGATCCGGGAGCATCTGGCGCACAAGGGACTCGGACTGCACAACGACCTGCAGGACGAATCGTCGATCGTCGGCAACTTCCCGCAGGTGATCATGATGGACCGGTTCGGCACCGAGGAGCAGAAGGCCGAGTGGATCGAGGCCATGTTCACCGGCAAGCGCTCGATGGCGTTCGGCCTCACCGAACCCGACCACGGCAGCGACGCCACCTGGCTGGAGACCACCGCGCACCTCGACGGCGACGGCTGGGTCATCAACGGCTCCAAGCGGTGGAACACCGGCGTGCACCGGGCCACCCACGACCTGGTGTTCGCCCGGACCTCCGGCGAGGCCGGACAGGCGCTGGGAATCACCGCGTTCCTGGTTCCCTGCGACGCCGAGGGTTTCGAGGTGCCCTATTACTGGTGGACCTTCAACATGCCCAGCGATCACGGCGAGGTGGAACTGAACAACGTTCGGATCCCAGCGGACGCGGTGCTCGGCGAAGTGGATCGCGGGCTGGAGGTGGCGCAGACCTTCCTGCACGAGAACCGGATCCGGCAGGCCGCCAGCAGCCTGGGTGCGGCGCAGTACTGCATCGACCGCGCGGTGGCCTATGCGCGGGAGCGCGTCACCTTCGGCAGGCCACTGGCGGTCAACCAGGCGGTGCAGTGGCCGCTGGTGGAGTTGCAGACCGAGGCCCAGATGGTGCGACTGCTGGTGTACTACGCCGCCTGGGAACTGGACCGCAACCACCACCTGGAGGTCTCCGACAAGGTGTCGATGGCCAACTACCGGGCCAACCGTCTGGTGTGTGAGGCCGCCGACCGCGCCAGGCAGGTCCACGGCGGTATCGGGTACAGCCGTCACGACCCCTTCGAGCACATCTATCGTCACCACCGCCGCGACCGGATCACCGAGGGAGCCGAGGAGATCCAGATGCGCCGG
>CAISDL010000118.1 GCA_903884065.1 uncultured Actinomycetes bacterium | reverse complement strand
TCGGCGCCACCGAGCAGGTGTTCATCGACATCGATTCGCTGCTGCGCCCGGTGTACGGACACGCCAAACAGGGCGCCTCCTACGGGCACACCAAGATCGCCGGCCGCCAGGTCCTGCGCAAGGGGCTGTCCCCGCTGGTGACCACGCTCAGCACCGCTGAGTCGGCCCCGGTGATCGCCGGGATGCGGCTACGCGCCGGGCGGGCCGGCTCGGGCAAAGGCGCGGGGCGGATGATCGCCGCGGCCATCAGCACCGCCCGCACCGCCGGCGCCACCGGCGCGATCCTGGTGCGTGGGGACTCCGCCTACGGCACCCGCGCAGTGGTGGGCGCCTGCGTGCGACACGGCGCGCAGTTCTCGCTGGTCATGACCCGCAACCCCGCGGTCCAGCGGGCGATCGCCACGATCGGCGAGGAATCCTGGACCCCGGTGGCCTACCCCGGGGCGGTGCGCGACCCCGACACCGGGGCCTTGATCTCTGATGCCGAGGTCGCCGAGGTCGCCTATACCGCGTTCGCCGGCACCTCCGAGGCGATCACCGCCCGCCTGGTCGTGCGGCGGGTCAAAGACGCCAACCACCTCGACGCCCTGTTCCCGGTATGGCGCCATCACCCGTTTTTGACCAACACCGACCTGCCCGCCGCCCAAGCCGACATCACCCACCGCCGCCACGCCATCATCGAAACCGTGTTCGCCGACCTGATCGACGGACCAATGGCCCACATGCCCTCCGGGCATTTCGGCGCCAACAGTGCCTGGACCCTGTGCGCCGCGATCGCCCACAACCTGCTGCGCGCCGCCGGGGTCCTGGCCGGCGGCCCCCACGCCTCAGCCCGCGGAGCCACCCTGCGGCGCAAGATCGTCAACATCCCCGCCCGCCTGGCACGTCCGCAACGCAAACCCGTCCTGCACCTGCCCACCCACTGGCCCTGGTCGAACTCCTGGCTCACACTGTGGCGCAACACCATTGGATTCAGCCCACCAACAACAGCAACCACCTGACCAACAGCCGAGAAGGCCCGACCAAGGAATAACAGGAAAAGCTGGGCAGACCAGCAGCTACCCACTGCCCGCAGCCAAAACCGACCACCCGAAAACCAGATACGTCAGCCAGTCCAGCCCATCAGTGGATCGAGGGTACGGCATCCCGCGGGAGATCCGCAAGGAGTTGTTCTTCCGCTCGCCGGAGTCGCGAAAGTGGTTGTCGGACATGTTCGGCGACGTGCGGATGCTCTGCTACGACACCAACATGATGAATCCGCTGGCGAGGTTGGTCTGGCGGATGTGCAGGATCGACGGTCCGCCCAGCCGCTACCGCAGCGAACCGCAGCGTGCGCACCTCGAGGCTGTCGCCTAGCACCCCGCCTCTGAAGAACCTCCATGCCTCACGTCATCACCCAGTCGTGCTGCAGCGACGGGTCATGTGTCTACTCGTGCCCGGTGAACTGCATCCACCCCTCGCCCGACGAACCCGGGTTCGCCGGCACCGAGATGCTCTACATCGACCCACTGGCCTGCGTGGACTGCGGGGCCTGCGTCAGCGCCTGCCCGGTCGGGGCGATCGTTCCGCATACCCGGCTCAGCACTGAACAGTTGCCCTTCCTCGCGGTGAACGCCGGCTACTACCCGCCTCGTCCGGACGGGTACAAGGTGCCGCCGACCGCCAAGCTCGCCTCGGTCCTCCCCGCGCCGCGGGTGCGGCGCGGCGCCGTGCCACTGACGGTGGCGGTCGTCGGCTCCGGGCCGGCCGGGATGTTCGCCGCCGATGAACTGCTCACCCAGCCGGGTGTGCGGGTCAACGTGTTCGACGCGTTGCCCACCCCGTACGGGCTCGTCCGCGCCGGGGTGGCCCCGGATCACCAGAAGACCAAGGGCGTCACCGGGCTCTTCGACTGGATCAGCCGGCGGCCGGGCTTTAGCTTCTATCTCAATGTCGAAGTCGGACATCATGTTTCCCATACCGAACTGCTCGAGCACCACCACGCGGTGATCTATGCCGTCGGCTCGCCCGACGAACGACTGCTCGACGTCGCCGGAATCGGCCTCCCGGGAACCGACAGTGCCACCGCAACGGTCGCCTGGATCAACGGTCATCCGGGGTTCGCCGACCGCGAGATCGATCTCAGTCACCCCCGCGTGGTCGTCGTCGGCAACGGGAACGTCGCCCTCGACGTCGCCAGGATCCTCACGGCCGACCCGGAGGCGCTTGCCGGAACCGACATTTCGGATACCGCCCTGCAGAGGCTGCGGAACTCGGCGGTCCGCGAGGTCGTCGTCGCCGCCCGCCGCGGGCCGGCCGACTCGGCATTCACCCTGCCCGAACTGATCGGCCTGACGGGCACGGCGGAGGTGGTGCTCGACGCCGCCGACCGCGCGCTGGTCGAGCACGATCTGGCGCTCGCGACCGACCGGTCAGTGTGCGCCAAACTCCGGATCCTGGCCGGGCTGCCCGACGCCGCGACGCCGGCACGGGGCCCGCGAATCCGGCTTGCCTACCGGCTCACCCCGGACCAGATCACCGGCGAGCACCGGGCCGAAGGACTCGAGTTCCGCCGCTCCGACACCGGCGAAACGGTGACGCTGGACGCGGGCCTGGTGCTCACCGCGATCGGTTACCGCGGCACGCCGATCCCCGGGCTTCCCTTCGACTCCGCCGCGGCGGTGGTGCCCAACACCGCGGGCCGGGTCATCGACCCGGCGACCTTGCGGGCGGTGCCCGGCGTCTACGTGGCGGGCTGGATCAAGCGGGGGCCCAACGGCTTCATCGGCACCAACAAGTCCTGTTCGATGCAGACGGTCTCAGCCCTGGTCGACGACTTCAATGCCGGGCTGCTCGCCGACCCGGCGGGGCGTCCGGCCGCACTGGGCCGGCTGGTCCGGGACCGTCGGCCTGAGGCGGTGGACGCGGCCCGCTGGCAGGCCATCGATTCCACGGAGGTCGCACGCGGGAAGGCGGCCGGGCGGCCCCGGGTGAAGTTCACCACGGTCGCCGAGATGCTCGATGCCGCCCGTGGTTCAGCGAAAGTAACGCCGTGGCGGGAAATCTCGCGCCGGGCCGCCGTGGCGTTACGGTCGGTGCGGGAGAGGTGACGTCCGGCCTAGCCGGTGTGGGAGATCTCATCCCAGCCCGCCACGGCGTCGGCTGACCGCGGCGCGGGACCGACGTACGCCGCCGCCGGGCGGACCAGTTTGCCCAGTCGCTTCTGTTCCAGAATGTGTGCCGACCACCCGGCGGTGCGTGCACAGGTGAACATCGCGGGCATCATCGTCGGAGGCACCTCGGCGAAGTCCAGGATGACCGCGGCCCAGAACTCGACGTTGGTCTCGATGGCGCGGTCGGGCCGGCGCTCGCGCAGTTCGGCCAGGGCCGCCTGCTCCAGCGCTGCGGCGGCCTCGTAGCGGGGTGCGTCGAGCCGCTTGGCGGTCGCGCGCAACACCCGGGCCCGCGGGTCCTCGGCACGGTAGACCCGATGCCCGAAGCCCATCAGCTTCTCCTTGCGGTCGAGGATTCCCCGCACCACCGCGGCCGGATCCCCGGTCTGTTCGGCCTCGGCGATCATCGGGATCACCCGGGCCGGTGCACCGCCGTGCAGGGGGCCGCTCATCGCGCCCACCGCACCTGAGAGCGCGGCAGCCACGTCGGCCCCGGTGGAGGCGATCACCCGGGCGGTGAAGGTCGACGCATTCATGCCGTGCTCGGCCGCAGACACCCAGTACGCGTCGATCGCCTCGACGTAACGCGGGTCGGGCTCCCCGTGCCAGCGGGTCATGAAACGTTGCGTGATGGTGGTGCATTCGTCGATCGCGCGTTGCGGGACGGCGGGCTGGTTGATGCCCCGGGCCGACTGGGCGACGTAGGACAGGGCCATCACCGAGGCGCGCGCCAGCTGTGTCCGCGCGGTCTCGTCGTCGATGTCGAGCAGCGGGCGATAGCCCCAGATCGGCGCCAGCATCGCCAGGCCGGCCTGCACGTCGACCCGGACGTCACCGGTGTGGATCGGCAGTGGGAACGGCTCCGCCGGGGCCAGTCCGTCACCGAACCGGCCGTCGACCAGCAGGGCCCAGACGTCGCCGAAGGTGACGCGATGTGAGACGAGGTCTTCGATGTCGACGCCGCGATACCGCAGCGCCCCGCCGTCGCGGTCGGGCTCGGCGATTTCGGTGGTGAACGCCACCACACCTTCGAGGCCGGGGACGAAGCCGTCGGGTAGCGCG
>CAISDL010000117.1 GCA_903884065.1 uncultured Actinomycetes bacterium | reverse complement strand
GTCGATGCCGGCACTGGCCTTGAACTTGTCGACGAGCCACTCGACGATCCGGTCGTCCCAGTCGTCGCCACCGAGGTGGTTGTCACCCGAGGTCGCGCGGACCTCGACGACGCCGTCGCCGATCTCGAGCAGGGAGACGTCGAAAGTGCCTCCACCGAGGTCGAAGACCAGGATGGTCTGTTCCTTGCTGCCCTTGTCCATGCCGTAGGCCAGGGCCGCAGCGGTGGGTTCGTTGACGATGCGCAGGACGTTGAGGCCGGCGATCTGGCCGGCTTCCTTGGTGGCCTGACGCTGAGCGTCGTTGAAGTAGGCCGGCACGGTGATGACCGCGTCGGTGATGTCCTCGCCGAGGTAGCTCTCCGCGTCACGCTTCAGTTTCTGCAGGACGCGGGCGCTGATCTCCTGGGCGGTGTAGTTCTTGCCGTCGATGTCGACGGTCCAGTCGGTGCCCATGTGGCGTTTGACCGACCGGATGGTGCGGTCGACGTTGGTGACCGCCTGGTTCTTGGCGGGCTGGCCGACCAGCACTTCGCCGTTACGAGCAAAAGCGACCACCGACGGCGTCGTGCGGGAGCCCTCTGAGTTGGCGACGACGACAGGGTCGCCACCTTCGAGGACCGAGACGACGGAGTTGGTGGTCCCGAGGTCGATTCCGACCGCACGAGCCATAATGAATTTCCTCCTGATAGGCGTTCTGGTCTGAGCGAACCAGGCTCAAGCTTGCGGAAAACAGCGGTTGCTGTCAAGCCATAGTTGAGTCTGTGTGGCTCAAGTTGTCAGTAGAGTTAACCGCGGCCATCCCGGATTCATTCCCGAGGGACTCTTCGGCGCGGGCACGCCGTCCGACGCCGGGCTACCGTCGAGGCATGTCGTGCCACGCGTCGTAGCCGACGAACGTTCCGGCACCCAGCAGCAGCAGGGCGCCGATCCAGCGACCGTGCACCTTCATGATCCGCTCGTAGGCGTCTTTGATGCCCACCGTTGCGCCCGGCTTGACCACGTCGATGACGGCCGGCAGTAACGCGGGAACGACCGCGATCACGGCGAACACCACGATGCCGAGAGCGCGTTCCCCAGGTCGGGCGATCTGGACGATCTGATGTCCCGCGGCGATGGCGATCGGGAATACCTTGGGGTGCAGGCCGCACATCGCGAACCCGGCCAATCCGGCGCGGCCGACGCGACGCGAGACAGGCAGATCGGCCTTCAGATCCAGCGACGGGAATCGGCGGGTCAGCGCGGCGCGGGCCTTGCCGGGCTTTTTCTCCGACTTAGCGAGGTCCGGAATCGGCTGGTGCCTCATCGCACTCACAGCGCGACGGGCGCCGATGGTCAGCAGTGCGACGGCGATGGCCACCCGGACGAAGAAACTCGGCCAGCCGTGGTGGGCCGCCGCATGATCCCCGGTTCCCGAGGCGTGCGCGATCCACAGTCCGATTCCGGTGGCGAACGCAATGCCGAGGATGCCGCCGACGGCGTAGGCGAGGGCCGCCAACCGCGGCACCTTCTTGTCGCCGGCGACGATGAGACCCAGGACGAGGGTCTCCGGACTGAAGAAGATCGCCAACGCCAATGAGGCGAGGACGGCGAAATGCGAACTCACCGTCCCCGCCTCATGACGAAGTCAAAACTATTACTACAGCGTGATCCAGGCATACCGACGGGTTCCCCTGCGCGACAGGCTGATTAGTCGTTCACACAGAGTGCCCAGCAACCCGGGACGAGACGTCTAGCGACGCCCGCGGCCACCCATGCCGAAGAACGGCATGTGCGGGATGTTGGCCGGAGGCGCCACGGTCCCCGGTCGCGCCTTGATCGAGACGCTGCCGTTGGTCTGGCAGATGCTCTTGAAATCGGTGCTCTGGCAGGTGGGCCGCGCAGAGGCGATGGGGGCTGAAACCCCGGCCGCCACAGTCAGACCAGCCAGCAGAAGTGCTGTCTTATGTCGAGTTGCCATATTTTCTCTCACCTTTCCGGTGGAACGACGGATGAACTTAGGAGGGTTACCGGTCAGGGGCAGGCTGAGATGATGACGACCGCGTTCGGCCCGAACGGCAGGTCGGTGGTCGCGGCGCGCGCAGCCGCATCGGCGAAGGCCGCCTCGACCGTCGGTCCGGCGCCACCGGCCACCTCACCGGTGTCAGGGTCCCCGGCCGACACGATGCACAAATTGTCGTTGGTCACCTCGTCGACTGTGCAGTCCACGCCACCGGCCGCGTTGCACGCCGCCAGAACTTCCGCGGAGGCCTCTTCGTTGGTCGGAGCAAGGGCGGTGAAGCCGTCGATCTCGCCAATGAACGTGCCAGTTCCCACCGCCTGCGAGATATCGGTGTCCTCAACGGCGCCATCCGGGCCGCCGGCCCACGCGATGCCTGCCGGGACGCCGGCAGCGATAACCCCCGCCGCCACAATCGCCGTAACCAAACGGGTCTTGGCCATGCCATTCCCTCTCGTCATGAATTTTCACCTACGTTAACACCGGGACTCGTGCCGCGGGCAGTTGATACCCGTCCACCGAAACCGGAACAACCGGTAGCTGTGAGCACGGAACGACACTACTGCACCGAGACCGATTCCGCGCCGCGGCGGGCGATAGAGTCGCTGCACATCCGGGCGGCCGACGAAACGAGGAATTGCAGTGAGAGCAATCACGGCCTGTTCGGTGGCTATCGCCCTGACCCTGGGAATTTCACCGGCGTCGTGCGCTCGGCCCACCGAACCGGCAGCCCTCCCACAACCGGCCACCTCCGCACCCGCTATCGCCATCTCCGCACCCGCTACCGCCACCGTCACCAAGATGGACGAGTCCGCCGGCGCCCAGCCGAAACTGGCGTCGGATCCCGCGCAGATCGGCGCCGACCTGGTCGCCGATGAGCAGGCGATCCGCGACCCCGGCACCCCCGAGCCCGCATTGGTAGCCGCCGCACGGCGCCAGCAGGCGGCATACCGGGCCATCGGCCGCCATCCGGACTGGGACCCGATCATCCGGCCGCTCATCCCGGCGAACCTGACCGCGACCTATGACCGCAACATCGATGCCCGTCGGCAGCTGACCGCGATGTCACCGGTACGCGACACTCTTCCCGCCTGGCGAATCATTCCGACCGCGCCGGCCGACGAACTTCTCGATCTCTATCGCGAAGCCGAGGCGGCGACCGGCGTTGGCTGGAACTATCTGGCCGCGATCAATCTGGTGGAGACCCGCTTCGGCAGCATCGCGGGGTTGAGCACGGCCGGCGCACAGGGCCCCATGCAGTTCATGCCCGAGACCTGGGCGGCGTACGGCAAGGGCGGGGACGTGAATTCGCCCCGCGACGCCATCATGGGCGCCGGCCGTTTGCTGGCCGCGACCGGTTTCGCCAGCAGTCCCGACCGCGCGATCTACGCCTATAACCACGCCGACGAGTACGTCCGCGCGGTGACGGACTACGCGGCGATCCTGGCCGATGACCCCGGGGCCTTCGCGGGCTTCTACCGGTGGGAGGTGTACTACTACACCACCGCGGGAGATGTGCTGCTGCCCGTCGGCTACTCGGAGTCGCAACGAATCCCGGTCGGCGAGTACCTAGCCGCCCATCCGCAGTGAATCAAGAGAGGGACCACGCATGACGAAGAACATGGGCTCGGCGGACCGCGCCATCCGGATCGCCGCGGCGGTGGCCGTGTTGGCGCTCTACCTCACCCACGTGATCTCCGGGCCCGTCGCGGTCATTCTCGGCGTGATCGCCGCGGTGTTGGTCATCACCGGTTTCGTCGGGGTGTGCCCGGCCTACCTACCGTTCAAGATCTCCACGCTGAAACAGTAAGAAACGCGGCGGCTCAGCCCATACCGCCGCCGACGAGCAGTCCCAGCAGGTAGGTGACCGCGGCCGCGCCGTAGCCGATCAGCAACTGGCGCAGTGCACGGCGCATCGGCGGCGCGCCGGAGAGCAGGCCGACGATCACACCGGTGCTCAACAAGGCAATACCGACCAGGACCGACGCCACCACGACGGCCGCCGTTCCGCTCAATCCGAACAGGTAGGGCAGCACCGGGATGACCGCACCGGTGGCGAAGAACAGGAAGCTGGAGACCGCGGCCCCCAGCCCGGTGCCGATGGCGTCGTGCTGACGTCCGTCGGCTGAGGCGTGTGCGCCCGCGCCGGACACCGGGTCGCGCAGCACCTTGGCGGCGTGTGCGCCGGCTTCCTCGGGGCTCATGCCGCGGGCGCGGTAGACCAATTCCAATTCGTTAGCCGCGACATCGAGTTGGGTCAGGGCCGAGCCGACGTTCGGGCTCGGCGCGGAGGCCTCCAGGAGTTCGCGCTGGGAACTGACCGACACGTACTCCCCCGCCCCCATCGACAAAGCGCCGGCGAGCAGGCCCGCCAGTCCCGTCACCAGCACGGTGTGGTTGTCGACCCCGCTCGCGGCGACGCCGATGATCAGCGCCAGGTTGCTCACCAGACCGTCGTTGGCACCGAACACGGCGGCCCGAAAGCTGCCCGAGAGCCGGTCCCGTCCGCGCGCGGCGAGTGCCCGGATCACCTCTTCGTGGATCTGCTCGTCGGCGGCCATCGTGGGGGTTGCGTCGGCGTCGTCGTCGTAACTGGCGCGGGCTTCGAATCGCTGTACCAGTGCCAGCACGAACACCGACCCGAAGTGGCGGGCCATGAATGCCAACATCCGGGTGCCCAGGTCAGCTCGTCCCGGCGCACCGGCCCGATCGCCGAGAAGGTTCAGCCAGTGTTGTTCGTGGCGTTCCTCGGCAGCGGCGATCGCGGCGAGGATCTCGCGTTCCTCGCCTTCGTGCTTCTCGGCAAGGTCTCGGTACACCGCCGCCTCGGCCCGTTCGTTAGCCAGGTGCTTGCGCCAGCGGCGGAGGTCGGCCGGCGTCGGGTCGGCCGTGTCAGTCACCGTCGCCGGTCGCCTCGGTGAAAACGCTGTCGACGAACGCTTCGTTACCGTCTTTCCACGCGACCACAAAGTCACCGGCGGCATCGCGGCTGATCGCCAGGCCCGGGCAGAACCACCCGCCGCCTTCGGGTGTGAAGAAGTGTGGCGAACCGACGACGCCGCGACGCTTGCCTTCGTCCCAGTCGGCCCGCACAGCCGCCTCGGTGGCCTCGGCATCAAGGGGCGTCAAGCCGAATCGGTCCGCCACCGTCCGCACCACGGCCGGGCGGCCGATGTCCAGGCCCTGCTCGAACACCGCGTCACGCAGAGCCATTCCGACCTTCTCGATCAGGATCGGATCACCGGTGCGATCGGCGGCGGCGGTCAGCGCGAAGGCGGCCATCGACGTGCTCGGGAAGGTGTCGACCGAGAAGCCGGCGAACAGATCGGGACGCACCGACCCGCGCAGGGCGACGATCTCGGCGGCGATGTGGTCGGGGTCAAGCGGCTTGCCGTTGATCAACTCCAGGGGCCACGCGCGGATCCTTAGCCGGGGTTCGTTCAGGCCGCGTTGGGTGCGCCGGTCGATGAGGCTGTGCAGCCCGACGTGGGTGAAGGGGCACAGAACGTCGGCGAAGACTTCGACGGTGCTCATGAAGCGAAGGTTACCCGGCGACTACCGGCGACTAGCGGGTCGCGTCACGTCGTGCGAGGGACCCGGCGCGTGTCAGCCAACCCGCCCGCGCCGCATCGGTGGACTTGCGGATGGGGCCGAACACCGCCGTCCGCACCGGCTTGACGCCGCTGAAACCCAGGATCGCCCGGCGCATCATCTGGTGCCCGGGTTGTCGGACCACCAGGCGGTAGTACCAGTGCGGGGAATCCATCGTCACGAGCAGTCGGGCACTGCGGCCGGCCAGCAGTCGATCCCATAACTGGGAGTTCTCGCGGTATTTGAACGCGAACCCGGGGAGGAACACCCGGTCGACGAATCCCTTCAGGAGGGCGGGCATCGATCCCCACCAGTTGGGGTAGGCGAACACCAGGACATCGGCCCACCGGATGGCCTCCTGGGCCTCGACCAGATCGGGTTCGAGTGCTTGAGCCTCGTTGTACCCGTGCCGAAGAACCGGGTCGAAGCTCAGGTCCCCGAGGTTGATCTCGCGGACCTCGGCGCCGGCCGACCTGGCGCCCTCGGCGTAGGCGCGAGCGATGGCTCCGCAGTAGCTCTTCACGTCGGGATGACCAAGCAGAACAACAACTTTGGCGGGAGTGCCCATGCGACGATTCCTTACTCTCGGGTTGGGGTCAATACGCTTCGACGGGGGCGATATCCAAGGGACGGACCCCCAGTCGCGCTGCGGCGGTCTGGCGGCCCGCCGCCACGGGGGCCGCGCCGGTGACACCGGCGAGTCCGAACGCAGGCATGTTGACGTAGACCGTCTCGATGTCGGCGGCGGCCACCCGGTAGGTCTCGTGGAAGATTCCCACCGCGCCGTTGTCACGTATCCGACGATTGAACGCGCGCCAGGCGGGCAGATGCTGCGCCCGCGGGTCGCGGGCATAACGTTCCAGTTCCTCAAACGAGTTCCAGTACTGAACGACCATGACGACCCGGCCCGACACGAAGGTGCGCGGCCGGCCCATCAGGCCCCAGGACGGATCCTTGGCAAGCTCCAGGACCATCCGCGGCATCGCCGCCAGGACCGGGATCCAACGCCAGAACTGCCACAGTCGGTTGACGCGCATGCCGATCAGAAACACCACGAGACCCTCGCGGTCCGCCGATGCCGAGGTCCGTCGCCCGTTGAGCACCGTCTCCATGCGCCACATCCTCCACCGTCTATGTAAACATCGTTCACATCATCAGACACTGCCATGTGAACATTGTCAACATTCATGGCAGAATCTGCTCGGTGACCGCACACAGCTACCACCACGGCGCTCTTCACGAGACGATCCTTCAGGCCGCGGTCGACGCCGCCCGCGACGGTGGCCCCCGGGCAGTGGGCATCCGCGCCCTTGCCAAGGCCGCCGCGGTGTCACCGTCGGCGGTATACCGCCACGTGCCCAGCATCGACGCCCTACTCGCCGAGGTGGCGCAGATCGTCCGCCAACAACTCGCCGGCCACCTGATCGAGTGCCGAGATCTCGCGCCCACTCACCGGACCCGCAAAGCGTCTGCCCGCGAACGCTTTCGGGCTATCGGCCGCGGTTATGTCGAGTTCGCCCTCGCCGAACCGCACCTGTTCGACACCGCCTTCACACCAGTCGCCGAACCGCCCCTCAAGCCCGACGACCCCTCGGCGTGGGAGGTGCTCGTCGGGGGCGTAGCGGAACTGGTGGATGTCGGAATCATCGCCCCCCGCGACGCCGACAAAGCCGCCCTGATCGCCTGGGCGGGCGTTCAGGGGATCGCGTCCATCCTGGTTCGCAACGCCGTGCCGGATCCCATCGGCGCCGGCCGGGCGACCGACGTCATTCTCGACGGCATCATGGGCTCGCTCGACAATCTCTGAAGCCCGCCCCCGCGGATCGGGACTTTCGACCACTGTGCCGGTGCCGCGCTGCGGATTATCGTCAAGAATTCACGGGAGGAACCGGGAGACGTCATGATCCGCTCAGTGTCGGTGGCGACCGGCGGCATGGCGATCGCCTTCGGACTCGGCGGGGCCGTCCTGACCGGCGCGGTCGGCACAGCGTCGGCAGCCCCCGATGACGACGCGCAGGTCGGTCGCTCGACCGCGGCCGACGGTCACACAGTTCGGCCCGGGCGGCGCGGATCGCCGAGATCATCTCGGCCGCAAACGATTCCGCGCGCAGCCGGTTCAGAAGAGCTCAACGTTTCACTCGCCCGCACCTCCGGCCCGCGGTCATCGGGCCCAACGGCACCCGCGCCCCGATCAGCCGTGACCACACCGGCACCGGTGGTCGCCCACACGGCGATCCTGAAACCGGTCGCATCCGCGGTCGGGAGTCCGGCCGCCCGGCCATTGCCGTCGCTGGCTGCGCTGTTCAATAACCAGACTCCGACGCTGCATCCGATCCAGAGCGCGCAGAGTCCGGCAGGCGTGGTCACCGGTCGGCTCAACGCGGTCGACCCCGACAGCTCCCGCCTGACGTTCACCGTGGCCGAGGCGCCGGCGAGCGGCACGGCGACAGTCGGGGCGGACGGTTCGTGGACCTACACGCCGGACCGGCCAATGGCGGTCGCCGGGGGTGTCGTCGCCTTCCGGGTGACGGTCAGCGACGCGGCCAGTGGCTTCGCCATCCACGGCCTCGCCGGGTTGCTGCATCTGCTCAGCTTCGGTCTGCTCGGCAGTCGAGGCGACTCCAGCACCGCGACGGTCACCGTCACCGTCGCGCCGATCACAACCGGCAACACTGCCCCGACCGGGCGCGCGGAGATCATCGGGGTCGAGCCGGTCACCGGGCAGGTCAGCGGGGTGGTGACCGGACGTGACACCGACGACGATCGCCTGAGCTATGCCGCGCCGGATACCACTGCCAAGGGCGCGGTCAGCCTCGACACCGCCGGCGGGGCGTTCACCTACACCCCCGCCGCCCTGGCCCGACACGCCGCGGCGCGACTCGGTGCCTCCACGGCCGACACCACCGACACCTTCACCGTCACCATCTCCGACGGTCGCGGCGGCACGGCGGCCGTGCCGGTGACGGCACCGGTCAGTCCGGCCAATGGCACACCGGCGGCGGGCGCGCCCAGCGCCGGGACACCGGATCCCGGCACCGGCGTGGTGACCGGCAGGGTGGGCGCGACCGACCCCGACGGTGATCCCCTGACCTTCGCCACGCAGTCGACGACCGGCAAGGGCGGTGTCGCGATCGACGCGACCACCGGCTCGTTCAGCTACACCCCGACGCCGACCGCCCGGCAGAACGCCGCCGCCCCAGGCGCCACCGACGCCGACCGGCAGGACAGCTTCACCGTCAGCATCACCGACGGATACGGCGGTGCCGCGACTGCCACCGTCGCCGTCGCCATCGCCCCGGCCGAGCCGACCCCGCCGGCACCCGGACAGCTGCGCCCCGCCGACCTCGCCTTCGAGGGGTTCTTCCGGGTACCGACCGGTCAACTCGCCGAAGGGCCGTACGCCACCCTCGCCTACGGCGGCGCCGCGTTGGCCTCCCGGGTGGTCGACGGCCAACGGCACTTCCTGGTCACCGGCCACCGGTACGCGAACGACCCCCTCGTCGAACTCGTCGCCCCGGCCACTCTCGGCGGCACTCCCGAGACTGCCCCGGTCGCCACCCTGTACCGGTACTGGGGCGACATCTATGGGGGACGCAAGGTCACCGCGGAGGAGCCCGACCCCGCTGAGGCCAACGCCAACTGGACAGAGGGGCTGTTGTGGGACGACGCCAACCAGCGGGTGCTGTGGTCCTACGGCAACTGGTACGCGGCCCAGCGGGTGAACAATCCCGTCCTGGGGGCGACGGTGCTCGGCGCCGACGGATCGCTGACCGTACAGGGACCCTGGCACACCACCGCCGAATCCCAGCAGACCCGTTCCTTCGCGGTGTTTCTCAGCCGGGCCGTGTCCTCCGCGGTGGGCGGGGCCACCCTCGGCCTCGGCGGCAAGATGCAGTCCATCAACGCTTCAGCGTCGTGGGGACCCAGCCTCCACGTGATCGGCTCCGCCACAGGTGATCCCGGCACACCGATCGCGGCCAGGCCCCTCGCCAGCCATCCGATCTCCCCCACCAGTCGACGCACCCCGCGCGCCGCCGACTATGCCGTGGCACGCAACCCGGACGGATCCCTCGACAGCGCCGGTACCGAACCGGCCGCCGACGGTGTCGGACTCTGGACCGAACTCGACGAGACCACCGGCGCCGTGTTCGTCCACGCCGGTTCCAGCACCCGGTCCGCCCTGGTCTACTCAGGGGGCCAGGCGTCCGGACTGATCTGGTACGGACCCGACCTCGAACACGGCGTCGCCGATGGCCGCGGCTACAACGGCAGCGGTAATCACGCCCAGGATTACCGGCCGGTGTTGTGGTTCGTGTCCGAGGAAGACCTGGTGGCCGCCGCCGAGGGTCGGCTGGCTCCCGACCGCGTGAACCCTTACGCGACAGTCGATGTGATCACGCAGTTCCCCGAGTTGAGCTTCCTGCGCGGTATGTCGGCAGGACAGCCGGTGTTCGCCGAAGACGAGGGCCGACTGTACGTCCCGTTCGCCGGCGGCACCAGCGACGGCCATCAGCCCTACCCCCTGATCGCCGTGTTCTCGATCGCCGGCTGACCACTTACCCTTGGCCTATGGCGAGAGCCGAACGGCTGGTGAAGGTGGGCCTGGCCACCGCCGTGCTGGCTGCGCTCGGTTGGATCATCACCGTCTTCGCCGTGCCGTTCCTGCGACAAACGGACATCACCGAGGACCTCACCGCGGCATGGACACAGGCCGGGCCGACCGCACTGGGCCAGACGGCTGCCGTGGCGGTACCGCCGGGTCAGACGTTGGTCGCGTTCCTCGTCGGCACCGACCTCTACGGCATCGCCGGCACGACCACCGGCACCTGCACGGCGACCCGCGACGGCCGACCGGTCGACCTCGGCTGGCCGGTGCAGATCAACCGGACACTGACCGGCGTTCTCGATGACGGCCAGCAGACGGTTGCCATCTCCGGCTGGACCAATGACACCGGCAGTCCCGTCCGGGTCGATATTCGTTGCACCACTGGTGATTCGACCGTGGACCACTTCGTGGCGGTGCCGACTCGCACCGCCGTGGTTACCCGGAATCCCTGGTTTCAGCCGTGGGGCTGGGTCGCGATAGCCGGCATCGGCGTCACCATGGTCGTGGCCGGGCTGCTGCGGATCAGCCCGCCCAGCCGGTGACCCGGCTGACCGAGAGCTCGTTCAGATAGACGTCCAGGTCGGTGTAGCCGGCCGAGGACAGCGTTCGGGCGTTGGTGTTGGCGACGTTCGGGTTGAGCCCCTTGGCGGTCTCCCAGGTGTCGGGCATGCCGTCGTTGTCGGTATCGCTCGGCGCGGCCGGGGCGGCGCCGGAGTACGCGGTGAGCAGAGCATCCCCGGCAGGGTTGGTGTTGCGCGGGGCCGAGGCGATGGTGTTGGTGGCCACACTGCTCATCAGCCGCCTGTCCATCGGGTCGCGTGGCCAGGCACCGGCGGTGTTCAGCAGCAGGTTCACCAGCTGATCAGTCGGGGTGTACGTGATAGCCGGGAACGGATGCCGGGCCGAAAGCTTGTGCGCCGCCTGCCCGGCGGTGTTGGGGTCGGTCACGGCCGGATAGTCGTTGCAGCAGTAGAACAACTGGTAGTCCGACCGCGTCGGGTACAGGTTCATCTTGTTGCCACTAACGAAGAGGTTGTTGAGCGGTGTTCGCAGGATCTGGTCGTCGAACATGCCGTACGGGAAGTCAGTGCGGGTACGGAAATAGTTGTTGACCGCATTGAGGTTCCAGTAGATGGGGTATGGGTTGCCACTGGAGTCGGTGAGTGAGTTCGTGGTGAGGCCCAGTGCGACGAAGAAGTTCGGATCCCAGTACAGGTTGTTCGACATCTCGAGGTTCATATAGGACCTGGCCGCAGCGAGGGACTCGCGGCTGCCCTCGGGGAGCCTGCCCTCGATCCGGTTGAACACGTTGTGGTGCAGCGAGACGTTGTCCAATCCGAATCCGTTGGCGGGGTTGGAATAGTTCATCAGCACGCCGCCGTAGAACGAGTGACCACCGACCGTCTCGGCGATCAGGGTGTTCTGGATGGTGATGTCGTGCGAGTAGGAGATCTCGATCGCCTCGTCGGTGGCGTTGCCGATGGAGACGTGGTCGACGATCGCGTTGCGGGTGTAGCGGATTCGCAGTCCGTCGTCGCTGGGCCCATCGAGCCCCGGCCGGATCCGGATGTGTTGCAGGATCCAGTTCTCGGCGAAGTCCGCCGGCGGTTGCACGGCCTGGTCCTGGTAGGGGGTTTCGTCGGTGACCAGACCGCGGATGGTGATGCCCCCCGGGGAGGTCTGCCCGGCGATGGTGACATTGCCGTTGGTCAGATGGATCTGGGCGTCGATCACCCCGCTCACCTTGAACAGGATGTATCTGGCGCCGGGTTGGTCGATCGCCCACTGCAGCGAGCCTGGGCCGTTGGCGTTGAGGTTGGTGACGTAGACGACGCTGCCGCCGCGGCCGCCGGTGGCGGACGCCCCGAATCCCTCCGCGCCGGGGAAGGCGGCGAGTGGGCCGGCCGGGATCGAGGCCGGACTGATGGGAACGGTGACGGCCACGTTGGCCGTCCCCCCGTGGGCGTCGGTGACGCTCACCGTGAAAACGTCCCGACGATCAGCGGCGGTGGCCCCGGTCGCGGCCGCGGTCTGCCGGGCCGCCGCCGTCGGGGTGTAGGTGAAAGAGCCTGCGGTGGAATTGATTGCAATGGCGCCCTTGGCAGTCGTCGCCGGCGCACTGTAGGTCAGGGTGTCGCCGTCGGCGTCGGTGGCCGACACACTGCCGCTGACCCTGCCGGTCCCGGCGTCGGGCACCCCCACCGTCGGGACACCGACGACCGGAGCCACATTGGCGCCCGCGATGGCCACGGTGATCGGGACCGCCGCCGTCCCCCCACGCCCGTCACTCACCGTGACGGTGAACGTATCGGCGCGCTGCGCGGCGGTCGCCGTCAACAACGCCGCCACATGGCGGGCCACCGCCGTCGGGGTGAACGTGAATGACCCTGCGGTGGCGTTGATTCCGACACTGCCCTTG
>CAISDL010000116.1 GCA_903884065.1 uncultured Actinomycetes bacterium | reverse complement strand
GCGGGCCATTCGCGCTGGTAACGACCCGGTCGCGGTTTCGCGGCGATTTGCTGCACGGCCGCATTCGGTACGATGACGTCCGTAGATTCTGGGTCTACCACTCGATTGTTGAGACGCCCAGCCGGGCGGGATCATCCCACCAGGAGGGGTCCAGGCATGACCGACCAGATTCCGATCAGCGGTACCTGCGCCCCCCGGTTCGAGGCCGTTCGCGACAATTTCGTGAAGAACTTCACCCACCACGACGACGTCGGCGCCGCCGTCGCGGTGTGGGTCGAGGGTGATCTGGTCGTCAACCTCTGGGGCGGGCATGCCGATTCCGGTCGCCGGCGGCCCTGGCGGGAGAAAACCCTGGCCAGCGTCTTCTCCGGCACCAAGGGTTTGACCAGCACCTGCGTTCATCTGCTGGCCGACCGCGGGGAGATCGACCTCGCCGCGCCGGTGGCGCACTACTGGCCGGAGTTCGGCCGGGCCGGTAAGCAGGACATCACCGTCGCGATGGTCCTCGGGCACCGGTCCGGGGTGATCGCCCCCCGAAACCGCATGCACTGGAGCGAGGTGACCGACTGGGATCGGGTGTGCGACGCACTGGCCGGGTCCGAGCCGTGGTGGAAGCCCGGAACCGCGCAGGGTTACCACATGGTGGCCTTCGGGTTCGTTCTCGGCGAATTGGTCCGCCGAGTCACCGGCCGCACCCTCGGCCAGTACCTGCGCACCGAGATCGCCGAGCCGATGGGCATCGACGTCCACATCGGACTGCCGGCCGCCGAGCACCATCGCTGCGCGGAGATGATCAACAAGCCCCATATCCGCGATGTGCTGGCCAACGGCGGCGCACCCGGGCATCCGCAGTCACTCGACGAACACCCCATGGCCGGCCTGTCGGTCGCCATGGGCTTCGTCCCCGACGACGAGCTGGGTTCCAACGAGCTGGCCACCTGGCGCAAGGCCGAGTTCCCCGGCACCAACGGCCATGTCTCAGCCCTGGGCCTGGCCACCTTCTACAACGGTCTGGCGCAGGAGAAGCTGCTCAGCCGGGAGCATCTGGAGAAGGTCCGGGTATCCCAGGGCGGCTTCGACCCGGACGTCGTACTCGGGCCCCGTGTCGCCGACCACGGCTGGGGACTGGGCTACATGCTCAACCAGCGCGGCGTCGCCGGGCCGAACCTGCGCAGCTTCGGCCACGGAGGTTCCGGCGGCTCCTACGGTTTCGTCGACCTGGAGCACGGCATCGGATACGCCTACGTGATGAATTACTTCGACGCGACCAAGTGCAACGCCGACCCCCGCACCACCGCCCTGAGCGATGAGGTGTACCGGGCGCTCGGGGTGCTCTGAAGCAGGCCCGCCGGTACCACCTGCGAACAGCGGAGGCGTCGGTACTGTGGACGCCATGAACAGTGTCCTGCTGCTGCTTTTGCTGGTCGTTGTCGTCGGAGCCGGTCTGACGATGTGGAGTTCGTCGCGCGCCACGGGGAGTCGGGCCGCGGCCAGCCTGGCCGATTCCAAGGCCGACGCGCGTCGGCTGATCGAAAGACTGGGTGGGCAGGTGCTCAACCTGACCGGAACCGATGCGGCCTCCCAGCAGGCCCTGGCCGACGCCTCCGAGCGCTTCACCGCAGCGTCCTCGCAGATCGAACAGGCCACCACCGCCAAGCAGGCGTTGCTGGCCAAGGAGAGCGCGATCGAGGGCCTGTACTACGTGCGGGCGGCACGCACCGCGATGGGCATGGACCCGGGGCCCGAACTGGAGTCGATCGCCGGGCAGAAGTCCGCGGGTGCGGTCACCGAGGATCGCCGGATCCAGTTCGAGGGTCGCGAGATCGAGGCCTCCCCCGCACCTTCGCGGAATACCCCCAACTACTACCCCGGCGGCCGGGTGGCGGGGCGTCCGGTGCCGGCGGGCTGGTACTCCGAACCGTGGTGGAAGCCAGCCCTGCGGGCCGGCGCCTGGGGCATGGGATCGGTCCTGCTGTTCGACGCGATGTTCTCCGGGATGAGCGGCGTCGGCTACAACTCCGCGTCCTTCGAGAACGGCTACGGTTCCGGGTTCGATCAGGGCTTCGACGCCGGCTATGACCAGGGAATGGACGCAGGCGGCGGCGACTTCGGCGGCGACGGCGGCGGCGGATTCGGCGACGGCGGCGGCGGTTGGGACGGTGGCGGCGGTTGGGACGGTGGCGGCGGAGACTTCGGCGGCGGGGACTTCGGCGGCGGGGACTTCGGCGGTTTCGACTTCTAGATCGGCCGACGAGCTCTCACTAGCTCTGACACCCCGGGCACCAGAACAGGTTTCGCCCCTCCATCTCGGCGGTCAGGACAGCCGTCCCGCACAGTCGGCAGGGTTCGCCGGCACGGCGGTAGACGTACGTGCGCGGTCGCCGCGGGCCGTAGGCCGGCGCGCCGTGGTCGTCTTCGGGACGGACCACGATGATCCGACCCCGCCGCACCCCGACCCTCATCAAGTCGACCAGGTCGGCCCAGGCCGAGTCGAACTCATCCCGGTCGACGTCACGCCCGGGTCGGTAGGGATCGATACCGTGCCGGAAGAGAAGCTCACTGCGGTAGACGTTGCCCACCCCGGCCAATACCGACTGATCCATCAGCAGCGCGCCGATCGCGCGGCGCGACAATGAGATTCGCCCCCAGGCGGCGGCAGGGTCGGCATCGGGACGCAGCGGATCGGGGCCCAGCCGTCCCAGGATCGCCGACATCTGCGCCTCGTCGAGAACCTCGCAGGCAGTGGGGCCACGCAGGTCGGTGCCGTAGTCGGCGCCGACGATGCGCATCCGCACCTGCCCGCGGGGTTCCGGCATCGGCGTCGCCCTCTCGGTGAAAGTGCCGTACAGACCGAGGTGGATATGCACGATCGGGCCGACTCCCCTTGTCCCGCCGACGTACTCGTGGAACAGGTGCTTGCCCCACGCCGAGGCCCTCCGGAGCACCCGCCCGTCGACCAGTGCCGCGTCGGTGAACCTGCCCTGCGGACTGGACACCCCGACCGGCTGTCCGGCGAACCGGCGCTGGTGCAACCGCGCGAGGCGGTGCAGGGTGTGGCCCTCCGGCATGACTCAGGGCACCGCCGGTCAGTCCGGGGCGCCCGGCACCGACGGTGCGACGTGGGTGCGTTCGTACTCGGCGAGGATGTCGATGCGGCGCTGGTGGCGTGGGGCTTCCGACCACGGGGTGGACAGGAACGCGTCGACGATGGCGAGCATGTCGTCCTCGGTGTGCATGCGCCCGCCGATGCCGATCACCTGGGCGTTGTTGTGCTCGCGGGCCAGTTTGGCGGTCTCCACGCTCCAGGCCAGCGCGCACCGCACGCCGGGCACCTTGTTGGCGGCGATCTGCTCGCCGTTGCCCGACCCGCCGAGCACGATGCCCAGACTGCCGGGGTCGGCGACGGTGCGCTCCGCGGCGGCGATGCAGAAGGCCGGGTAGTCGTCCTCGGCGTCGTAGGTGTAGGCCCCGCAGTCGACGGGCTCGTGACCAGCCTTCGCCAGGTGGGCGATGATGGCTTTCTTGAATTCGAAGCCGGCGTGGTCGCCGCCGAGGTAGACGCGCATGCCGGTCACCTTACCGACCCCCACCCGGGAGACATCAGTCGTAGGACGGCGGCTCGGTGCGGGAGCGTTTGAGTTCCCAGAAGTGCGGATAGGACGCCAGCGCCACCGAGGCGTCCCACAGCACGCCGGCCTGTTCCCCGCGCGGAATCCGGGAAAGGACCGGGCCGAAGAACGCGACGCCGTTGATGTGGATGGTCGGTGTGCCGACCTGGTCGCCGACCGCGTCCATTCCCGCGTGGTGGCTGGCACGCAGCGCCTCGTCGTAGTCGGTCGCGGTGGCGGCGGCGGCCAACTCGGCCGGCAGTCCGGCCTCGGCGAGCGACTCGGCGATGACGTGCTCGAGGTTCTTGTCGCCCTGGTTGTGGATTCGGGTTCCCATCGCGGTGTACAACGGCCCGAGCACATCCGCCCCGTGGGCCTGCTCGGCGGCGACCGCCACCCGGACCGGTCCCCAGGCCTGCTTCATCAACTCCTTGTACTGCTCGGGTAGACCCTCGTTGTTCTCGTTGAGCACCGCCAGGCTCATCACGTGGAAGCGCACCTCGACGTTGCGGACCTTCTCCACCTCGAGAATCCACCGGGAGGTGATCCAGGCCCACGGGCACAGCGGGTCGAACCAGAAGTCAGCGCGCGACGCATCCATGGCTCAAGGATAGGTTGGGACCCGTGCTTCCGAATCTGACCCGCAACGAGGCCCTCGAACGCGCGGCACTGGTGACCGTCGACAGCTACCGGATCCACCTGGATCTCGTTCCCGAGCAGAAGACCTTCCGATCGGTCACCACCGTCCGATTCGAGGCGCTGCCCGGTGCCGACACCTACGTCGACCTGGCGGCCGACGTCGTCCACAGCGCTGTCCTCAACGGCCACGCCATCGACGTCTCGGGCTACGACGAGTCACGCGGGATCGCCCTGGCGGGTCTGGCCCACGACAACGTCCTCGTGGTCGACGCCGACTGCTACTACTCCAACACCGGCGAGGGTCTGCACCGCTTCGTCGACCCGGTGGACGGCGAGGTGTATCTGTACTCGCAGTTCGAAACCGCCGACGCCAAGCGGATGTTCGCCTGCTTCGACCAACCCGACCTGAAGGCGACGTTCGACGTCGTCGTCACCGCGCCGGCGCACTGGCAGGTCATCTCCAACGGGGCGACGACCGACGCCGTCCGCGACGGGGACGTCACCGTCCACACGTTCGCGACCACCCCGAAGATGAGCACGTACCTGGTTGCGCTGGTGGCCGGGCCGTATGCGGTGTGGCGCGACGCCTTTTCCGACGAACACGGCGAGATCCCGCTGGGGATTTTCTGCCGCGCCTCGCTGGCGGAGTACATGGACGCCGAAAGGCTGTTCACCGAGACCAAGCAGGGCTTCGACTTCTATCACCGCAACTTCGGCGTGCCCTACGCATTCGGCAAGTACGACCAGTTGTTCGTCCCCGAGTTCAACGCCGGCGCCATGGAGAACGCCGGGGCGGTGACGTTTCTTGAGGACTATGTGTTCCGGAGCAAGGTCACCCGCTACAGCTACGAGCGCCGCTCAGAGACCGTGCTGCACGAGATGGCGCACATGTGGTTCGGCGACCTGGTGACGATGCGGTGGTGGGACGACCTGTGGCTCAACGAGTCCTTCGCCACCTTCGCCTCGGTGCTGTGCCAGGCCGGGGCGACCGAGTACACCGAGGCGTGGACCACCTTCGCCAACGTGGAGAAGTCGTGGGCCTACCGGCAGGATCAGCTGCCGTCGACCCATCCGGTGGCCGCCGACATCCCCGACCTGCACGCCGTCGAGGTGAACTTCGACGGCATCACCTATGCCAAGGGCGCCAGCGTGCTCAAGCAGCTGGTCGCCTACGTGGGCCTGGAGCAGTTCCTGGCCGGGCTGCGCGACTACTTCAACGCCCACGCGTTCGGCAACGCCACCTTCGACGACCTGCTGGGGGCATTGGAGAAGGCGTCCGGCCGTGACCTGTCCGACTGGGGCCGGCAGTGGCTGAAGACCACCGGGCTCAACACGCTGCGGCCGGACTTCGACGTCGACGACGAGGGCCGGTTCACCCGGTTCGCGATCCGCCAGGGCGGGGCCGCCCCCGGCGCCGGGGAGACCCGGGTGCACCGGCTGGCGGTCGGGATCTACGAGGAAGACCCGTCTGGCAAGTTGATCCGGACCCACCGCGAGGAACTCGACGTCGCCGGAGAGGTCACCGAAGTGATTGCCCTCCAAGGGCTTTCACGCGGAAAGCTGATACTGGTCAACGACGACGACCTGACCTACTGCTCGATGCGGCTGGACCCGGAGTCCCTCAGTGCCGCACTTGATCGCATCGCCGACATCGCGGAGCCGTTACCGCGCACGCTCGTATGGTCGGCGGCCTGGGAGATGACGCGCGACGCGGAACTGCGGGCCCGCGACTTCGTCGCTCTGGTGTCCCGCGGTGTGCACGCCGAGACGGAGGTGGGCGTCGCCCAGCGGCTGCTGCTGCAAGCCCAGACGGCGCTGAACTCCTATGCCGAGCCGGGCTGGGCGGCCGCCGAGGGCTGGCCGGCCTTCGCCGACCGGCTGCTGGAACTGGCCCGGGGCGCCGAGGCCGGCTCCGATCATCAGTTGGCGTTCGTCAACGCACTGTGCACCTCGGTACTCGGCGGCCACCATCTGGTGTTGCTGGCCGACCTTCTCGGTCACGACCCCGCTGATCACGGGCTGCCCGGCCTGGCGGTCGACACCGACCTGCGCTGGCGGATCGTCACCGCGTTGGCCGCCGGCGGGCGGATCGATACCGACGGGGTCGAGTCGCCGTTCATCGACGCCGAACTCACCCGGGACCCGACCGCGGCCGGGCGGCGTCACGCCGCGGCCGCGTCGGCGGCCCGACCGCAGGCCGACGTGAAGCACCGGGCGTGGCGGGAGGTCATCGAAGACGACACCTTGGCGAACATCACCGCGCGGTCGATCATCACCGGGTTCGTCCATCCAGGGCAGTCAGAAGTCCTCGCGCCGTACACCAAGCAGTATTTCGACACCATTTCCGCCGTCTGGGAGCGGCGTTCCAGCGAGGTGGCGCAGACCGTGGTGATCGGGCTGTATCCGTCCTGGGACGTCAGCACCGAAGGCTTGGCCGCTGCCGACTGGTTCCTGGGCGGCCTGCATGTTCCGCCACCGCTGCGCCGACTCGTCGTCGAAGGCCGGGCGGGCGTGGAGCGATCCCTCAAAGCCCGGGCGTTCGACGGACGCTGAGGTTTACGGCCGGGCGATCGCTGCCGACATCACCCGCACGGCGCTGATGAGCCCGTCGATCAGGTTGCCCTCGCGGAATGCCGACGCGGCCGCGGAAACCCCGAGTGGGGCGACCGACTCCACGCCACGGCCACACAGGTCCGAGCCGTAGGTCACCTCGATCGCGCGCTGATCCGGCGAAACGGCAAGCAGCACAGCGTTGTTCGGCGTCGGCACGTCGGCGAGCACCTCGCGGGCCCGGGCCGCGGGGTCCACGCCGAGATCCCCCACGTACACGGCGAACCGCGCCTTGGACTGCCGGCTTGCGCTCGTCAACGCGTTGTCCAGCTCCATCAGATCAAGGTTGCGGAACGGGTAATGCCCCGGCAGTTCACTCGGGTCAGCGGCCACCGACAACCGGCCGCTGGACGTCACCGCCCAGCCGATCGGCAAACGGTCTCCGTCGTAACGGGTCACCAGGTACTCACCAGTTGCCACTGGCGCCACCTCCCACAGTCAGCGCCGAGCCGCCGTGCCCGTGGCTGCCGCCCGGAATCGTCTCGTCGGTGGCGGCCCACAGGATCGGCTCGTGGGTGAACGGCTGCGACAGGTGGTAGCTGGGCCGGTTCTTGCGGCCGCGCATGTAGATCAGCGCGACGACCGCGATGACAAGGAGGACCGGCAGTCCATGCTGGAGGGCGGTAGGCACGGACAAGACCGTATCGCAGCGTTGCGGGGATGCAAGGAGCGGCCCGAACCGGGGGATCGACTCAGGCAGCGCCCTCGCCGAGGTAGCGCACCCAGGCGGGGTCGAGCTCCTTGACGGTGCACAGCAGCCGCCAATGCTGTCCTTTGGGCGGCGTGGGAACCAGGCGCAGCGTCCAGCCCAACTCGGCGAGCAGCTTGTCCGCCTTGCGGTGGTTGCAGCCCGAGCACGCGGCCACGCAGTTCTCCCAGGTGTGC
>CAISDL010000115.1 GCA_903884065.1 uncultured Actinomycetes bacterium | reverse complement strand
GAAAGGCCCGGCCCCAGGAACGCCCGCCCACCCCGGCGACACGGGGCACCTAAACGCGCCATCAGGCCAAAATTGCTACCGCTCAGCGACTTTCACGCGCCAACGCCCCCGAACCCCACCGGCACGAAAAATCGAGGCTAGTGGCAGAATCCGCGGAATGCGGATGTCGGCCAAAGCGGAGTACGCGGTCCGCGCCATGACGCAACTCGCGTCGGTCCCGGTCGGTGTCCTGGTCAAGACCGAGGAACTTGCGAAATCCCAGGGGATTCCGGCCCAATTCCTCGTCGACATCCTGTCCGATTTGCGTGCCGATCGATTGGTGCGCAGCCATCGGGGACGCGACGGCGGCTATGAACTCGCCCGGCCGGCCGCCGAGGTCAGCATCGCCGACGTGCTGCGTTGCATCGACGGACCGCTGGCCAGTGTGCGCGATATCGGGTTGGGTGATCTGCCCTATTCCGGGCCGACCACCGCCCTCACCGATGTCTGGCGGGCGCTGCGCGCCAGCATGCGTTCGGTTCTGGAGGAGACCACACTGGCCGATGTGGCCCTGGGGGACTTGCCCGCCCACGTCGAGACGATGGCGCGGGAGTACCTCAACCAGGAGGACCGGCGCGGGAGGCGCACGGCTGGTGACTGAAACTCCGATCGAACGGCTGGGACACGTCGGCCCGAACTGGTTCGCATCCGTGATGGGCACCGGGATCGTGGCCAACGCGGGCGCAACACTGCCGGTCGACGTGCCGGGTATGCACATCTTCACGCGGGCGGTATGGGTCGTCGCGGCACTCTTGCTGGCCTGGCTCGTCGCGGTGGTCGGCGGTCACTGGCTCCGTCATCCGACGGTCGCCCGCCGGCACGCCCGCAACCCGCAGATGGCCCATTTCTACGGTGCTGCGCCGATGGCCCTGCTCACCGTCGGGATGGGCGCGCTCCTGGTGGGCCGCGATGTGATCGGGGAACGGGCCGCCGTCGACCTCAGTTGGGTGCTGTGGGTGGCCGGCACGGCCGGGGGACTGTTCACCGCGGTGAGCATCCCGTTCCTGATGTTCACCCAGCATGACGTCGAACCCGACGCCGCCTTCGGCGGGTGGCTCATGCCGATCGTCCCGCCCATGGTTGCTGCGGCGGCCGGCGCGTTGTTGATCCCGCACACGCCGGCCGGGGCGGCACGCCAGACCCTGCTCTACGGCTGTTGGGCGCTGTTCGGCCTGTCGCTGGTCGCGGCGTTCATCATCATCTCGATGATCTGGAGCCGGCTGGCGCTCTACGGAACTTCGGGCACCGCACGGGTTCCCACGCTGTGGATCGTGCTGGGTCCGGTCGGCCAATCAATCACCGCTGCAGGGCTTCTCGGCACCCAGGCAGCGGTTGCCGTCGACCCGCCGGTCGCCGGGGCGATGAACACCTTCTCGATTCTCTACGGTGTCCCGGTGTGGGGCTTCGCCGTGCTGTGGATCGCGCTGGCCACCTCGCTGACGGTGCGGACGATCCGGCGCGGCATGCCTTTCGCGTTGACGTGGTGGAGCCTGACCTTCCCGGTCGGGACGTTCGTCACCGGCACCACCCAGCTTGCGATTCACACGGGCCTGCCCGCCTTCCGGGTCGCCGCCGCGATCGCCTACGCGGGGCTGCTGTGCACCTGGCTGTTGGTGGCGGTCCGCACGGCACGGGGCACCCTGCGCGGCACCCTGCTCGCGCCACCGCCGAGTGCCGGTCCGATCCGCGCCCGCAAGGATCCGGCCCGCTAGCTTCGCCTCCCCGGCCGGGCGTGCCAGAATCGCGGTCGTGCAGATAGGCATGACCATGCCGGTGATGGAGCCCGCCCTCGACGCGACCACCCTGCGGCGGTGGGCGCAGCGCATCGACAACGGGCCGTTCTCCTCGCTGTGCTGGGGCGAGCGCATCGCCTTCGACAATCCGGAGGCCATCGCGCTGCTCGGTGCGCTGTCGGCCTGGACCGAACGGGTGCCGCTGATCACCACAGTCGTCGTGCCGCAGTTGCACGACCCGGTGCTGCTGGCCAAGTCGCTGGCCACCGGCGACATGCTCAGCGGGGGCAGGCTCACCGTGGGGATCGGCGTCGGCGGCCGCCACGAGGACTACCTGGCCGTCGGCGCGGACCCGTCCACCCAGACCATGCGGGAGATGGCGAACCGGGTCGCGGTCATGAAGAAGGTCTGGGCGGGGGAGAAGATCACCGATTCGGTGCTGCCCGTCGGACCCACGCCGGTGCAGCCCGGCGGGCCCCGGCTGCTCGTCGGCACCGTCGGACCCAAGACACTGCGCAGCGCCGCCGGGTGGGCCGACGGCCTGGCCGGGATCACCTTGAACCTCGACGTCGCCGAACAGAATCAGCTATTCGAGGTGGGCCGCGCGGCATGGGCGCAGGCCGGCAAGCCGCCGCCGCACCTGGCGACCTCGTTCTGGTTCGCCATGGGCGATACCGGCGAGGCCCGCGCTCAGATGCACCGGCACCTTAGGCATTACATGAATTGGATCCCCGCCGGGATCGTCGACGCGATGGCCCCGGCCACCGGCTTCGCCGGAAACGAGGACCAGTTGGCCGAGGTGCTGCGGGCCTTCGCCGCCGTCGGAACCAGCGAGGTGCAACTGATCCCGACGAGTTCAGACCTCGACCAATTGCGGCGGGCTGCCGACGTCGCCTCCGACTTCGCTTCCGGGACAGGACTTCCATGAGCTTCGGCAACTATCAGCTGGAGATCTACCTGCAGGGCCTCACCGGGGTCCTGCCCACGCTGCCGATGTCCTTCGCCGAGTTGGAAGCCAGAGCCGAACAGGCTCTGTCGCCGTCGGTCTGGTCCTACGTCGCCGGCGGCGCCGGTGACGAACTGACCCAGCGGACCAACGCCACCGCGTTCAACAACTGGGGTCTGATCCCGCGGATGCTCGTCGGCGCCACCGAGCGGGACCTCTCGGTGGAGCTGTGGGGCCGACGTTGGCCCGCACCGGTTTTCATGGCCCCCATCGGGGTGATCGGGCTGTGCACCAGCGACCGGCACGGGGACCTGGCCGCGGCCCGCGCCGCCGCACGAACCGGCGTGCCGATGTGCGTGTCCACCCTGACGATGGATCCGCTGGAGGACGTCGCGGCCGAATTCGGCGACACCCCGGGGTTTTTCCAGCTCTACACCCCGACCGACCGCGAGCTCGCCGAGAGTCTGGTGCATCGGGCCGAGGCGGCCGGTTATGCCGGCATCGTGGTGACCCTGGACACCTGGATCCCCGGCTGGCGGCCACGCGACCTGTCGACGGCCAACTTCCCGCAGCTGCGCGGGCTGTGCCTGGCCAACTACATCAGCGACCCGCACTTCCGCGCGAAGGTCGACGCGGACGTCGACGCTGACCCGCGCAATGCTGTCATGCACTGGGTCAGCATCTTCGGAAACTCTTTGACCTGGAACGATTTACCGTGGCTGCGGTCGCTGACCGACCTGCCGCTGATTCTCAAGGGCATCTGCCATCCCGAGGACGCCCGCCGGGCCGTCGACGCCGGCGTCGACGGCATCTACTGCTCCAACCACGGCGGCCGTCAGGCCAATGGCGGCCTGCCCGCCATCGACTGCCTGCCCGACGTCGTGGCGGCCGCCGGGGAAGTCCCGGTGCTGTTCGACTCCGGAATACGTTCCGGCGCCGACATCGTGAAGGCATTGGCACTCGGGGCCAGCGCGGTGGGGATCGGCCGTCCCTATGCCTACGGGGCCGCACTCGCCGGCACCGACGGGATCGTGCATGTGCTGCGTTCCCTGCTCGCCGAGGCCGACCTCATCATGGCTGTCGACGGCTATCCCGCCGTCAAGGATCTGAACTCCGCGGCGTTGCGGCGCGTCGGTTGATCGGTCACCCTGATGGCATGCCGATGCCCTCAACCGAAGTCACCCGCCTGAGTGAGCGGCAGAGCCACATCCGTGCGCATCTCGACGCACTGCTGGACAGCACACCACTGGTGACGGTCGCCTTCATTCGCGATGGTCATCCCGTGGCCCTGCCGATCGGCTTCGCGCGAATCGGCGACGAACTGGTGATCCACGGGTCCACCGGATCCCCGTGGCTGCGCGAGCTTGCCGAGGGCGCCCCGGCCTCGGCGTGCGTGACCGCGCTGGACGGAATCCTGGTGGCGCGAAGCGGTTTCGAGTCGTCCTTCCACTACCGCAGTGCCGTGCTGTTCGGCAGCTTCCGCGTCGTGCGCGGCGACGACAAGGTCGGTCATCTGCAGACGCTGCTGGACACCTTCATCCCCGGGCGCTCCGGCGAACTTCGGGCGAGTAGCGCCAAGGAGTTGGCCGCCACTCTGGTGCTCGGGATGTCGATCGGCCCGGACAACTGGTCGCTGAAGATCGCCGACGGGTGGCCGGAGGACGCCGACGGCGATGTCGCTGCCGGCGGATGGGCCGGAGTGGTGCCCATCACGACGTCCTACGGCGCACCGCTGCGGGCCCCGGACTGCGACCCGGCGATTCCCGTTGCCCGTTCGGTGCAGTCGATGACCGGGCCGGTGTCCAACCGCCGCCGTTAGGAGCCACCATGGGCGACTACGCCGCCGAATATCTGCGCACCGTCGGCGCGCTGCTGCGGCGCGTCCACGACGAGCAACTGCCCACTCTCAATGCCGCCGCCACCCGGATTGCCGATTGCATCATGGCCGGCGGCCTGTGGCACGTGTTCGGCAGCGGGCATTCGCAACTCCTGGCCGCCGAGTTGTTCTACCGGGCCGGCGGCCTGGTGCCGGTGAACGCCATTCTGGACGTGCCACTCTCGGTGATGGTGAACGCCCGGCGCTCCACCTGGCTGGAACGGGTGCCCGGTTATGCCGAGCAATTACTTCAGGACGAACCGCTGCAGGCCGGTGACGTCATGCTGGTGATCTCCAACTCGGGCCGCAATGCCGTACCGATCGAGATGGCGCTGGCCGCCAGAGAGCGCGGCGCCACGGTCCTGGCGCTGACGTCGGTGCAATTCTCCCGCGGTGTCAGCTCGCGCCACCCCAGCGGGAGGAAGCTGCTCGACTGCGCCGAGTTGGTATTCGACAACTACGGCGCCGACGGCGATGTCACGGTGCAGATCCCGGGATGCCCCAGCGCGGTGTCGGCCACCTCCACCGTGGTGGGCAGCGCGGTGCTGCAGGCGCTGGTCGCCGCCACTGTCGCCGAACTGCAGCGGCGGGGCCACCCCGCGCCGGTGTGGCACAGCGCCAACGGCGATGCCGGCGAGCAGAGCAACGCGGCGTACGTCGCCCGGTATCAGGGCCGGATCAAGCGGCTGTAATCGTCACCCGCCTACGTCACCCGCCCACGTCAGACTTTGACGAGTCGCAGGGCTCCCCGCAGTGGCGCATCCGAGCCGCCGCAACGCTTTCCGGCCGGTACGAGCAGCAGGGATCCGGCCAGCGAGCCGGGATCCCAGGTGGCGCGCAGTTCGCCCGCCGTGGTGCTCCCGTCGTCGCAGCCGAACAGCGACGCCGAGGTTCGGGTGAGGCTCCACCGACCGTCGGACAGCGTCGCGACGGCGGCCCAGTCTTTCGGATGGGCCTCAACTCGGGCGGTGCAACCATCGGCGGGGACGTCGCAGTCGGGGGTGAAGGTCCACACCCCGAAGTCGGAGCCGTCCACCCGGATCCGGTAGTCGCCGCTCATCAGACCCGGATCGGCCTCCGCCGGACCGGCGACAAGCACGATCAGCATTCCGCCGACAGCCAGGGGGATCGTCGATCGTCGACCGACCAACAGGCCTCCCACCGATGGTGCCCCCGGCAGGATTCGAACCTGCGGCCTTCTGCTCCGGAGGCAGACGCTCTATCCCCTGAGCTACGGGGGCGCATGTGTTGTGCTGCGCCGTCGGGCGCACACAGCCTAACGCATAGGATGAACCCCCGTGACCCCCGCCGATCTCGCCGAACTGCTGCGCGACACTGCCGCTGCGGTGCTCGTCGAACACGGCCTGGATCCGGCCGCGCTGCCGGCCACGGTGACCGTGGAACGCCCGCGCAACCCCGAGCACGGCGACTACGCCACCAACCTCGCCCTGCAGGTCGCCAAGAAGGTCGGCGTCAACCCGCGGGAGTTGGCGGGCTGGCTGGCCGCCGCACTCGTCGATGCCGACGGCATCGCGTCGGCGGAGTTGGCCGGGCCGGGCTTCGTCAATCTGCGCATCGAGACCGCCGCGCAGGGCGCACTGGTCGCCGACATCGTCTCGGCGGGAGCCGGCTACGGCCACTCCGGCCTGCTCGGCGGCCGCAGTATCAACCTGGAGTTCGTCTCAGCCAACCCGACCGGGCCCATCCACATCGGCGGAACGCGCTGGGCCGCCGTCGGTGACGCCCTCGGCAGGCTGCTGGCCACCCAGGGCGCCGTGGTGGTACGCGAGTACTACTTCAACGATCATGGCGCCCAGATCGACCGGTTCGTCAACTCGCTGATCGCCGCCGCCAAGGGCGAGCCGGCCCCCGAGGACGGTTACGCCGGCGCCTACATCGCCGACATTGCCGCGCAGGTTCTCGCAGTTGCCCCCGATGCCCTGAGCCTCCCCGACGCCGAGCGGTGCGAGACGTTCCGCTCGATCGGCGTGGACCTGATGTTCACCCAGATCAAGTCCTCGCTGCACGAGTTCGGCACCGACTTCGACGTCTACACCCACGAAGACTCCATGCACAGCAGCGGGCGGGTGGATCAGGCCATCGCGCAACTGCGTGCCAACGGCGCGATTTACGAGAAGGACGGCGCAACCTGGTTGCGCACCACAGAATTCGGTGACGACAAGGACCGGGTGGTCATCAAGAGCGACGGCCAGCCCGCCTACATCGCCGGTGACCTCGCCTACTACCTCGACAAGCGGCAACGCGGTTTCGGCCTGTGCATCTACATGCTCGGCGCCGACCACCACGGCTACATCGCCCGGCTCAAGGCCGCCGCCGCCGCCCTCGGCGACGACCCGGACACCGTGGAAGTGCTCATCGGCCAGTTGGTCAACCTGGTCCGCGACGGCCAGCCGGTGCGGATGAGCAAGCGGGCCGGCACCGTGATCACCCTCGACGATCTGGTCGAGGCCATCGGCGTCGACGCCGCGCGGTACGCTCTGATCCGCTCCTCGGTGGACAGCCCGATCGATATCGACCTGGCTCTGTGGTCCTCGGCGTCGAGTGAAAACCCGGTCTACTACGTGCAGTACGCGCATGCCCGGTTATGTGCGCTGGCGCGCAACGCCGCCGACCTCGGCCTGCAGGCGGACACCGCCCATCTCGATCTGCTCTCGCACGACAAAGAGGGGACGCTCATCCGCAACCTCGGGGAGTTCCCCCGGGTTCTGCAGGCGGCGGCCGCCCTGCGCGAACCGCACCGGGTCTGCCGCTACCTGGAGGACCTGGCCGGCGACTATCACCGGTTCTACGACTCCTGCCGGGTGTTGCCCCAGGGTGACGAGGAAGCCGGCGATCTGCACCGCGCCCGACTCGCGTTGTGCGAGGCCACCCGACAGGTGATCGCCAACGGGCTTGGGATCCTTGGTGTTACGGCTCCGGAGCGGATGTGAACGCCCATCCCGCCGGACCCCGGCACGCTGAGGAGATCCACCACGGGGATTCGCCGCCGCGACCGCAGACCGCCGCCGAGGTGCTGGCGCTGTCGCCACGGGTGTGGCCGCGCAATCTCCTCCGCGGTGATGACGGGGTGGTTCGGGTGGCAGGCGTCCCGGTGACCGAACTCGCCGCGACCTACGGCACACCGCTGTTCGTCATCGACGAGGACGACTTTCGAAGCCGCTGTCGTGAGATGGCCGAAGCATTCGGCGGCGGCGCCAACGTCAACTACGCGGCCAAGGCGTTTCTGTGCAGCGAGGTCGCTCGGTGGGTCGCCGAGGAAGGCCTCTGTCTCGACGTCGCCAGCGGCGGCGAACTCGCCGTCGCGCTGCACGCCGGATTTCCCGCCGAGCGGATCGCCCTGCACGGCAACAACAAATCGGTCCACGAACTCACCGCCGCCGTGAAAGCCGGCATCGGTTACGTCGTCCTGGATTCGATGACCGAGATCGACCGTCTCGACGCCGTCGCCGGTGATGCCGGTGTGGTGCAGGACGTCATGGTCCGGGTCACGGTGGGTGTGGAAGCCCACACCCACGAGTACATCGCCACCGCCCACGAGGACCAGAAGTTCGGGCTGTCGCTTGCCGCCGGAGACGCGATGGCGGCGGTCCGCCGCGTCTTCGCCGCGCCCAACCTCCGATTGGTCGGATTGCACAGTCATATCGGCTCGCAGATCTTCGACGTCGGCGGTTTCGAACTAGCCGCACGGCGGGTCATCGGACTGCTGCGCGATGTCGTCGCGGAGTTCGGAGTGGACAAGACCGCTCAGATCGCCACCGTTGACCTGGGGGGCGGTCTGGGCATTTCCTATGTGCCGCAGGATGATCCGCCGCCCGTCGCCGAACTCGCCGCCAAGCTGTCGGCGATCGTGGAGACGGAGTCCGCGGCCGTCGGCCTGCCCTCGCCCCGGCTGGTGGTCGAACCCGGGCGCGCGATCGCCGGTCCGGGAACCATCACCCTCTACGAGGTGGGCACGGTCAAGGACGTCGCGGTCAGCGGCTCCGCGCACCGCCGCTACGTCAGCGTCGACGGCGGTATGAGCGACAACATCCGCACATCCCTGTACGGCGCCGACTACGACGTACGCCTTGCCTCCCGCACCAGCTCTGCCGGGCCCACCCTGGCCCGCGTCGTCGGCAAGCACTGCGAGAGCGGCGATATCGTGGTTCGCGACGCCTGGGTTCCCGACGATGTGACTCCGGGTGACCTGGTGGCTGTCGCCGCCACCGGCGCCTACTGCTACTCGATGTCGAGTCGGTACAACTTGATCGGCCGCCCGCCGGTGGTATCCGTGCGCGGCGGGAAGTCCCGTCTGATTCTGCGCCGGGAGACGCTCGACGATCTGCTAAGTCTGGAGGTGGGGTGAACGTGTCTGATCACGACAAGCCGATCGGCGTGGCGGTGCTGGGTCTGGGCAACGTCGGGCGCGAGGTGGTGCGGATCATCGAGGAGAGCGCACCGGATCTGGCTGCGCGCATCGGTGCGCCGCTGCAACTGCGCGGCATCGCGGTGCGACGGGTCGCCGACGACCGCGGTGTCCCGCCGGGCCTGCTGACCGACAACGTCGAGGATCTGGTGTCGCGGGAGGACGTCGACATCGTCGTGGAGTTGATGGGCCCTGTCGAGCCTGCGCGCAAGGCGATCCTCACGGCACTGGAGCACGGCAAGTCTGTGGTCACCGCGAACAAGGCCCTGCTTTCCCAGTCCACCGGCGAGCTCGCCGAGGCCGCCGAGCGCGCCCACGTCGATCTGTACTTCGAGGCGGCGGTGGCCGGTGCGATCCCGGTGATCCGCCCGCTGACCCAGTCGCTGGCCGGCGACAGCGTGCTGCGGGTGGCCGGCATCGTCAACGGCACAACCAACTACATCCTCTCCGAGATGTCCTCCACCGGAGCGGATTACGCCAGTGCGCTGGCTGACGCGAGCGCGCTGGGCTACGCCGAGGCCGATCCCACCGCCGACGTCGAGGGCTACGACGCGGCGGCCAAGGCGGCCATCCTGGCCTCGATCGCCTTCCATACCCGCGTCACCGCCGACGACGTCTACCGGGAGGGCATCACCAAGGTGAGCCCGGCCGACTTCGAGGCCGCCCGGGGGTTGGGCTGCACCATCAAACTGCTGGCCATCTGTGAACGGATCACCTCCGACGGGCAACAACGGGTCTCGGCTCGTGTCTACCCCGCGCTGGTTCCACTCGAGCATCCGCTTGCCGCTGTCAACGGCGCTTTCAACGCCGTCGTCGTGGAGGCCGAGGCGGCCGGGCGGCTGATGTTCTACGGCCAGGGCGCCGGTGGCAACCCCACCGCCTCGGCAGTGATGGGAGACGTCGTCATGGCAGCCCGCAACCGGGTGCAGGGCGGCCGCGGTCCGCGGGAGTCCCGTTACGCGCAGTTGCCGATCGCCCCGATCGGCGTCATCCCGACCCGCTATTACGTGAGCATGACGGTCAAGGACCGGCCCGGCGTACTGGCTTCGGTGGCAACGGAATTCGGCAGGCGGGAAGTCAGCATCGCCGAGGTGCGTCAGGAGGGTCTCGTCGACGACACCGGCCAGCCCAGCGGTGCGCGGATCGTCGTCGTCACCCATCGGGCCACCGACGCCGCACTGTCGGAGACCGTCACGGCATTGGCCGGCCTCGATGTCGTCGACGAGGTCACCAGCGTGCTGCGCCTGGAGGGGACCGCCGAATGAGCGATCGAGGGTTTGGGCCCTGCCGTGGTCGCATCGGGTGCTCCTGGCCCGGCTTGATCGAGGCGTACCGCGACCGGCTGCCGATGGCCGCAGACTGGACGCCGGTGACCCTGCTCGAGGGCGGCACGCCGCTGGTACCGGCCCCGCGGCTGTCCGAGCGGACCGGCTGCACCGTGCACATCAAGGTCGAGGGTCACAACCCCACCGGGTCGTTCAAGGATCGCGGGATGACGATGGCGGTGACCGAGGCGGTGGCCCGCGGGCAGAAGGCGGTGCTGTGCGCATCGACCGGAAACACCTCGGCCTCGGCCGCCGCCTACGCGGCCCGCGCCGGTATCACCTGCGCGGTGCTGATCCCGCAGGGCAAGATCGCGATGGGCAAGCTCGCCCAGGCCGTCATGCACGGCGCCAAGATCATCCAGATCGACGGAAACTTCGACGACTGTCTGGAACTCGCCCGCAAGCTCACCGCGGACTACCCGACGATCTCATTGGTCAACAGCGTCAACCCGGTGCGTATCGAGGGCCAGAAGACCGCGGCGTTCGAGATCGTCGACGCACTCGGCGCCGCTCCGGACGTCCACGCCCTGCCGGTCGGCAACGCCGGGAACATCACCGCCTACTGGAAGGGCTACACGGAGTACCACCGCGACGGGGTGATGGACACGCTGCCGCGGATGCTCGGCACCCAGGCCGCCGGTGCTGCCCCGCTGGTGCTGGGCCATCCGGTCAGCAATCCGGAGACACTGGCCACCGCCATCCGGATCGGTTCCCCGGCATCCTGGGACGGGGCCATGGCGGCCAAGGAACAGTCCGGCGGGCGATTCCTGGCCGCCACCGACGAAGAACTGCTGGAGGCCTACCACCTGCTGGCGCGCGACGAGGGGGTCTTCGTGGAGCCGGCCTCGGCGGCCAGCGTCGCCGGGCTGCTCAAGGCCGTCGCCGACGGCTGGGTGCGGCCGGGCTCGTTGGTGGTCTGCACCGTCACCGGGCACGGTTTGAAGGACCCCGACACCGCGCTGCGCGACGTGCCGCCGGTCACCCCGCTCCCGGTCGAGCCGGCCGCCGTAGTGGCCGCCCTGGGCCTGGACTGACAGGCGGGGGGTGAACTGCCGGTGACCATCCGACTGCCCGCCGGGCTGACCGGGCGTGCGACTGTGGCGGCGTCCAGCGCCAACCTGGGCCCCGGCTTCGACAGCCTCGGTCTGGCTTTGGCTCTCTACGACGAGATCACTGCCGAAACCACCTCGGGGACAACCATCGTCGATGTCGAGGGGGAGGGCGAAGGGCAGGTTCCCGGAGGCCCCGACAACCTGGTCGCGGTAGCCATCCGTCGGGGTCTGGCCGCAGCGGGTGTCGAGGCGGCGGGCCTGAAAGTGCATTGCCGCAACGTTATTCCGCATTCGCGCGGACTGGGGTCCTCGGCCGCGGCCGTCGTCGGTGGCCTGGCGGTGGCCAATGCGCTTGTGGCGCAGTCGGATCAGCGACCGTTGACCACCGAGCAGCTGATCCAGCTCTCCGGTGAATTCGAAGGCCACCCGGACAACGCCTCGGCATCGGTGCTCGGCGGCGCGGTGGTGTCCTGGTCGGAGTCGGCCCCCGTCGGCTCGGGGTCTGCGCCCGGCTACTTCGCCGCGCCGTTGCGCCTGCATCCCGACATCCGGGTATTCCCCGGCATCCCGCAAGTGCGGTCCTCCACCGCGGAGACCCGCGTGCTGCTGCCCGATCAGGTCAGTCACGAGGCGGCCAGTTTCAATGTCAGCCGTGCGGCTTTGCTCGTTCTGGCCCTGACCGAGCGACCGGACCTGCTGATGGCGGCTACCGAGGATGCGTTGCACCAGCCGCAGCGGGCACCGGCAATGCCCGCATCGGGGGAGTATCTGCAGCTCCTGCGTCGCCACGGGGTCGCCGCCGTGCTCTCCGGCGCCGGCCCGTCGGTGCTGGCCTTCACCAACGGCTCGGATCTGCCGGCAGCGGCCGTGGAGTTCGGGCGCGAACACGGATTTGCCGTCCGTGAGTTGGGCGTGGGTCGACCGGTGAGCTGGACATCCGGGGTCAGCGCCGTCGCCGCCGACGAACAGCTGAATCGCCGGTGAGGGCGTTCTTGCCTCGACGGGCCGAGCGGACTATCCTCGGAAGCGTCCAGCAATCGCAGCGTGTACTGCGCCGACACTAGGACGATCACCACAAATTTCCCTGTGTTTGACTCCAGTCGGTTGACTGTTGGCCTCATGGCCACCCACCCGGCTGCCACTGACACCGAGACCCGGTGAGACTTCGTGCGTTCAGAGAATCACCTGAGCGCCAGAAACCCCGCGAGATGAGAACGCGAGGGAAGAAAGGAAATCCGTGACCGATACGGACCTCATCACGGCTGACGCCCCCGCACCAGATGCCCGGGCCGCCGTGACCTCCGACAGCCCGTCCGATGCCAAGGCCCCCAAATCCGCGGGTGGCTCCCTGGCCACCATGGTGCTGCCGGAATTGCGCGCCCTCGCCAGCCAGGTCGGTGTGAAGGGCACGTCAGGCTTGCGCAAGAGCGAACTGATCGCCGCCATTCGCGAGGTGCAGGGCGGCGCGCCGAAGGGCGGCGCTCGCAGTGGCGGGTCAGAGGGCGATGCCGCCCCCGCCGCGCCGGCGCCGGAGAACGGTGCCGGCAGTGGTGAGAAGACCGCCGGTCAGCCGCCCGCCGCCGACGGTGCGGGGGCCAGGACCGAGAATCGCAACGACAACCGTGGCGAGAATCGCAACGACAACCGTGGCGAGAACCGCAACGACAACCGTGGCGAGAACCGTGGCGAGAACCGCAACGACAACCGTGGCGAGAACCGCAACGACAACCGTGGCGAGAACCGTAACGAGAACCGGGACTCGGGCGACCAGGGCGGCGGCGATGACGACGGGCGCGGCGGCCGGCGCGGCCGGCGGTTCCGTGACCGGCGGCGGCGTGGTGAGCGGCCCGCCGGCGATGCCGGCGTCGGCGGCGGCGAGACCGAACTGCGTGAGGACGACGTCGTCCAACCGGTGGCCGGTATCCTCGACGTCCTCGACAACTATGCCTTCGTCCGGACCTCCGGCTACCTGGCCGGACCCAATGACGTCTACGTGTCGATGAATATGGTCCGCAAGAACGGGCTTCGCCGCGGAGACGCCGTCACCGGTGCGGTGCGGGTTGCCCGAGACGGTGAAGGTGGTGGCGGCCAGAACGCGCGCCAGAAGTTCAACCCACTGGTGCGTCTCGACAGCGTCAACGGCGGCCCCGTCGAGGCGGCCAGGAACCGCCCCGAGTTCGGGAAGCTGACCCCGCTCTATCCCAATCAGCGACTGCGCCTGGAGACCACGCCAGAGAAGCTGACCACCCGCGTCATCGACCTGATCATGCCGATCGGCAAGGGCCAGCGTGCGCTGATCGTCTCCCCGCCCAAAGCGGGCAAGACCACGATCATGCAGGACATCGCCAACGCGATCACCCGCAACAACCCCGAGTGCCACCTGATGGTCGTCCTGGTCGACGAGCGGCCCGAAGAGGTCACCGACATGCAGCGCTCGGTCAAGGGTGAGGTCATCGCCTCGACCTTCGACCGTCCGCCGTCGGATCACACCCAGGCTGCGGAGCTGGCCATCGAGCGCGCCAAACGACTGGTCGAGCAGGGCAAGGACGTCGTCGTCCTCCTCGACTCGATCACCCGGCTGGGCCGCGCGTACAACAACGCCTCGCCGGCGTCGGGTCGTATCCTCTCCGGCGGTGTCGACTCGACGGCGCTCTATCCGCCCAAGCGGTTCCTCGGCGCGGCGCGCAACATCGAGGACGGCGGCTCGCTGACCATCATCGCCACCGCCATGGTGGAGACCGGTTCCACCGGCGACACGGTGATCTTCGAGGAGTTCAAGGGCACCGGCAACGCCGAGCTCAAGCTCGATCGCAAGATCGCCGAGCGCCGGGTGTTCCCGGCCGTCGACGTCAACCCGTCGGGCACCCGCAAGGACGAGTTGCTGCTCTCGCCGGACGAGTTCTCCGTTGTGCACAAGCTGCGCCGGGTGCTGTCCGGACTGGACAGCCACCAGGCCATCGACCTGCTGATGAGCCAGCTTCGCAAGACCAAGACCAACTACGAGTTCCTGGTCCAGGTGTCCAAGACAGCGCCGGGCATGGCCGACGTCGATCACTGACCGGTGAACGCCGACGGCATCTGGCGCTGTGTCGACACCGAACGGGCCGAACTCGCGGCCCTGTTCGAGACTCTGGACGCCGAACAGTGGAACGCCCCGTCGTTGTGCGACGGCTGGCGGGTGCGTGACGTCGCCGCGCACCTGACCCATTCGCATATGTCGCCGGCCCGGGCGATCGTCGAGGCGGTCAAATCGGGTTTCCGGTTCGACTCGATGATCCGCCGGTTGGGTGTCGTGGACCCGCGTTCTCGGACCGAGATCGCCGCGGCGCTGCGCTCCATGGTCGGCGCACGCAAGAAGGTGCCCGGGACCAGCGTGCAGCAGCCGTTGATCGAACTGCTGGTCCACGGACAGGACATCACCGTGCCACTGGGCATCGACCGGCCGATGCCCGTCGCCGCCGCCGTCGAAGCGGCTAATCGACTGGCCGGCATGAGGTTTCCGCTCAATGCGGTCGCGCGACTCGACGGTATCCGAATGGTGGCCACCGACGCCGACTTCGCCGCCGGCGAGGGCCGGGAGGTGCGGGCGCCGATTCGCGACATCGTTATGGTGCTGGCCGGACGCGCCGACGCATAACGTGTGAGCGTGTCCGCCACCGTCCAGCAACTGCTCAGGGAGCGGTTCGACGACCCCGCGCCGGCGGTCAAGTTCGGCGACCGGGTATGGACCTGGGCCGAACACCTCGACGAGGCGGCGCGGCAGGCGGCCGTACTGATCGGCCTGGGCGACCCCGCGCGGCCGCTTCACGTCGGGGCGCTGCTGGGCAATACCCCGGACATGCTCACCGCGCTTGCGGCCGCCGGACTGGGCGGATACGTGCTGTGCGGTATCAACAACACCCGCCGCGGCGACTCCCTGGCCCGCGACATCGTTCGGGCCGACTGCCAGATCCTGCTCACCGACTCCGCGCACCGGGCGCTGCTCGATGGCCTGGACCTGCCCGGCGTCCGGGTCATCGACGTCGAATCCGCGCAGTGGACCGGGCAGGTGACGGCAGCGCCGGAGTTGATCCCGCACCGCGAGGCCGAGCCGACCGACACCTTCATGCTGATCTTCACCTCCGGAACCAGCGGGGAACCCAAGGCGGTTCAGGTCGCCCACATGATGATTCCCTTCTCGGGAGTCGCTCTCGTGCAGCGTTTTTCGATCGCTCCCACCGACGTGTGCTATCTCTCGATGCCGCTGTTCCACTCCAATGCGCTGCTGGCCGGATGGGCGGTCGCGCTGGCATCCGGCGCCGCCATGGCACCGGCGACCTTCTCGGCGTCCGTCCTGCTGACCGATCTGCGGCGGTACGGGGTCACCTACCTGAACTACGTGGGCAAGCCGCTGGCCTACGTTCTCGCCACGCCGGAGTGCCACGACGACCACGACAACCCCTTGCGGGTGGCGTTCGGAAACGAGGCGGCCGAACGCGATATCGCGGAGTTCGGCAGGCGTTTCGGGTGCGCGGTGTGGGACGGTTTCGGCTCCACCGAAGGCGCGGTGATCATCACGCGTGACGGTGACTGCCCACCCGGATCCGTCGGCAGGGGTTTCCCCGGGGTATCGGTCTACAACCCCGAGAAG
>CAISDL010000114.1 GCA_903884065.1 uncultured Actinomycetes bacterium | reverse complement strand
CTGGCGCATCAAACATTCACCGTTCACGGAGTGATGATGACTCAGCCTCTCGGCAACCCCACCATGGCCACGCTGTTGGCCGCAGGCCTGATCTTTCTTCTGGCGCTTGTCCTCGGTATCTGGAAGTACCGGCAGATGGCCGATGATGCGGATCACCCTCAACGTCATCCTGCGCGGCGTGTTCGGCGCCGACGGTGTGGAGTTGGAACGGCTGCGTGAGGTGGTTCCCCGGTGGGTGACGCTCGCATCCCGGCTGGCCTTGGTGCCGATACCGCGCACCGGCGGGCGCTGGACCCCGTGGGGACGGCTGGCTTCCTACCGGCGCACCTACGAGTCGCTGATCGACGCCCTGATCACGCGGGCCCGCCAGGACCCGCACCTCGACGAACGCACCGACGTTCTGGCGTTGTTCCTGCGCAGCAGCTATGACGACGGTACGGCGATGACCCGTACCGAGATCGGCGACGAGCTGCTCACCTTGCTGGCGGCCGGCCACGAGACCACGGCGTCGACGTTGGCGTGGGTCCTCGAGAGGATCTCGCGCCACCCTGAGGTCCTGCGATCTCTCGTCGACGAGGCCTCCGGGGAGAAGAACACCTACCGGCAGGCGACCATCCTCGAGACGCAACGGGTCCGCACGGTGATCGACCTCGCCAGCCGCCATGTCGCAGTGCCGGGCTACGAACTCGGCCCATGGCGCATCCCCCAGGGGTACTCGATAATGGTGAGCTTGCGAGACCTTCACCAGGACCCCGACGAGTTCCCCGACCCGGCGCGGTTCGACCCGCAGCGCTTCATCGACGGCAAGCCCAACACTTTCGCCTGGGTACCGTTCGGCGGTGGCACCCGCCGCTGCGTCGGCGCGGCCTTCGCGAACATGGAAATGGATGTCGTGCTGCGAACACTGCTGCGCACCAAAACGATTCAGACAACAGGCAAACCTGGCGAGAAAGTCCACAACCGGGGTGTGGCGTTCACGCCGAAGCATGGAGGGCGCGTCGTCGTCCGCCGCCGAAACCAACACCCAGGAGAGACGTCATGACCCTTGTGATCATTCTCGCGGCCGTGTTCTTCTTCGGCATGGGTCTGTTCGCGCTGGCCCGGCCCGCCGCACTGATCCGCCCGTTCGGTATCACGCTGCCGGTCCCGGAGTCCCGCGCCGAGGTGCGCGCCGTCTACGGCGGATTCGGTGTGGCGATCGCCGGTGTGCTCGCCCTGGCTGCCTCCGGCCACCCCGCGCGCGACGGGATCCTCATCACCGTGGCCGCCGCACTCGGAGGTATGGCGTTCGGGCGATTGGTCTCCGTGCTCATCGACCGGCCGAAGGCGTTCTATCCCAACTGGTTCTATTTCCTGGTCGAAGCGGTGGGCGCTGCCGCACTGCTCTGGGCCGCTGGCGCGGGATAGGCGCTTCGCCACCCCAGGGGGTTCAGATTCCGGAACGGGTCGGACTTGCGCAACTCCTGAAGGTCGGCGAGGACGGCTTCGAGTGCGGTCTGCGTTCGTTCCTTGACGCCTGCCTCCCACTTGGCCGCCGACGCGCGCGGCGGCCGGCGGGTGTCGATCGGGGTGGCGAAGCGCAGATACATCCGTTGCGGACGGGGGATCAAAGTCGGTCCGAGACCCCGAATCAGCGGAATGTTGACCTCCGGTTGCCGGAGAACGTGTTTCGTGATGAGGCGGCCGGCGCGGCCCCATGCGCTGTCGCGTTCGACGAGGCTGCGATAGACGTCATCGCCGCCGACCAGCCCGACGGGGACGATCGGGTAGTCGTGGGCGATGGCCAACCGCGCGAATCCGCTTCGGCCCTGCCATAGCAATTGGTAATCCTCGCCTTTGAACTTCGGCATTTCGCGGCCGCCGCCCGGGAAGACAAGCAGGGTCTCGTTGTGGCGCATCAGTTCTGCGCCGTTCTCCTGGTTGCCGACGACGGCGCCGGCTGCCGCGAGCAGGTCCGCGGAAAATCCCCGCTGCTCGGCCAGGCCCCGATTGGCGAGACCGCGGACGCGGACGCCGAGTTCGCGGTGCACGACGTAGGGGATCATGACGGTCTCGGCGAGGCCGAACGACGTGTGGTTGCCGACGAGGAGGAACCGCCCGTCGCGCGGAAGGTTCTCCAACCCGTCGACGTAGGGCTTGCACAGATCGACCACCGGGTCCAGGCGATCCGCGAGCGCGAAGATCGCCTTCCTCATCGCCTGTACGCGGTCTGACCCGTTGACCAGGTCGTCTCGGTCGTCGTCGGGGTCCTCGGTCTGCAGTGGCTTGCTCATCTCAACCCGATCTGTCGGAGGTGTGATCCTGATTCCGATGGTAGTCACAAACTGACCAAACGACCAATTTGGTCAGTCCGACTATCGGCGGCCATCCCCCGCGATAGAGTCACCGCGATGAGCACCACTCTGGGCGACCTCCCGGAAATGCATTCGGCCAAGGCGGCGAGGCTGCTCGACGCCGCCAGCGATCTTCTGATCGGTCGCGGTGCCAAGGGGTTCACCGTCGCCGACGTCGCGCAGCGAGCGCACGTCGGAAAAGGCACCGTGTACCTGTACTGGCCGACGAAGGAAGACCTCCTCGTCGGCCTCATCGGGCGCGGCTTCCTCAGCCTTATCGACGATTTGATCCAGACGTTGACCGAGGAGCCCGATCTCGCCCGCCCCTCCCGCTTCTGCCCGTTGATGCTCCAGATCGCCACCAGCAAGCCGCTCGTCGCGGCATTGCAGCGCCATGACGAAGACCTGCTCGGCGTCCTCACCCAGCATCCCCGCTCCGTTGCCCTGCACGACGCACTGGGACCGGGCGCGGTGCTCAACGCGATCCTCCCGGTCTGGCGCCGCAATGGGCTGGCCAGAAATGACTGGAACATCGCCGACCAGACTTTCGCGCTGCACGGCCTCATCACCGGTATCGCGATGTCGCTCATCGGGCCTGCTCCCGTGCCGGTCGCCGCCGACGATCCCCTTGATGTCCTGAGCGCCGCGGTGACCGCGCTGCTCGGACCCGAACGCGGCACCCAGAAGCAAATCCGCGCCACCGCGGCCGAGGTCATCGACTTCCTCCGCCAAGGCCGGCTCGCCGCCTTACACCTGATCGACCCGGCCCAGCCTCAAGGCGGAACGCGATGAAGCACCTGGTCTTCACCGAACCCGGCAAGCTCGAATGGCGTGACGCCCCAGACCCGGTACCCGGACCAGGGCAGGCCGTCGTCCGGCCGCTGGCGGTCTCTCGCTGCGACCTCGACATCGCGATGGCGGCCTTCGGCATCTTCCCCGGACCGTTCCCGGTGGGACACGAGATCGCGGCGGAAGTCGTCGACGTCGGCCCGCAGGTCACGCGGATCCGGACCGGGCAACGGGTTGCGGTGCCGTTTCAGGTGTCCTGCGGAACGTGCGCGCCCTGCGGCGAACGGCATTATGCCGCTTGTGAACCCAACCAGGCACGGGCAGGAGCGGCCTTCGGTTTCGGCAAGTCGGGCGGCGGCCACGGTGGTGGACTGGCCGATCTGCTGCTCGTGCCCGATGCCGATCACATGTTGCTGGCCGCGCCGGAGTCGATCAGTGACGTCGCGCTGGCCACCCTCGGTGACAACGTCGTCGACGGCTACCGCACCGTCGTGGACGGTCTCCGGGAGAGGCTGGGCGCTGACGTGTTGATCGTCGGTGGTGACGCCCCCTCGATCGGCCTGTATGCAATTCTGTGCGCGCGAGCGCTGGGCGCGGGACGAATCCGATACGCCGACAGTGATTCTCAGCGCCTGGCCGCGGCATCAGATCTCGGTGCCGAGGTGATCGATCTCGCAGGGACGTTCCCGCGGCGGCTTGACCGGGCCCCGATCGTCGTGGCCGGCTCTCTGGCGGTGGAAGGGCTGCATTGCGCCATCCGCTCCACCGAGGCCTACGGGCGCCTGACCCCGGTGACGATCCATTTCGGGTCGGGAACCCCGTTGCCGCTGCTTGAGATGTACACCCGCGGAATCACTTTCCACACCTCACGTGCGGACTCCCGACGATATCTGCCCGAGGTTCTCGATCTGGTGGCGGCGGGGCGAATCGACCCACTGGCGGTGCCCACGACCGTCGTCCGGTGGGAGGAGGCGGGAGATCGCTGGTTGGAGCCCGCGGTGAAGATGGTCGTCACCCGCTGAGACCTCACGCGAGGTCGGCTTTCGCGGGGTGGGCGGGCAGGAATGCCAGGACGAACAGCGCTCCGGCCAGGCACACCGCGGCGGCGGTCAGGCAGCCGGCGTGCAGACCGGACATGAACGCGTCGCTGACATTGTCGCGAAGCGTCCCGGCGACCGGGGCGGGTGACTGGGCGGCCACCGCCAGGCCCTGTGCCAGGCCGTCGCGGGCGGTGTCCTGGGCGGCTTCCGGCAGAGCCTGCAGGACCGTGCTGTCGGCCAGTCGGCTGATGTAGAGCGTGGAGAAGATGCTGCCAATCACCGCGACGCCGAGCGTGCCGCCGATCTGCCGAGTCGCGTCGTTGACCGCCGAGCCCGCGCCGGCCTGTTCCGGTTTGACCACGCCCATGATCGAGTCGGTGGCCGGTGCGGTGGTCAATCCGAGGCCGCCGCCGAGCACCACCATCTGCAACGCCACCTCAAGGTAGGAGACGTCCACGCTGACCGTCGCCACCCAGGCGAACGCCGCGGTGAGCATCAACAGCCCGACGAACACCACTGCCTTGGTGCCGATTCGCGTGACGGCGAGCGCATTGCCCAGCACCGATCCGACAGCGATGGACAGGGCCACCGGAAGGATCCGGACCCCGGTCTCGAGCGGTCCGTAGTTCTGCAGCAGTTGGAAGAACTGCGTAATCAGGAAGATGAAGCCGAACAGGGCGAAGAACGCCACGGTCACCGCGCCACTGGCCGCGCTGAAGCGCAGATTGGCGAACAGGCTGACGTCGATCAGTGGATCGTCCTGGCGCCGTTCCCACCAGATGAAGGCGGCCAGTGCCACCAGGGCCAGACCGAAGCCGGCGAGGGTCCGCGGCGCTGTCCAGCCGTACGCGGGGGCCTCGATGATCGTGTAGACCAGCGCTCCCAGCATCACCACCGACAGCAGCAGGCCGCCGCGATCCAGGCGCGCGCCGGCCTCCGGTGTCGACCTGGGGATGAACGCCAGGGCGCCCACTGCGGCGAGCAACGCGATCGGCACCAGTGCCAGGAACAGGCTGCCCCACCAATACGACTCGAGCAATGCCCCGCCCATGATCGGACCGAGTGCGACGCCCAGGCCGGTCACCGCACCCCACACACCGATCGCCGCGGCGCGCTGCTTGGGGTCGCGGAAGGTGTCGGTGATGATGGCCAGGGTGGTCGGATAGATCAGTGCCGCAGAGATTCCCATCAACAGGCGCATCCAGATCAGCGCTTCGGTCGAGGTGCACAGTGCCGCGCCCACGCTGGTGGCGGCGAAGAACGCGAGTCCGGTGATCAGCGTGCCGCGCCGGCCGAACTTGTCGCCGATCGTTCCGCCCGCCAGCACCAGGGCAGCAAACGCCAGGTTGTAGGCGTCCACGATCCATTGGAGCCCGCGGGTGGAGGCGCCCAACTCCGAATTGAGAGTCGGCAGAGCGACGTTCACGATCGTCGTCTCCACATTGATCGCCAGTGCGGCGACCAGTACGACGACGAGGATAAGGATGGGCCGGCCTTGCGGTGGCGCAACGTGCGCGGGGGGACGGTTCGGGGCCTCGATGGTCATCGGCAGTCCTCATGTTGACGGCAGTAACATCAGCAAGCATGGCAGCCTAAGTTGACGCTGTCAACATGAAATGGCTAGCGGATTCCGCTCTGCATGAGATCAAGCAGGCGGTCGGTGATCACCTGTTTGCGGTCGGCGTCCGCGATTGCGAGTGGGCCGTCGAGGAACAGCACGGCAAGGCCGTGGACCGCTGCCCACGCGGCCTCGTCGAGTCCGTCACGCCGCCCGGCACTGAGGACGCCGGTGGCGAGCAGATCGTCGACGCAGCCGCGCAGAATCTGGAACGGATGGCGTTCGGGCGCAACGCTTTCGTCGGTGTGCGCAACGCCGCTGGGGGCGAATGCGGTCCGGAACAAGCCCGGTTCGGCCAGGGCGAAGTCGACGTAGGCCTGTCCGGTCGCCCGGAACCGCGCCAGGGCACGCCGGTCGCGGGGTCCGCGGTTCGAGACCTCGGCCAGCGCCTCCTGCATCGCCTCGCCCAGCAGGGTCATCCCGTAGATCTGAACCGCCGTCAGCAAGGCCTGCCGGTCGGCGTAGTGCCGGTAGGCGGCCGAGTTGCTCACCCCGGCCGCGCGTTGAACATCGCGCAGCACCACGGCGTCCGGTCCGCCGGCCCGGGCCAAGCCGACGGCATGCTCCAAGAGTGCGTGGCGCAGGTTGCCGTGGTGGTACGTCGCGGACGCCATGTTGACAAGTCTTACATCAACAGTCTGTTAGGGAAACGTGATGACCCGGGAACCGGACTGCTCTGTGATGCGACTACATCCCTAGACGAGCGCGAACGTGGGCTGATCTCGGCCCGCCAGGAGAGGGGAATTCCATGTCGGTCAACACCACCGTTGCAACGGCGCCCGACAAGGTGGATACGCGTGCGATCCGTTTCACGGCCTCCGTCACCGCGACCATGCTGGCAGTCGTGCTGATCCTGGCGAAGGTCGACGTGCGCGCCGCTACGGTTCTGCTTGCGGCTCAAGCCCTCGTGTTCGCCGTCGGCGCGGTGTGGGGTCCGGCCCGGCATCCCTACGGCCTGATTTTCCAACGTCTGATCGCGCCGCGTCGCGGTCCTGCGACCAAGACCGAGGTAGTGGAGCAGATCCGGTTCGCGCAGATGATGGGATTCGTCTTCTGCACCGTGGGTGTCGTCGGCCTCGCCCTCGGATCTCCCGTCGTGGGTTTGATCGCCACCGGCTTCGCCCTCTTCGCCGCATTGATGCGCGCGGTGTTCGGGATCTGCCTGAGCCGTGGGCCCTACATGCTGGTCTGCCGGTTGCAGGGCAAAGTTCCCGCCTGCTGCCAGAACAAGTAAACGGTCACCCGCTCAACGGAATTGGGGGGCGAGGAACTTTTTCAACTCTGCTGCGACTATTCCCGAGAACCTTCTTGAAGTACACGCAATGGACATCGGATCGGAGAAAACCATGACTGCTGGAGTCTTCATCGGCCGGATCGGCATTTTGGCGGTCGCACTTGGCGTCGGAATGGGTGCTGCTTCACCTGTCGCCGCGTGGGCCGATTCCGATGACGCGTCGTCGTCGGCAGGCGCGTCGGCGGGCACGCGGATGTCACACCCGACCGGTCGGGGGCCGGCCCGGGCCAAGGCGGGCGCATCGAAGTCCGCGACGGAGTCGACGATCCGTCGTGCGGCCACCCCGGCACCGGCCGCATCCCGAGCACTCCCTGATCCCGTCGACGTCGTCCCCGACCGTGTAGAGGTGGCCTCGCCGGCCGCCACGCCGCCCGCACCGCTACCACCGGTGCCCGCTGCAGCCTCCGTTCCGAAAGCCAACTCGCAGCCGAGCGTTGTCGTCGCCAAGGTCACAGCCGCGCACGAAGCTGAGAGTGCCGCCCCGCGTCTCTTCGGCAACGGCACAGCGGACCATCCCGACGCCGGGATTCTGCTCGGAAACGGCTGGAGCTACACCGAATACGCCGGCGCCTGCACCAGCGGTGCCTGTGCCGGCGGCAAGGGCGGACTGATCGGCAACGGGGGCAACGGCTTCAACGGCGGCGCCGGCGGCACGGCCGGCTGGTTCGGCAACGGCGGCAAGGGCGGCAACGCCGTAACCCTCGGTGTCGCCGGCGGCAACGGCGGCCGCGGTGGACTGTTCTTCGGTAGTGGCGGCGACGGCGGTAACGGCGCGGCCGCGACCGGAATGATGACCAACGGCGGTGCCGGCGGCCGCGGCGGCATGGCGGGCACGATGATCATGCTGGGCAGACTGGGCCTGCCGACCAGCTTCTTCGGCAACGGCGGCAGTGGCGGGACCGGAGGTGACGCCGTGATGGGCACCGCCGGCGCAGGCGGCGGCGCTGGGATGGCCGGCGTCTTCGGCAACGGCGGTACCGGCGGCAACGGCGGCAAGATCGTCGGGATGGGCGGAGGCACCGCAGGCAAGGGCGGCAACGGCGGTATGGCCGGCTGGCTCATCGGCGCCGGCGGCGACGGCGGCAACGGCGGCGACGTCGAGGGGGTCAACGGCGGAACGGCCGGAGCCGGCGGCAACGGAGCCATGGGAATGGTCCTCTTCACCTCCGGCGGTGCCGGCGGAGACGGCGGCGGCTATGGCGACGGCGTGACGGTCGGATCGGTCACCGGTGGCAAGGGCGGCAACGGCGGCCCCGGCGCGTGGTTCATCTTCGGCAACGGCGGGGCTGGCGGCAACGGCGGGGCCGGCCTGCGGATGGGCAACGGCGGTGCCGGCGGTGACGGCGGCAACGGCGTCGGAATCAGCAGCGGCGGTGCCGGCGGCAGCGGTGGAGAGGCCGGAAGCATGAATGCCGTTGGCGGTGCCGGCGGAACCGGCGGAACCGCCGGCGCGATCGGAAACGGCGGACCCGGTGGGGTAGGCGGAGCGTCCGAGTTCGGTGCCGGCGGCCGCGGCGGTTCCGGCGGCGACTCGGTCTTCATCGGGAATGCCGGCGATGGCGGTAACGCCGGCGATGGAGTGGACCCCGCCGACGGCGGCAACGGCGGCGACTCCACCCCGATCCTCGGCAACGGCGGCAACGGCGGCAACGGAACCGGCGGCGGCTGCGGCGGCACCGGCGGCATGGGCGGCATGTTGGGAGATATGGGGATGAGCGGATCTCCGAGTTGCGGCGGCGGCATGGGCGGCGGCGGCATGGGTGGCATGGGCGGCATGGCGGCGGTCGCGGCACCGTAATCGGCGCCTTTACCGAACCGATCCCGCGAACGCACAGGCCCCGTGCGTTCGCGGGATCCGGTGCTTAACGAACAGTGGAAGTTGGGAGCAGGACGTGGATCTGGCAGCGATGGTGGGTATGCCCGGAGATGCGTTGCGGGTACCGCGCGAGGCGTGGCAGCAATCGCTCACTGATGCGCTGCTCGCGGCCTTTGCCCAGCACTATGAGAGCAACGACTTCTATCGGGCCCAGTGCGATGCGGTGGGAGTATCGCCGGTCGACATCGTGGGCTATGAAGATCTGGGCAAGATCCCGTTGCTGCCGGTCGGCATGTTCAAACAGGCCGGCGCGCATGTCCTGTTGACCGCCGGACTTGCCGACATCGAGACCGAGATCCGCTCGACCGGAACGAGTGGGGTGCCGTCGGTGGCCCGCCGCGATGCGTTGACGACGACCCGCGCATCGGTCGGAATCCTGGGCGGATACCGGGACTTCTTCGGAATCTCCAAGGGCGCCGGGCTATTCCTGTGTCCGTCGACGGCCGAGGTCCCCGAGATGGGAATGGTCAAGGTATTCAACCTGATGACCGCGATGCTGGACGACCACCGCTACCTGGTGCGCGACTACTCCTTCGACCCAGAGGAGGCGCTGGAGTACCTGCGCGGCTGGGAGGGCCGGATGACCCGGTACATCATCGGACCGCCGTTCATCGTGGCCAGGTTCATGCGGTTCCTCGAACTGGAGTCGATTGCGCTGAGCCTCGACCCGGAGTCGATGATCGTCATGCTCGGCGGATGGAAGCAGTACACCGGACGCTCTATCAGTCGCACTGAGTTCGATGAGAAGGCAGAACGATTCCTGGGGATCGAGCCGTCCAGGATCCGTGACATGTACGGAATGATCGAGTCGAACATGCTCGCCATCGAATGCGAGCACCACCGCAAGCATGTGCCTCCCTGGTGTTACGTGTCGATCCGCGACATCACCGACCCCGCAGTCGAACTCGAACCGGGAAAGACAGGCGGCATCGCCATTCTCGATGCACTCAACACCGCCTATCCCGGGTTCCTGCTCTCCGATGACGTCGGCGAGGTCGATGACACCGACTGCCCGTGCGGCCGCACCGGGCAGACGGTGCGTTTCCGCCGCCGTCGCCAAGGCGCCGAACTGGGCTGCTGCGCGGTCAGTATCGAGAAGTATCTCGACTCGAATCAGGTTGTGCCCGAGTGTGAACTCGCGGACAGCCCGGGCAGGGCGTGACGATGGGGCGGTTCAGTCCGACGGTCGTCGACCATTTCACCAGTCCACGGAACTGCGGACGACTGCCGGCTGCCGACGTCGCCGCCTTCGTCGGAAACCCGGTGTGCGGTGACCAGATCCTGCTCACCGCTCGTGTTGACCAGGACGCCGTGAGTGAGGTCGCCTTCGAGGCGTTCGGCTGCTCGGCCTCGCTGGCCATCGCATCTATCCTCACTGAGCGGCTGGCCGGCATGCCGATCCGCGAAATCGATGGAATCACAACCGAACAGGTGCTGCAATGGTCGGGTGGGCTGAGCCCTGATCAGCGGCATGTCGCCGAGTTGGGCGCCGACGTCGCCCACCGTCTGGCCGGAAACTACCGCAACGGGCTCAGCGACGAGGGGCTGAGTTGCGGTGCCTGACACCGTGTACCTCGACTACGCCGCGACCGCACCGTTGCACCCTGCCGCGGCGGCAGCCGTGCTGGCCGGACAGTCGCTGATCGGCAATCCATCCAGTGCCCACAGCGCCGGACTCGACGCTGCGGAGGCACTAGCGGTTGCCAGGGGGTCTATCGCGCTCTTGCTGGGCGTGGAATCCGACGAGGTGGTGTTGACTTCCGGTGGGAGCGAATCGGACGCTATGGCTCTGTGGGGCACGTTCGCGGCACGGGGATTCGCCGGACACTTGGTGACGACCTCAATCGAGCACTCCGCGGTCCTTGAGAATGCCCGTGCGCTAGGAGAATTGGGTGTCGAGGTGACAATCGTCGAACCGCGGGCCAACGGTCACATAGAAGTAGGTGAGATTGCCGCGGCACTGCGCCCGCACACGGCGCTGGTCTCGGTGATGCATGCCAACAACGAGACCGGCGCCATCCAGCCCGTTGAACAGATCGCAGCGATCACAAGGGAAGCCGGCGTGTCTCTGCACGTCGACGCGGTGCACACCGCCGGAAAGATCGACATCAGCTCACTTGGCGCCCAGATGGTGTCGATCTCCGGGCACAAGTTCGGCGCCCCCCGCGGAGTCGGGGCGCTCTCAGTGGCCAAGGAATGCCGGCTGGCGCCGCTCATCCGGGGCGGCTCGCAGGAGCACGGGCGGCGCGCCGGTACCGAGAACGTTGCCGGTGCGATGGGCATGGCGGCCGCGGCCCAGGTCTGCCTGGCCCGGATGTCCACGGCCTACCGCCTCGGCGTGCGCGCCAAGAGGGATCGCATGATCGAAGGCTTGCGCAGTGTCGGCGGGGTACAGGTGAACGCGCCCGATCCGGTGGTCGAGGAAACGATCAGCATCCGCGTCGACGGAATACGCGCTGATGCGCTGGCCGATGCGCTCGATATCCAGGGCATTCATGTCTCCACCGGGTCGGCCTGCCACACCCGGGAGGACGCGGTCTCGCATGTATTGACCGCACAGGGCCTGACAGAGGAGCAGGCACGCTCCGCGGTTCGGCTCTCCTTCGGACCGGATCTGACCGTCGAGGACATTGACCGTGTCGTGGCCGCGACGGCTCGGGCCGTCGACCGACTACGCCAGACTGCCGGAAGCGCAGCGGCCCTGCGGTGAACGTTGCCGTCAGGAACCTTCTTGCCGAACGGACGCGGTTCGCGCTGTCGGTGCTGGGCGTCGGCGTCGCCGTACTGCTCGTCCTGATCATGTCCGGCATCTTCGTCGGCACCACCCGCCAGGTCACCACGTACATCGACCACTCGCGCAACGCCGTGTGGGTGATGCAGCCGGGTGTTTCGCAGATGTTCAAGTCGGTCTCGTGGCTGCCGGCCGACGACAAGTCCACGCTGATGGCCGTTCCCGAGATCGCCTCGGCCGATCCGATTCTCGGCTTGCCCTCGGACTTCGTCCGCAACGGCACTCACACCGCCTTCTTCGTCGTCGGGTACGACACCGGCACCGGGGTGGGTGGGCCGTGGTCGCTGGCGGAGGGGCGTAACGTCGGCGCTTCGGGGGAGATCGTCCTCGATCGCGCCCTGGCCCGCATCAAGGACGTCAGCATCGGGGATACGGTTCGGATCGTCGACGGGGACTTCACCGTGGTGGGTCTGTCCAGGCAGACTGCGGCGGCAACCAACTTCTACACATTCATCTCGCTACCCGATGCGAAACGGATACTCCGAGCGGGCAATCGGGTGTCCTATTTCCTGGTCCAGCCCAAGCCCGGATACAGCGTCGAGGACGTCGTCGACGCGATCGGGCGGGATGTGCCCGGTGTGTCGGCGCTGACCTCTGCGCGTTTCGCCGACAACAGCCGCGACATCATCGTGAAGATGATCGGCCGGCCACTGAAGACGATGATCGCGATCGCAGCCCTGGTCGGTACGGCACTGATCGGGCTGACGGTGTGGGCGCTGACAGCCGAACAGATGTCAGACTTCGGCATCCTGCGTGCGCTGGGTGTGCGTCCGATCCAATTGAGCCGCATGGTCATTGCGCAGGCGGCAATCATCGGCGCGCTGGGGTTCGTGCTCGGGGGAGTCGTCGCCTTCGCCCTCCAGTTCCTCATCGGGGATCGGATGGGCGATGTCGTGGTCGCGATCACCCCGACCATGCTCGCCGCGATGGCCGCCGCGACCGCAGTGATGGCCGCCCTTGGCTCCCTACTCCCACTGCGCCGCGTCTCCCGGATCGACCCCGTTGTCGCATTCCGCCGCTGAAAGGAACTCCATGCGTTGTCCGGTGTGCCATCACGATGCGTCCCTGCCCAGATGCTCGCAGTGCCGCAGGCCGTTGCTCGAGCCCACGACCAACCCGGTACTTCAGCTCACCAACGTGGGTCATCACTACGGGACCGCTGGGACGGCGGTGCAGGCGCTCAAAGAGGTGACCCTGTCGGTTGACCGCGGCGAACTCGTCTCGATCGTCGGGCCCTCCGGCGGCGGCAAGACCACGGCGCTGTTGGCGATGGGTCTGTTGCTCACGCCGGACACCGGCACGGTGCGGATCGGCGGGCGAGATGTCGGCACTGTCTCCGAACGGGAGCGGGCCACCCTTCGTCTGCTGCGCCTGGGGTACCTGTTCCAGGACTACAACCTGCTGCAGTCGTTGACCAGCGTGGAGAACGTCGCTGTTCCCCTCCGCTACGCGGGGGTGCGCAAAGCAGCCGCATTGGCCAGGGCGGCAGAACTTCTCGGCATTCTGGGACTGGCCGATCGTGCCGGCCATCGGCCCGGCGCACTATCGGGAGGGGAGAAGCAGCGGGTGGCGACCGCTCGCGCGCTGGCCATGGGACCCGATCTGATTCTCGCCGACGAACCGACCGCGAACCTCGACTCCGCCACCGGCAGGAGGGTCATCGAACAACTCGCCGAGGCGGCCAGGGCGTATGACGCCGCGGTGGTCATCGTGACCCACGACTCGCGCCTGGACGGCATCGCCGATCGTGTATTGCATCTCGAAGACGGCAGGCTGCTCACGGCCGTGGGTTGAGTGTCGCTCGGATCCGAGCGACTTTGCGGTTCATGGCTTTCCGCATCACCTCGCGGTACAGCCAGCCCTTGAGCCCGCGCGCATTGACACCGTGCACCCGGTAGAACGAATCAGGATCGTCGTACACGCCGAAGTCCTGATTGACTCCGGTCGCCTGGATCAGCGTGTCTGTTCCTTGCCACTCGATGGGGGGATCCGCCAGGTCCTCGGTACCGACGCCATAGCCCAGGAACGGCCCGCCGTGCCGTCCGGTGCGTGCGCGCACCCCGGCCAGGTAGTCCTCGTCGAGGATGACACCCTCCAGGCCCACCCAACGGCCGTCGGCGAATACTTCGGCCCAGCTGTGGATGATGCCGGCGGGGGCGAACCAGTACAACGGGCGAACCATGACCCCGTGCTGCAGTCTCTTGTCGATCGTGGCGCCGTGGAAACGGCATCCGATATCGCTGCCGCGCAACAGGGCCATCAGCAGCGTCGTCTTGGTATTGCACTGTCCATACCCATCGGCGAGCACCCTCGATGCCGGGAGATCGTCAGAGCTGTTGTATCCGAACGGAATCTGATCCCGTACGAAGTCGTAGACCGCGCCGATCCGCTCGTGCTCGGGCAATGTCTTCCAGTTGTGCTGAGCCGCTATTTCGCGTATCCGTGCACTGCCGAAATCCAGCAGTGTCGTCGGCCTCAGATAGCGGTCCTCCACGGCGGTACCGTACCCGGGAACTGCCCTGATGTATCGGGAACTTTCCCACCCGCAGACCCGACTCTTGATGTGACGGCGGGAACTACCGCGGTCGTTTCGACATGCCTGTGCGGGAGGGTCCGGTGGCCGCGATCACAGCGGAGAAGCACGCTTCCGACGTTCCCCGCACGCCGGGTGTCGCGGTGCGCAACCTCATCGGAGAACGCACCCGCTTCTGGCTGTCAGTGGCCGGAGTCGGGTTCGCGGTGTTGCTGGTGTTGGTGATGACCGGCATCTTCGTGGGCACCATCAACCAGGTCACCACCTATATCGACCATTCCCGGAACGCCGTGTGGGTGACACAGCCCGGGGTGTCCCAGATGTTCCGCGCCGTCTCGTGGCTTCCGGCCGACGACAAGCAGCGCCTGCTCTCCGCACCCGAGGTCGCCTCGGCCGATCCGATCCTGGGTCAGCCGTCCGACTTCATCCACAACGGGGAGCAGACCGCGTACTTCGTTCTCGGCTATGACATCACCACCGGTGTTGGCGGGCCGTGGGCGATGGCCGAGGGCCGTGCCCCCGCCGCGCCGGGGGAGGTCGTGCTCGACCGGATACTGGCCCACAAGAACGACATCCGCGTGGGTGACTCCGTGGAGATCGTCGACGGTATGTTCACCGTTGTCGGACTCTCGGACCAGACCGCAGCCCTGGGGAATTTCTATGCGTTCGTCTCGTTGCCCGATGCGGCGCGACTGCTGCGCGCGGGTGACCGCGTCTCCTACTTCCTGGTCCAGCCCAGACCCGGCTACACCCCTGAGCAGACCGCCCCGGCGATCCGCGAGTCTCTGCCGGGCATGGATGCACTGACGTCGGCGGAGTTCGCCCGCAACAGCCGCGACATCATCATTTCGATGGTCGGCCGTCCGCTGAAGACGATGATCGCCATTTCCACCCTGGTGGGCGTCGTTCTGGTGGGTCTCATCGTGTGGACGCTCACCGTTGAGCAGGCGGCTGACTTCGGGGTGCTGCGGGCGTTGGGCGTGCGCCCGATTCAGTTGTGCCGCATCGTGCTTGCGCAGGCAGCGCTCGTCGCGGCCGCAGGTTTCGCCCTCGGAGCCGCGGTCGCGTACGTCGCTCAGTTCCTCATCGGTGAACGGATGGGCGACGTCACCGTCGCGATCACGCCGGCGATGCTCGCCGGAATGGCCGCGGCGACCGGGGTTATGGCCATTCTGGGATCACTGTTGCCGTTGCGACGCGTTGTCCGCACCGATCCCGCCGCCGCTTTCCGCCGCTGAAGGACCCCCATGGCCGAGATTCCTGAGCCCGCAGACGTCGTGGAAGCCGTTCGTGCGGGGCTGTCCAAGCTCCTGCCGCCCGACGATCTCCAACAGGTCGACCTGTCGGGTATCGACGAATGCACCCCCATGCTGAGCCTTCCGGTCGACTCCGCAGTTCTGATGGCCCTGATGAACGAACTCGAGGACACCTTCGCCGTCTACATCGAGGAGGAAGCGGCCTTTTCGTTCGCGTCTGTCGGTGACATCTCCGACTACATCCGGCATCGGTTGGCTGCTAAGGCCCGCCGGGTGGACGGCGAGTGAGGATCTTCTCGCCAGGGGTGCTGCGGCATGTCGAAGCCAACGCTCCGGCCCTGCTGACCGGTGCGGTCGACTACTCGACCCTGCTGTGGCAGGGACTCCCGCAGATCGACTTCTACGACAGCCGCCGGCACCTCGGCGCATTGACGGGTTCAGCGCTCACCGAGGGCGTGCGAATGCGGGCCGGCGCACTTGCCGCGCGGGGACTGGGCCGTGGCGACCGAATCGTGATGGTGGCCAACAACACTGAGGACTACCTCGCAACGTTGCTCGCCGCTTTGACGATCGGCGCCGTGCCGTGCGCGATCGCGCCGCCGCCGGCCCCCTCGCGGGAGGAATCGGCCGGCGTGCAACATCTGCGCGCGGCGATCCGCATCGTCGAGCCGACCATGGTGCTCACCACCGCACGGAGTTCCGTGCCGCACCCCGGGATGGTCCACTACGAGGAACTCGAGGACGGCCCGCAGCGCCCCATTCGAGATCGGCCAGCCCCGACGCCCGCGGACGTCCACCACATTCAGCTCACCTCGGGTTCGACGTCCGCGCCCAAGGCGGTCGTTCTCTCGCACGGCAACGTCGCCAACAACATCGCCACCGTCAGCCACGCGATGGCCACGGTTCGCGGTCGCGGGCGGTTGTTCAGTTGGCTGCCGATGTACCACGACATGGGGTTCATTCAAGTGCTCGGTGCCCTCATCTACGGGGGCCGGATCGGGCTGATGACTCCCATGGGCTTTCTCCGCGATCCGCTGTCGTGGGTTCGGAACATGACGCACCACCGGTCGAGTGTCACGGCCGGCCCGACCTTCGCCTACCGCGCGGCAGCCGATTCGCTGGCACGAGCCGCCGGCCCGCAGAGCGGGATCGACCTCTCGGAGTTGCGCCACGCGTATGTCGGCGCGGAGCCGATCGCACAGGCAACGCTGCGCAACTTCACCGAAAGCTTTGCGCCGTGGGGACTTCGGTCCGACGTTCTGATCCCCTCCTACGGGATGGCCGAGTCGGTGTTGGCCACCACTATCGCCCTGCACCCGGCGCCGGAAGCCCCCGGGAATTTCGGCCGGGTTCGCACCCTGCAGACCGACGACACCGGCGCGTCGCTGGTTTCGTGCGGGGCGCCTATCGATGGCATGCGTGTGCGTGTCGTTGACTCCGGCGGCGCAGATGTCGGCGACGGCGTCATCGGCGAGATCCAGATCAGCGGGCTGTCGGTGATGGCCGGTTACCTTGCGCCCGGGGGCGCGGTCGTTGGCCCGCGCGGAGGCTGGCACGACACCGGCGATCGCGGATTAGTCTGCGCGGGAGAGCTTTTCGTTGTGGGCCGGAGCAAGGAGATGCTGATCGTGCGCGGTCGCAACCTGCCGCCCTACGATGTCGAACGGTCGATCGAGAGCCTGCCGCAGGTGGGTCCCGGGCAGTCCGTCGTATTCTCGGCTCCCGACGATGGACGCGGTCGGGAGTCGCTCGTCGCGGTCGTTGCGACGGGCTCGGCCGATGGCGATCAGCGCCGCCGAATCCAGTTGGACGTCGCGGCGCGGGTTCGCGAGAGCTTCGGGTTTTCCCTTGACGACGTGGTGCTGGTGCCGAGAACGTGGATACCCCGGACGACCAGTGGAAAGATCCAGCGTCTCAAAGCCCGCGACCGTTATCTGGTGGGGGAGTTACCGTCGCTGGACTGACGACGACGGGTCAGCAGGCTCCGTAGGCGAGTGCACGGCGAAGTGCGTCGGCTTCTTCGGCACCAACCCTTTTCGCGAAGTGCACGAGGGCGGCAAGTCGGTCACCCCGGCCGGAAGCCTGATCCAGTGCGTCGACCATGAGGTCGGCCACGAGTTGCTCCCTGCCGTGCTGTGCCAGGTACTGGTAGGCGCGGTCGTCGCGAATCTGGACGACCAGGCGCTTACGGGAAAGCCGCTGAAGGACTGTCATCACGGTGTTGTAAGCCAAGTCGCGCTGAGTCGACAGCGCTTGATGAACCTGCCGCACGGTTTGTGGCCCGCCGGTATCCCACAACTGGTCCATCACGGCCCGTTCCAAGCTGCCCAGGCGTCTCGGCGTTCCCATGTCGTTCGATCTCCTCGCCCACGCCCGCGATGGGGACGTTCAGCGAATTAGTCGCGCCTTACCCCGGTCCGGTTCCCCGGGCAGCCGAACTTCCGTCCGGCTTGCTCAGGAACCGCAGCTGCAGTCGGGCCCGCACGTGCAGGACTCGCAGGTGCAGTTGGGGTTGTCGCATCCGTTGGCAGGCTTCCCGCAGCTGCAGTCCGGCCCGCACGTACAGGACTCGCAGGTGCAGTTCGGGTTGTCGCACTCCGTCTTGCTGGTCATGGCATTAATTCTGGCACAGCGGCTGGGCGCTGTCGGTTGTTGCGGCGGGTTTCCACGACGGCCTCGATGATCAGCACCAGCAGCAGGGACACCCCGAAGGAGGGATAGATCACCGCCAGCGCGGTCGCGATGACTCCGATCGCAACGACCGCTCCGCGCGAGGTGTGGGCCTTCATGGTGTCACTCGTCCGACCGGGCAGGCCCGCGCTTCCGGTGGGCCGGCGCTTCCACCACATGATCGTGGCGGTGGCGATACTGGTCAGCAGGCCCAGGCACAGGCCGGTGGCCAGTATTCTGGTGAGGATGCCGTACTGGGTGCCCATGTGCATGTCCACGCCCCAACTGGAGATCCGCGACAGCGCACCGTCCTGGTCGGCGGTGGCGTTGGTGATCGTCTGGCCGCTGAACTGGTCGAGGTAGAGGGTTCGTTGCTCGGAGAGCTTCTGCGGCCAGTGGTTGATGACGGTGTAGCTGCCGTAAGTCGTCTGGCCGTCCTCGGTGGAATCGGACGGCGGTACGATTGAATAGCCGGGAACCATGTTCTCCGACTTCGCGATCTGGTCGATATCGTTGAAGCTCAACGGCTTTGCACCTGACGCCGCCGAGGCGTAGACCGGGTCTTCCTTGTCACCCCAGGCGATCCGGCGGCCGAGCCGGTCGAAGTCGCCGACCTTGGCCGGTGTGGACGGGGCGTCGACCTCGGTGGCCGGGGTGACGGTCGAGGCGACCGCGCGCCAGTTCTCGCCCCAATAGCGCGACCAGGTCAGCCCGGAGACGATGTAGCAGATCAGCACAATCGACAGCAGGATGCCGGTGGTGGCGTGCAGGTCTCGCCAACGCATCCGGCCGCCCTTTCTCCAGCGGATGGCCAGTCGCGGCTTCGCGCGCTCCCCGGCCCGCGGCCACCACAGATAGATCCCGCTTGCGGCCAGCACCAGCACCCACACCGCCGCCATCTCGATGAGCAGATTGCCGATCCCGACCGTGATCGAGGGTTCCGGGTACGACGAGGGAGCGATCAGATGCCCCAGCGAGGGAAGCGTCACCGTCGGGCCGTCGTTGCCGAACATGCGGTGCAACTGGTTGGCCCAGCCGACCAGGCCGTCGAGTTCATGACGCTGGCCGAGATATCGCCCGGTGGAGGGGTCGATGAAGACCTGAGTGACGTTGCGCTCGCCCACGCCGGGCTCCTCGGCGGGCAGGAAGTCCACCTGAGTCGAACGGTCGGGTGCCTCCGGCGGGGTGACCGCATCCAGCACCATGCCGGAACCGACTTGCGCACGTGCGGTTTCGATCTGGGCATCCAGGGCGACGGTCGACGTGGACGGCGTGACGACCTTGATGTCGCGGTTCAGCCACAGGTCCAGCGGCTGGGTGTAGAGGATGATGAGGCCGGTGCAGGCCAACACGGCCAAGATCGGCGCCGCGAACAGGCCCACCCAGAAATGCAGCCGCCAGATCCTTCTCAGGACCGCCGCCTCACCCCGCCGCTGGTCCCGTTCGACGCGTTCAGGTTCAACACCGACCACCACAAACCTCCGACGTTTACGTTCCCGACATGGCCCGGCGGACGGCGGCCGGGACATCCATATAGTCGGATCAAAGGGGCTATCGGTTCCCGACAGCCGCCGAAAGACTTCGTGTCAGCCGACGCGATCGTCGCGCCGGGTGGCGGCGATCAGATCGTCACGGGCCCGGGCTACCCGTGAGCGAATGGTGCCGAGCGGGCATCCGCAGACTTCGGCAGCCTCGCTGTAGGACAGACCGAGAACCTGAGTCAATACCAGGGCGTCGCGACGGTCCGACTCCAGGCCGTCGAGCAGCATCCGGATCTCGACCACATCCTCGAACCGCGCCCCCGGCTGGGAGCCGCTGAGCAATCCGTCCAGTTCGATCTGACTCGTGGTGCGGGGCCGTGCCTGGTTTCGGCGGACCTGGTCGACGACGACGCGGCGCGCGATGGACAGCAGCCAGGTCCGCGCCGAGGAGCGTCCCGCGAAGCGTGGCAGCGCGCCAAGAGCCCGAAGGTAGGTCTCCTGCGTCAGATCGTCAGCGCTGCCTGGATCGGCGAGGAAGGCCACGGTGCGCCATACGTCGCGCTCGGTGGCCCGGATGAACTGGTCGAGGGCCGCGCGATCCCCGCGCCCGGCGGCCAACGCCAGACCGGTCACTGCATCGGCGTCGGTCACGGTAAGCACCTTAGGTCATCGGCGTTCCAGCGGCGTGGGGCCGGGTATTTTTGGCTGTGACCGCCATGGAACTCTGGATCGGTGCGAGCCGACTATGAGCGCGGGGAGTACGCCGCCGGGTTAGTCGGTGGGCTGAGGAGGACGATGACCACGACCGTCGTTGGTATGACGGACGGACCGACGGTCCGCCGGGTCGAACT
>CAISDL010000113.1 GCA_903884065.1 uncultured Actinomycetes bacterium | reverse complement strand
GAAACCGCCGCGATATCCTTCATTTGCGAGGTGCCTTCCCGCTGGACGATCGAGCCCTAGACAAGTCCGATTATCCGTTGCAGGACAGGCACTTTCGCGTATCAACACCCAGCTATGCCGACATTCCGTGCAAAATCCGGGTTAGCCCGAACCCACAATGAGGGTTCGGGTTTTTTCTTGTCGATCAGCGACCGCCGGGTGGCGCCGGCGTCAATTAGGTAGTTCTACGGATGCCCGAGGCGACCACTGCGGGAGCGCAAGTGTGACCTATTCGACGGTCTCTGGCCGCCTTAAATCACGCTGTGCCAGGAATGCGTCCGTTATGGTTTCGTGATGTTTTGGAATCCATCGCGTGATCTGAGCATCAAGCTGTCGGCTATCGCCGCGGGGGCGGTCCTCGCCGCTTCCGTCTTGTACGCGCCCGGTGCGGTGGCCGACCCGAATCCGGCGGAACAGCCCGCCGTTCCCGTGGCGGTCGCGGAGCCTCTGGTCGAGGCCGCCCACGCCGCGCCCGAGGCGGTGCCCGCGCCTGAGGCGGCACCTGCCCCGGAGTCGGCGCCCGCGCCCGAGGTCTTACCCGCCCCTGAGGCCGTACCCGCGGTCGTGGACGCGGCCAATGCCATGCCCGCGGACGGGCCGGTTGTGGTACCCGCTGCTCACATCGATGTCCACCCGCGGGCGCTGCCGCCGGGAGTGGGCTCCGAGGAGGGTTTGCAGGTCGAGACGATCCGGGTCGAGCGCAACATCTGCGCCGAGTTCCCGCAGATCGGCAACATCATCGGCGTGCGGCCGGACTCCAAGCCCTGGCACCCGTCGGGCCGCGCCATCGACATCATGATCCCCGATGCGGGCAGTGACTCCGGCATCGCCCTCGGCGATGCGATCCGCGACTACGCGTTGAGCAACGCCGCCGATCTCGGCGTCATGGATGTCATCTGGCGCGGCACCTACTACACCCCGGCCGGCCCCAGCGGGGGCAACTACGGCCACTACGACCACGTCCACATCACCACCTTCGGTGGTGGCTACCCCAGTGGGGGCGAGGAGTACCTCTCCGAGGGCTGATTCCGACTAGCGAGCCGGCGGCGCCGGACTCGGCGATGCCGACGACTGACCGGGACGCATCACGCCCGGGCGCATATCGTCCATCCCGCCGGGTCCCATTCCGCCGGGTCCCATTCCGCCGTTGCGCATCATCGGGCATCCGCCGCCCGGGCCCATCTGGCTCTGATACCCGCGATGCCACCCGTGGTAACCATCTGATCCCCGGCCGAGCGCGAAGCCGGAGAAGAAGACCACCGCCACGATGAACACCACACCGGCGGCGATTCCGACCCAGGCCAGAACGTGACGAAGCCGGCGGTCCCGGTGATCGGCGGCAGAGACCATCGGCGCGCCAATGGCTGAATCTGTTGTGGTTTCTTTGGTTTCACTCATGCCGTCTCCTGTGGCTCTGCCCGTACCGGACGCTCGTTCAACTCTCCCGCAGCGTGCGCGCCAGACCCTTGTTGATGGCTTTCAGCGTCGCCACCCGCGCGAACTGCTTGTTGTTGGCCGGAATCACATGCCAGCGGGCGAGGTCGGAGGTTGTCCGCAGAATCTTCTGGTCGACGGCTCTGACGTACTCATCCCACCGCTCCCGGTTGCGGTAGTCCTCATCGGTGATCTTGTGCTGTTTGTACGCGGTCTCCTCCCGCGCCTTGAACCGGTCCAGTTGCTCTTCAGGGGAGATGTGCAACCAGAATTTGGCGACGTAATAGCCGTGCTCGACCATCTGGGCCTCGAAGTCGTTGATCTCGTCGAAGGCCCGCTGCCACTCCGAAGGACTCGCGAAGCCCTCCAGGCGCTCCACCAGCACCCGGCCGTACCAGGTGCGGTCGAAGATGACGCACTTGCCGGCCGGCGGCAGATCGCGCCAGAACCGCCAGAGGTAGTGGTATTTGCGCTCCTCTTCGTTGGGTGCGGCGACCGGGATCACCCGGTAATCGCCGGCCTCGAGTGCCCCGGTGATACGGCGGATCACCCCGCCCTTGCCCGCGGCGTCCCAGCCCTCGAAGGCCAGCACGGTGCTGACACCTCGCTTGCGGGCCTCCAGGGAGAGCTTCTTGAGCTTGGCCTGCTCCTTGCCCAACTGCGCGCGGTACTCCTGCTTGGACAGCGTCTGGGTGAGGTCGACCCCGGAGAGCACGTTGGCTTCGGCGTCGTAGTCGCCGAACACCGACTCTGCGAGCGCAAAGCCATGGTGCTCGGTCTTCTCACCGAGACGTGCTGTGAGCGCGGCCAGGATCGTGTGGGCGACGGTGAGGTCGCGATAGCGGGCGTCGGTGGACTCCACGATCGTCCATGGCGCCCCAAGCCCACTGGTTTCCCGCAGGATGCGCTCGGCGATCGGCAGCACCGGACCCAGCGAGTCCAACGCAGCCCAGTCGCGTTGGTCGACCTGCCACCCGGCGTGCGGATCCTTCTCGGCTTTCTTGAGCTTCTTCTTCTGCTCCTTGGCCGGGGTGTGCAGGAAGAACTTCAGAATCAGCGCGCCGTCGGCGACCAGTTCGTTCTGCATGTTGGCGATATGCCGCAGCCAGATCGAGAAGTTGGGTTCGTCGATCTCACCGTTCGCCCGCTGGATCGCCGCCCGCATCAGTCCGCCGACGAAGAACGCGGCCCGGCCTTTCGGCGGCAGCGCGCGCCACAGCCGCCACAGCTGTGGACGCTGGTGCTCCTCTTCGGTGGGGTCGGCGAACACCCGGGTGTTGGCGTAGCGGGAGTCCATCCACTCGTTGAGCCGGTTCACCAACTCGTTGGCGGCCAGCCGGTCGTCCCCGGCGATCCAGATGATCACCGGGAAGTCGGCCTCACGCAGGTCGTACTGGGCGTTGATCAGGCCGACCCGGAGATCGGGGATCGCCGCCTCGTAGTCCTCTTTGCTGACGGTGTTCCCGACCTCGCATACCTCAAGCACGCCCGGCTCCCTCTGCACGAAAGTTAACGAAAGGTGAACAACACCTTCTCATCACCGGGGCTGCGGTGGGCGGGTTTCCACCCGGCGCGGTGGTCTGGTCGCGCCGGGAATGCGTACAGATCGCAACCAGCGCCGCCAAAATCGCGTTCCGTGCGCAATGCCGGCGGCTGGGTCAGGCTAGGTTGCGCTGCGCTCGTCGCTCTCGAGGGCGTCGAGCACCAGAATCCGCGCATCCCGCGGGCCGTTGATGGCGCTGTCGACTCTTCCTTGGCGCAGCAGATCGCGGAGCACGTCCTGGTCGTGCTGGGCGGGTGGGGTGGTGTCGATGAAGTGCCCGACGAGATCGACGAACCGGTCGGGGTGGTGGTGGAACGGGAAGTGCCCGGAGTCGGGGAAGATCTCCAATCGCGATCCGGGCATCGCGGCATGCGCCATATGCGCGTGACTGACGGGGATGACGGCGTCTTGTTCGCCCCAAACGAGTTGCACGGGAACGGATTCCGTCAAATAACATCGGTCCAGCATGGTCACCACCTGTCCACGCCAGTCCACGACGGCACGCAGGGTGCGGGTGAAGGCGGCCGACGCCGTCGGCTCGGGCAGGTCAGTCAGAATGCGCAGTGCGTTGGGGATGTCGCGGCCGATGCCCGTCGAGCCGATCACCGTTCCGAGTACCTGGCCGGCGAGTTGAAGGGCGGGCAGCACCAGCGGAAGCCGCAGCAACCCGAGCGCCTCCGCACCGCCGGGCAGCGAGGCGAACCGCAGTGCGATGTTGACGTCCTTGGTCACCCCGCCGGCGCCGACGAGGATCAGCCGCTCGACCATCTGGGGAAACTGGTAGGCGAACTGCATCGCGACGCCGCCACCGAGGGAATGCCCGACGACCGTCACCTGGTCGATGTCCAGGACGCTGAGCAGATCACGCATCCCGTTGGCGTAGGCCGCCACCGAATAGTCCGCCCGCGGCTTGTCGGACTGTCCGTGTCCAAGCAGATCCGGGGCGATGACAGTGAATCGGCGGGCCAGCCGACTGTGCACCGGCGCCCACGCCATGGAGTTGTCCCCGATCCCGTGGATCAGCAGAATCGCCGGACCCGAACCGGCGATCCGGAACGCCCGCCGGTAGCCGTGGATGGTCCGGAACTGCAGTTCCGGGGTGGGATCGGCGATTCCCGCGGGGACCGGTGCGGCGACCGACTCCGACTCGACCTTGCGCAGTCCCATGTCCACCTCGGATCCAGGCCGGCTGTCTTCTGCAGCGGTAACAGGATCTTAAGGGTGGATCAGCCCCGCCACCACTTGGCGCGCTACTCGCCCGCCTCCGGCGGAATTACTCGTTGTCTCCGCCGGTGGCCAGCGTGGCCGCCACCGACGCCCCACCTGCGACGTCGCGGGCGCCGGGCCACACCCAATCTCGCACCTCGGGGATGTCGTCGCCGTATTCGCGGGTGTACTCCCGGGCCTCGATGCGCTTGTCCTGCATCTGCTGACGCAGCACTGCGTAGCGCGAGCCGAGGCCGGGCACCCGGTCGATGGTGTCGATCACCAGGTGATAGCGGTCCAGGTCGTTGAGCATCACCATGTCGAACGGCGTGGTGGTGGTGCCTTCCTCCTTGTAGCCGCGCACGTGGATGCGGGCATCGTTGGAGCGGCGGTAGACCAGTCGGTGGATCAGCCACGGGTAGCCGTGGTAGGCGAAGATCACCGGCTTGTCCTCGGTGAAGACCATGTCGAACTCGCGGTTGGACAGCCCGTGCGGATGCTCGCTCTCGTCTTGCAGTCGGGTGAGGTCGACGACGTTGACGAACCGGACCTTCAGTTCCGGGATGTGCTGACGCAGAAGATCGGCGGCGGCTAGCGCCTCCAGTGTCGGCACGTCCCCGGCGGCGGCGAGCACTACGTCGGGGGCCTCGCCGTGCTTCTCGGTGCCGGCCCACTCCCAGATGCCCAGGCCCCGGGTGCAGTGCGCGACCGCCTCATCCATGGTGAGGAAGTTCGGATGCGGCTGCTTGCCCGCGACGACGACGTTGACGTACTGGCGTGAGCGCAGGCAGTGATCGTAGGTCGACAGCAGGGTGTTGGCGTCCGGCGGCAGGTACACGCGCACCACTTCGGCGCTCTTGTTGACCACGTGGTCGATGAAGCCGGGATCCTGGTGGCTGAAGCCGTTGTGGTCCTGACGCCAGACATGGCTGGAGAGAAGGTAATTCAGGCTCGCGATGGGCCGCCGCCACGGAATGTGGTTGGTGACCTTCAGCCACTTGGCGTGCTGGTTGAACATCGAGTCGATGATGTGGATGAACGCCTCGTAGCAGTTGAACAGTCCGTGTCGGCCGGTGAGCAGGTAGCCCTCCAGCCAGCCCTGCATCTGATGCTCGGAGAGCATTTCCACCACCCGCCCCATGCGGGCCAGGTGGTCGTCGACTTCGGGGCCGAAGAATTCGGCGTTCCATTGCTTGTCGGTCACCTCGAACACCGACTGCAGCCGATTGGAGGCTGTCTCGTCGGGCCCGAAGATGCGGAAGTTGTCCGGGTTGAGCCGGATCACGTCGGTCAGCCACTCGCCGAGCACGCGAGTCGCCTCGGCGAACGACCCGCCGGGTGCGGGCACCTCCACGCCGTAATCCCGGAAATCGGGCAGCCGCAGATCCTTCAGCAGCAGACCGCCGTTGGTGTGCGGGTTGTCGCTCATCCGTAACGGGCCGGCAGGCGCCAGTTCGGCGATCCAGTCGTGCAACTTTCCGCTCTCGTCGAACAGTTCATCGGGCCGATAGGAACCCAGCCAATCGGCGAGTACCTGCAGGTGCTCGGGGGTGTCCCGGGCGCTGGCCAGCGGGACCTGATGCGCGCGCCAGGATCCGGTGGTCTTCTTGCCGTCGATGTAGGCCGGTCCGGTCCAGCCCTTGGGATGACGGAAGATGATCATCGGCCAGCGCGGGCGGGATTCGTCGCCGCCGGCGGCGCGGGCCTTGATCGCCGCGATCTCGTCGAGGGCGTCGTCGAGAAGCCTGGCGAACCGGCGGTGGGCGTCGGCGTGATCGTCGTCCTCCTTCACGTCGAAGAAGTACGGGTTGTGGCCGTAGCCGACCATCAGGCTGCGCAGCTCATCCTGCGGGATCCGGTCCAGCACAGTCGGATTGGCGATCTTGTAGCCATTGAGGTGCAGGATCGGCAGCACCACGCCGTCTTTGACGGGATGCATGAACTTGTTGGAGTGCCAACTGGTGGCCAGCGCACCGGTCTCGGCCTCGCCGTCGCCGACCACGGCCGCGACGAGCAGGTCGGGGTTGTCGAACGCCGCGCCGTAGGCATGGGAGAGCGCATAGCCCAACTCGCCGCCCTCGTGGATGGAACCCGGCGTCTCCGGTGCCACGTGTGACGGGATGCCGCCCGGGAAGGAGAACTGGCGGAACAGCCTGCGGACACCCTCGGCGTCCTGGGTGATGTCCGGGTAGTACTCGGTGTAGGTGCCGTCCAGATAGGCGCTCGCCACCAGTCCGGGGCCGCCGTGGCCCGGCCCGGTGATGTAGATGGTCGACTGGCTGCGGTCTTTGATCGCCCGATTGAGATGGGCGTAGAGGAAGTTCAGGCCGGGGGTGGTGCCCCAGTGCCCGAGCAATCGGGGCTTGACGTCATCCCGGGTCAGCGGTCTGCGCAGCAGGGGGTTGTCAAGCAGATAGATCTGTCCCACCGAAAGGTAGTTCGCTGCGCGAAACCAGGCGTCGATCTTGTTGATCGCGTCATCGGTGAGCTCTCCGTGTGAACCTGCGCGCCACGTCGGCTCGGCGGTATGTGTCATCTCTACTTCACCCCTTGATCGTTACGGGTTGGACGTTCCAGATCTCATCGCAGTATTCGGCGATGGGACGGTCGGACGAGAACTTTCCACTGCGCGCGCTGTTCAGAATCGCCATGCGCGCCCAGGTGCTCGGCTCGTGCCAGGTGCGGTCGACCTCCTGCTGACAACGGATGTAGTCGGCATAGTCGGCCAGCACCAGGAACGGGTCATGGTCGACGAGGTTGGACACCAGTGGGGCGAACACGTCAGTGTCGCCGTGGGAGAACCGGCCCTCTCTGATCGCCGCGATCGCGGCGGCGAGTTCGGGGTTGGCGGCGACGTATTCGCGGGGGTGATAACCCTTGGCCAGCAGATCGTGCACCTCGTCGACGGTGAGGCCGAACAGGAAGAAATTCTCCGCGCCGGCCTCCTCGCGCATCTCGACGTTCGCGCCGTCGAGAGTGCCGATGGTCAGGGCGCCGTTCATCATGAACTTCATGTTCCCGGTGCCCGACGCCTCCTTGCCGGCGGTGGAGATCTGCTCCGACAGGTCGGCGGCCGGGTAGATCAATTGGCCGCTTTGCACATTGAAGTTCGGGAAGAACGCGACCTTCAGGCGTTGGTTGACGGCGGGGTCGTTGTTGACAACCTCGCCGACCGAGTTGATGAGCTTGATGATGAGCTTGGCGATGAAATAGCCGGGTGCCGCCTTGCCGCCGAAGACGAATGCGCGCGGGGCGATGTCGAGGTTCGGGTTGGCCTTGAGGCGGTTGTAGAGAGTGATGATGTGCAGCACGTTGAGGTGCTGGCGCTTGTACTCGTGGATGCGCTTGACCTGGACGTCGAACATCCAGTCCGGGTCGAGTTCGATGCCGGTCCTGGCCGAGACGAGGTTGGACAGCCGGGCCTTGTTCCCGCGCTTGACCGCCAGCCAGCGCTGCTGGAAGGACGGATCGTCGGCGTACCGTTCCAGGCCGCGCAGCTTCTGCAGATCCACCATCCATCCGTCGCCGATGGTCTCGTCGAGCAGCGTGCGCAGACCGGGGTTGGCCAGGCCGACGAAACGACGCGGCGTCACCCCATTTGTCTTGTTGCTGAACCGTTCCGGCCACATCTCGTAGAAGTCCTTGAGAATGGTGGTCTTCACCAGTTCCGAGTGCATCGCCGCGACACCGTTGACGGCATGACTGCCGACGGTGGCCAGGTAGGCCATCCGGATGCTGCGGTTTCCGTCCTCGCCGATGAGTGACATCCGCCGCACCCGGTCCTCATCGCCGGGGAAGCGGGCGCGCACCTCGTCGAGGAAGCGGCTGTTGATCTCGTAGATGATCTCCAGATGCCGCGGCAGGAACCGCTCGAACATCTTCAGCGGCCAGGTCTCCAGCGCCTCGGGCAGCAGGGTGTGGTTGGTGTAGGACAGCGTCGCCTGGGTGATCCGCCACGCCTCGTCCCAGGAGAAGTCGCGATCGTCGATCAGCAGCCGCATCAATTCCGCGACGGCGATCGAGGGGTGGGTGTCGTTGAGCTGCACGGCAACTCGGTTGGGTAGCTCGTGGGCGGTGAGGCCGGCGAACTCCTCGAGGAGGTGCAGGATGTCCTGCAGCGAGCACGATACGAAGAAGTACTGCTGCAACAACCGCAGTTGCTTGCCGACCTCGGGCTCGTCATTGGGATACAGCACCTTGGTGACGTTCTCGGAGACCACCTGGTCTTCCACCGCTTTGTAGTAATCGCCGGCGTTGAAGGCGTCCAGGGCCAAGGCATTGACCGCGTTGGCGCTCCACAGCGTCAAGGTGTTGCAGGTGTTCACGCCGTAGCCCTGGATCGGGGTGCCGTAGTAGACGCCCTTGACGATCCGCTCGGGCGCCCAGCGCATCTGCGGCTCACCGCTGGCATCGGTGTAGCGCTCGGTGTGGCCGCCCCAGCCGACCTTGTAGTTCAGTTCCGGCTTGGCGATTTCCCAGGGGTTACCGGGCGTCAGCCAGTTGTCGGTGCGCTCCACCTGCCAGCCGTCGTGGATCTCCTGGTCGAAGATGCCGAACTCGTAGCGGATGCCGTAGCCGATCGCCGGCCGCTCCAGCGTGGCCAGTGACTCCAGGTAGCAGGCCGCCAGCCGGCCGAGCCCGCCGTTGCCCAGGCCCGGCTCCTCCTCGCAGTCCAGCACGGCGTCGTAGTCCTGCCCCAAAGCCGCCAGCGCCGCCCGCGCTTCCTCCTCCAGCCCCAGGTTGAGCAGGTTGTTGCCCAGGTGCGGTCCGAGCAGGAATTCCGCGGAGAGATACACCGCGACCTTGCGGGACAAGTCCAGATACGTCTGGGTGGTGTCGGTCCACCGCTTCTGCATGCGGTCGCGCACCGCCAAGGACAGTGCGTGGTAGTAGTGCTGCGGTTGCAGCAGCTGGAACGGCCGTCCCAGGGTATAGCGCAGGTGGTCCTCGATGGCTTGGCGCAGCGAGGTCGCAGTCATCCCGGTACGGACGTCGTCGTCACCTCCGCTGCTGCCCCCCGCCGCGGCCGACATGTCGATGACTTCGCTCATAGGTACTCCCCGTTGTGTCCAGGCCCGCCGGTTTTGCTGCGAGTATGGCACCGGCGCGGGGTCCTCACCTGCGGTTCGGGTAACTGGAGGGTGAACGTCGTGAACACATCGACAGCAGGCCGCGCGGTGCCCCGGCGCGAGGTGCTCGCCGGGGCACTGACGCTCGCCGGGGCGCTTGCCGCCTGCGCCGAGGACACCGGGAGGCCGGCTTCTGTGGCGGCGGAACGCGAGGTCGACGTCGCGGTGATCGGTGCCGGCATCGCCGGATTGGCCGCGGCCGGCGCGATCACGGCGGCCGGTCGCAGTTGCGTGGTGCTGGAGGCCCGTGACCGGATCGGCGGCCGGATCTGGACGTCGAGCGAGTGGGCCGATCTGCCGGTGGATCTCGGCGCCTCGTGGATTCACGGCACCGAGGGCAACCCGGTCTACGACGAGGTCAAGCGGCTGGGAATTGCGACCACAGTCTTCGACGTCGGGTCCTTCGACGGGGCCGGTTCGGCGGTCTACTACTCGGGCAACGGAACCCGTCTCGACGGCGACCGGGTCGAGGCGCGCTCAGCTGAGGTGATCGGCCACCTGGAGGGCGTCGCCGACGGCCGCGCCGGACGGCGTTCGCTGCGCGCCGCGATCGACGACCTGCCCGACCGGTTGCAGCCGGTCTCCCGGGAACCCGCAGTGGCCGCGGCGTTGACCGACTACGCCGGGGACTACGGCGCCGTCCTCGATGATCTGGCGTTGCGCGCACTCGACGAGGACGATTCGTTTCCCGGCGCGCAACGTGTCATCCCGGGCGGGTACGGCCAGCTCACCCAGCACCTTGCCGAGGGACTGCCGGTTCGGCTGCGCACCCCGGTGCTCAGCATCTCGCTGCGTGCCGCCGATCATGTGGTGGTGGACACGGCCGACGGGCAGTGGCGCGCAGCCAAGGTCATCGTCACCGTCCCGCTCGGTGTGTTGAAGAGCGGCGCAATGGCATTCGACCCGCCGCTGCCCGAGTCGCACCGGCGGGCGATCGACGCGATCGGCTTCGGTCGGTTCGAGAAACTCCTGCTGCGGTTCGACACCGCCTTCTGGGACGACGTCGACCAGATCCAGATCGTCGGCCGGCCCGGGCAGCCGTTGAGCGGGTGGTACAACCTCAACCGGATCGCCGGCAAGCCCGCCTTGATGGCCATCAACGGTGGCGCGGCGGCCGCGGCCATTGAGGGCATGACGGCCGATCAGCAGACGGCACTCGCCACCGAGGTGCTGTCCGCTGTCTACCCGGGCAGATTCCGGCCACCGGTAGCGGCGCAGGCATCGGGATGGTGGGCCGACGAATTCAGCAGGGGCTCATACTCGTTCACGGCGGTCGGCTCGGGTCCCACGGACCGGAGGGCATTGGGGAAGCCGGTCGACGGCCGTTTGTGGCTGGCCGGCGAAGCCGCGCATCCGGAACTGCACTCCACGGTGCACGGGGCATGGTTGAGCGGACGTGCGGCGGCCGGGCAGGCCACCGACTAGCGTGGACCCACACGGGCGAAAGTTGAGGACAGACAATGCTGAACCGCATTGCCCGACTGGCCGTCGAGTCACCACGACGCGTCATCGTCGCCGCGGCTCTACTGGCATTACTGATCGGCGCATTCGGTGTCCCGGTCGCCGACAAACTGTCCCCCAGCGGGTTTCAGGACCCCACCGCCGAGTCCTCGCGGGTGGCCCGGACACTCACCGACACGTTCGGGCAGGGTGATGTCCCCCTGGTGATCGTGGTCTCGGCATCCGACGGCTACGACAGCCCGAAGGCCCGGGCGGCGGCCACCTCTGTCATCGACACCCTTACCCGGTCCGGCCACGTCGCCGCTGTGAAGTCGGCCTGGACAGCCGCGCCACCGGCGGCCGCCGCGCTGCTCAGCGCGGACAGGAAGTCCGGCCTCATCGTCACCGGCATCGTCGGCGCCGAGGCCGAACAGCAGCGCTACACCAAGGAACTCAGCGACGCTGTCGTCGGCGACCGGGACGGCGTCTCCGTGCTCGCCGGCGGTACCGCCATGGTCAACCTCCAGGTCACCGAACAGTCCAAACAGGACCTGCTCGTGCTGGAGGCGATCGTCGTCCCCTTGAGCTTCCTGGTGCTGATCTGGGTGTTCGGCGGGCTGTTCGCCGCGGTCCTGCCCCTGGCGGTCGGGGTGATGGCGATCCTCGGGTCGCTGGCCGTGCTGCGCGCCGTCACCTTCTTCACCGACGTGTCGATTTTCGCGCTGAACCTCACCACCGCGATGGGATTGGCCCTGGCCATCGACTACACCCTGCTGATGATCAGCCGCTACCGCGACGAACTGGCCGGCGGTGCCGACCGCGTGCAGGCGGTAGCCACGACGATGGTGACCGCCGGACGCACGGTGCTGTTCTCGGCGGTCACCGTCGCGCTGTCGATGGCGGTGATGGTGCTGTTCCCGATGAACTTCCTGCGGTCCTTCGCCTACGCCGGCGTCGCCACCGTCGCCTTCGCGGCGCTGTCTGCCGTCGTCGTCACACCGGCGGCAATCATGCTGCTCGGCGACCGCCTCGACGCCCTCGACGTCCGGAAGGCGTTCCGTCGGCTGCTGGGCCGGCCGGAGCCGCAACCACTCCCGGTGGACCAGCAGTTCTGGTATCGCTCAACAAAATTCGTGATGCGCCGGGCGGTTCCGATCGGGGTGGCGACGGTGGCTCTGCTGGCGTTCCTCGGCGCACCTTTCTTCGGGGTCAGACCGGGTTTCCCGGATGACCGGGTGCTGCCCAAGTCGGCGTCAGCGCACCAGGTCGGAGACCTTCTGCGGTCGGATTTCGCGATCGACGCCGACTCCGAAGTGCCGATCGTCATTCCCGACGCAGGCGGCCTGGACCGTGCCGAGGTGGACCGGTACGCCGCCGAACTGTCCACGGTTGCCGAGGTGGACTCGGTCTCGGCGCCCTCGGGCACCTATGTGGGCGGCCGGCTGACCGGTCCGCCGCTGGCCCCCACCGGCGAGGCATCCGGAAGGACTCTGCTGACCGTCGGGACGTCGCTGCCGCTGTTCTCCCAGGATTCCGAGGACCAACTGACCCGGATGCACGCGGTGCCCGGCCCGGGTGGGCGCGCGGTGGAGTTCGGCGGGCTGGCCCAGACCAACCGCGACAGCGTGCACGCCATCACTTCGCGACTTCCGCTGGTGCTGGGGCTGATCGCCGTCATCATGTTGGTGCTGCTGTTCCTGCTCACCGGCAGCGTGGTCCTGCCGGTGAAGGCCCTGATCCTCAACATGCTGTCGCTGTCGGCCGCGTTCGGAGCAACGGTGTGGATCTTCCAGGAGGGCCATCTGGGTGCGCTCGGCACCACGCCCACCGGGACCCTGGTGGCCAACATGCCGGTGCTGCTGTTCTGCGTGGCGTTCGGGCTTTCGATGGATTACGAGGTGTTCCTCGTCTCACGTATCCGGGAGTTCTGGCTCGCGTCACAGCAAACTGCCGCCGATAATGACGAAAGTGTGGCGCTGGGGCTGGCACGAACCGGTCGGGTGATCACCGCAGCGGCTGTGATCATGGCGATCACCTTCTCTGCGCTGATCGCGGCCAAGGTCGCGTTGATGCGGCTTTTCGGCTTGGGTCTGACGCTTGCGGTGCTGATGGACGCCACTTTGGTCCGGCTGGTTCTGGTGCCCGCTTTCATGCATGTGGCCGGTAAGTGGAACTGGTGGGCGCCCAAGCCACTGCGGGCGCTGCACCGGAAGTTCGGTATCAGTGAGACGGGCGTCTCGCGTCATACTGAGTGAATGACAAGCAAAGGGCCGGCAGCGGCCCGCGCGCACACCAGCCGGATCGCAGGGGTTCAGGGTGCGCTGCCGGCGCACCGCTACAGCCAGGCGGAGATCACCGAAGCGTTCCTCGCCGCCCCGGCTTTCGCGGGCTGCGGCGAGATCCTGAGCAGCCTGCACCGATCGGCCAAGGTCGAACATCGCCATCTGGTTCTGCCGCTGGAGGCCTACCCCGATCTGAACGACTTCGGTGAGGCCAACCAGATCTTCATCGAGAACGCCGTCAACCTGGGTACCGAGGCTCTCGCCGCCGCACTCGACGAAGCCGGTGTTCGGCCCGACGAGGTCGACCTGATCATGTCGACGACGGTCACTGGCATCGTGGTGCCCTCCGTTGAGGCTCGGATCGCCAGCCGGGTGGGCCTACGCCCGGATGTGCGCCGGATCCCGATGTTCGGCCTGGGCTGCGTGGCCGGCGCGGCCGGGGTGGCACGCCTGCACGACTATCTGCGCGGCGACCCGGACGGTGTCGCGGCGCTGGTGTCGGTCGAACTGTGCTCGCTGACCTTCCCGGCGCTGGAGGCCGAAGTCGCCGGGCTGGTCGGCAGCGCGCTGTTCGGTGACGGGGCCGGTGCCGTGGTCGCCGTGGGCGAGCGCCGGGCGGAGAAGGTCCGCGCCGCCGGCCCGGCGGTAATCGACACCCGCAGCCACCTCTATCCGGACTCGTTGCGCACCATGGGCTGGGATGTAGGCGCCTCCGGGTTGAAGTTGGTGCTGTCACCCGACGTGCCTGAGGTGGTGAGCAGGTACCTGCGTGACGACGTCACCGGCTTCCTCGGTGCCCACGACCTGTCCATCGACGACATCGGCACCTGGGTGAGCCATCCGGGCGGGCCGAAGGTCATCGAGGCCATCATCGACAGCCTCGACCTACCGTCCGACGCGCTCGATCTGACCTGGCGTTCGCTCGCCGAAGTCGGCAACATGTCGTCCTCCTCGGTGCTGCACGTCCTGCGCGACACCATCGCCAAGCGCCCAGCGTCCGGGCCGGGGATCCTGATGGCGATGGGTCCCGGGTTCTGCTCGGAACTCGTTCTGATGCAGTGGCCGTGACGATCGAGATCCGAACATGAGTTGGTACGTTCTTCTGATCGCTGCCGTGGCCGTTGAACGGGTCGCGGAACTCGTTGTCTCGCAACGGAATCTGCGCTGGAGTCGCACCCAGGGTGGGGTCGAGTTCGGCGCCGGTCACTATCCGGCGATGGTCGCCCTGCACACCGGTCTGCTGGTGGGCTGCCTGGCCGAGGTGTATCTGCTGCACCGGCCCTTCCTGCCCTGGCTGGGCTGGCCGATGCTGGCCGTCGTGATCGCCGCCCAGGCCTTGCGCTGGTGGTGCATCACCACGTTGGGGCGGCAGTGGAACACCCGCGTCGTCGTCATCCCGGATGCACCACGGGTCACCGGCGGTCCCTACCGGCTGATTCCGCACCCCAACTACGTCGCGGTGATCGCCGAGGGCATCGCCCTGCCGTTGGTGCACACCGCCTGGATCACCGCCCTGGTCTTCACGGTGTTCAACGCCGCGCTCCTGAGCGCGCGAATCTCCACCGAGAACGCCGCTTTGGCGAGGTTGTCATGATCGACCTCATCGTCGCGGGCGGCGGGCCCGCCGGTCTGGCCACCGCCATCCACGGCGCGCGCGCAGGACTGGAGACGGTGGTGATCGACCGTCGTCGCGGTCCGATCGACAAGGCCTGTGGCGAAGGACTCATGCCGCACACCGTCCGTCAACTCGAGGCGATCGGCGTCCCGTTGCGCGGCAAGGAGTTCCGGGGGATCACCTACCTGGACGACACCCGCCGCGTGGAGGCGCACTTCCGGTCCGGCAGCGGACTCGGGGTCCGACGAACCACACTGTCCGACGCCCTGCACGACACCGCCGTCGCGGCGGGGGTGCAGATGATCCACGCCGACATCGGCGAAGTGACCCAGGACGCGACCTCGGTTCGGTGCGCTGACCTGCAGGGGCGCTACCTCGCCGCGGCGGACGGTCTGCACTCGCCGATCCGTCGCTCGCTGGGCCTCGACAAGCCGTCCCGGGGCCGGCGTCGCTGGGGTATCCGGCGGCACTATCAGATCGCCCCCTGGAGCGACACCGTGCAGGTGTACTGGGCGCACGACACCGAGGCCTATGTGACGCCAGTGGCCGACGACTGCGTGGGTGTGGCGATTCTGACTTCCCGGCAGGGCAAATTCGGCGACCACCTTCTCGAATTCCCCGCTTTGGCAAGGCAACTCGACGGGGCGACGCACGGCAAGGAGCGTGCGGCCGGACCGCTGCGGCAGCGCGTCCGCAGCCGTGCGGCCGGCCGGGTCATGCTCGTCGGTGACGCCGCCGGTTACGTCGATGCGCTCACCGGAGAGGGTCTTGGCATTGCCTTCGGCGGCGCCGAACTGGCAGTCAAAGCTGTCCTGGCCGACGCCCCACAGGACTACGACCGTCAGTGGCGGGCGATGTCGCGGCGCTACCGGATGCTGACGGCCGGGCTCTTGCACGCCAGCGGTATGCCGCCGGTGCGGGCGGCCGTCGTGCCCGCCGCCAGTGCACTGCCCGCGGTGTTCGGGGGCGTCGTCAACCTGCTGGCTTACTAGGATCGGACGGATGACCGCCAGGCCGGGCCATGACGCCCTGCACGACCAGCATGCGCTCGCCGCCGCCTTGGGGGACAGCCCCGAGTTGCTGACGCTGCGCGCCGAGGGTCTGGCCCAGATGGAGCTGTTCAAGGGTTGTCCGGCCGATCAGCTGGTGGCGCTCGCCGAGCGGCTCCGGCCGTTGCGGGCCGATCCCGGGCAGGTCTTGATGCGACAGGGGGAGCGCGCGGTCTCCTTCATCCTGATCGAGGCCGGCCGGGCAGAGGTGAGCCATACCGGCGACGACGGAGTGGTGGTGCTCGGCGAGGTTCCCGCCGGGGCCATCGTCGGTGAGATCGCACTGCTGCGCGACAAGCCGCGCAGCGCAACCGTCACCGCCGCCGAACCGCTGTCGGGATACATCGGCGACGAGAAGGCCTTCGCGGTCATGGCCGACCTGCCCGGCGTCAGTGAACGTCTGCTGCGCACCCTGCGGCAGCGGCTCGCGGCGTTCATCACCCCCATCCCGGTGCAGTTCAAAGACGACACCGAACTGCTGTTGCGACCGGTGCTGCCCGGCGACAGCGAGCGGTCCAACCACCCGACGGTCGAGTTCTCCACCGAGACCCTCTACCGCCGCTTCATGTCCACCCGCGCCCCGAGTCCCGCTTTGATGAGCTACCTCTTCCAGGTGGACTACCTCGACCACTTCGTGTGGGTCCTCGTCGACGGTATGGACGGGCCGGTGGTCGCCGACGTGCGTTTCGTCCGTGACGTCGATGACCCGGCCGTGGCCGAGATCGCGTTCATCGTGGCCGATGAGTACCAGGGCCGCGGCATCGGCGGCTTCCTGATGGACGCGCTGACCATCGCCGCCCGGGTCGGCGGGGTACAGCGATTCACCGCCAGATTGCTGGCGGAGAACGCCCCGATGCGCAGCATTCTGGACCGCTACGGGGCCGAGTGGGAACGCGAAGAGCCGGGTGTGGTGATCACGGCCTTCGAGGTGCCGGCCAACGACCGACTCCGGATCGATCCTGGGTTGGCCGACGAAATCCGTTCCATGACAAGACAGGTCGTGCGGGCCTCCATCGGCTGAGCCGGTACGGATCGCCGCCCGAGCCGGTAGGTTGGGGCGATGCGCAAGGCACTGATCGGAACGGGGTTGGCGACCGCTGCGGCGGCTGTCGTGGGAAGCGTGTCGAGCCGAGAAGGCGTTGAGGGTTGGTACACGAAAATCCGCAAGCCGGGCTACGTGCCACCGAACGTCGTCTTCCCGATCGCCTGGACCGCCCTGTACGTCGACATCGCCGCCACCTCCGCGGCGACGATCGACCGGTTCCGCGCCGACGGCCAGAGTGCGAAGGCCCGTGCCTACATCGCTGCGCTGGGCGCCAACCTCGCTCTCAACGCCGGTTGGAGTTGGGTGTTCTTCGCCAAGCGTCGACTCGGTCCGTCGGTGGCGGCGGCGGCGGTACTGGCGGCCAGCAGTGCCGACCTGGCCCGCCGTGCCGGGGACGCCGACGTCAAGTTCGGTGCCGCGCTGGCGCCGTACCCGCTGTGGTGCACCTTCGCCACGGTGATGTCGGCCGACATCTGGCGGCTCAACCGCTGATGCGGCGCCGCGGTCCGGTGGCGCTGCGCCGGCACTGAGCGGTTGGCCGGTAGATTGGCGGCGATGCTGATCCGCACGATGGCGACCGTGATGGCGTGTGCCGCTGTGGCCGGTTGCCAGTCCAAAGCCGGCCCGACCGCCGACATCGCCAAGGTCGCCGACTTGAAGTCGAGCTTTGGCAGGCAGTTCGTCGTCAGCGAGATTCCCCCCACCGGCATCGACCCCAAGTTCCTCGCCGGCCAGAAACTGCCCGAGGGGTTGACGTTCCAGCCCGCGAACTGCGCGCCGTTCGCGTCCGGGCAATTGGTGCCCCCAGGCACCGAGGGCAACATGTCCGCGGTGTCCGCGGAAGGCGAGGGCAACCGCTTCATCGTCATCGCGGTGCAGACCAACGGGCCTGTCCCGGTCTCCGAACCCGGTAAGGACTGCCGCAAGGTCGCCTTCGACGGTGGAATGGTCCGCGGAACCGTCGAAGCGGTGGAGGTGCCCAAGATCGACGGCACGACCACCATCGGCGTCCACCGGGTGGTGCAGACGACGGCCAACGGGAAGCCGCGCACCGGTGAGGTCTTCAACTACTCGGCGCACTTCGGCAATTACCAGGTGATCGTGTCCGCGAATCCTCTTGTGCTGCCGGGTAAGCCGACGGCTCCGGTCAACGTCCAGCGGGCCCGTGATCTGCTGATCGCGGGTGTGAACGCCATCCGCAAGTAGCGGTCGGCATCGAAACCGCGCACCGATCGCCGTTTCGGCCGAAGGCGTGATCTGCGCGCATTCTCGGCGCAGCTAACGCACGTTGCGCGGGCGGAACTGGATGCTTATCCTCGGCCCCACCGGGGTGCTTGTCTTGGGCACCGCGTGTTCCCAGGTCCGCTGGCAGGAGCCGCCCATCACCAGCAGGTCGCCGTGGGCCTGCGGCAGCCGCAGCGACGCGCCCCCGCCGCGGGGCCGCATGGCGAACATCCGGGTGGCGCCCAGGCTGACGATCGCCACCATGGTGTCCTCGGTGCGACTGCGGCCTGCCCCCGAGTCGACGATGCCGCCGAGGGACGAGGCGGAGGAGGAGCGAGGGAGTCCGATCGTGTCGCCGTGCCAGGCCACGCTGTCCGAGCCGTCCCGGTACAGGCAGAAGCCGGCGCTGGTGAAGGGCTCCCCGAGTTCGCCGGCGTAGATGTCGTTCAGTCGGCGCCGCAGTCGGGACACCGCCGGGTGCGGCGCCGGTTCGGTGGTCAGATCACAGAAGCTGACCAGCCGTGGAACGTCGAGCACCCGGTCGTACATGCGACGCCGTTCGGCGCGCCAGGCGACGGCGGAGGCCAACTCGTCGAAGACCGAATCAGCCGCGTTCAGCCAGCCGGAGCGGGTCTCGATCCAGGCGCCGGACCCCAGGTCGCGCCGGTCGCTGTGATCGAACAGCGACTCCTGAACCACCATGGACACCCGCCCACGATATCGCACATGCGTTCGATAGGCCCGCGCCCGGCGCGCCGGGCGATACGGTCTAGTCGTGGCAGGCACCCGTTTAGGCGTCGACTCGGAAGTCGGGACGTTGCGCACCGTGATCCTGCACCGCCCCGGCGCCGAACTGACGCGGCTGACGCCGCGCAACAACGATGCCCTGCTGTTCGACGGGCTGCCCTGGGTGGCGCGCGCCCAGGAGGAGCATGACGCGTTCGCCGCACTGCTTCGTTCTCGCGGCGTCGAGGTGCTGTTGCTGGCCGATCTGCTCATCGAGGCGCTGGTCAGCGGCGCGGCCCGCATTCAGGGCATCGCCGCGGCCGTGGACAGCCGGCGGCTGGGAACTCATCTGGCCCAAGAGCTTTCGGCCTACCTGCGGACGTTGGAACCGGCCGCGCTGGCGCACGTCCTGATGGCCGGGATGACGTTCACCGAATTCGGCGCCGCAGTCGACAGCGCGGCCGAGACGTCCCTGGTGCGCCGGATGCACCACGGCGGGGATTTCGTCGTCGCCCCGCTGCCCAACCTGATGTTCACCCGCGACTCGTCGTTCTGGATCGGTCCGCGGTTCGCGATCACCTCGCTGGCACTGCCTGCCCGCAGTCGCGAGACCTCGCTGACCGACCTGATTTACGCCCACCATCCGCGATTCCTCGGCGTGCGAAGGGCCTACGAGTCGCACACCGCGCCGGTGGAGGGCGGTGACGTGCTGTTGCTGGCCCCCGGCGTGGTGGCCGTCGGTGTGGGGGAGCGCACCACCGCCGCCGGTGCGGAGGCGCTGGCGCGCAGCCTGTTCGACGACGATCTGGTGCACACCGTTCTGGCCGTGCCGATCGCTCAGGAGCGGGCGACCATGCACCTGGACACCGTGTGCACCATGGTCGACGTGGACGCCGTGGTGATGTACCCGGCGGTGCGGCACACACTGTCGGCGTTCACGATGACCCGACGGCTCGGCGGGGTGCGGATATTCGATGAGCAGTCGTTCGTCACCGCCGCCGCGGCCGCGATGGGGATCGACTGTCTGCGCGTCATCGACACCGGCCTGGATCCGATCACCGCCGAGCGCGAGCAGTGGGACGACGGCAACAACACCCTGGCGCTGGCGCCTGGTGTGGTGGTGGGGTACGAGCGCAACACCGAGACCAACGACCGGCTTGTCGACGCCGGAATCGAGGTGCTGCCCATCGCGGCGACGGAGTTGGGTACCGGGCGCGGTGGGCCCAGATGCATGTCCTGCCCGGCGGCGCGCGATCCGCTGTGACGTTGCCGCCGCATCCGATCGGATGCGGAACAATGGTCGATATGGCCACTGAACTGCCGAAGAATCCCGATGACGTCAAGCGCCTGGTGCTCGATGCCGCCCGGGGGGTGTACGCGCGGCAGGGCTACGTGGACGTCACCATGAAGGGAGTGGCGACGGCGGCCGGTGTGGCGCCCGACATGGTTCGCCGTTACTTCAACAACCGTGACGAACTGTTCGCCGCCGTTCTGAAGCTGCCCTTCGATCCGGTGTCGGCCATCACCGCGATACTGTCGCCGGGCGTCGAAGGCCTCGCCGAGCGACTGGTGCGCACCACGCTGAAGATGCTGTCCGAGAGCGAGACTCGCGATCAGATCGCGCTGATGGTTCGCGACGGGGTGGGGGCGGCGAAAGTCGCTGCATCGCTTCGGGAATTCCTCGAATCGTTGATCATCGACCGCGTCGCCGGGGTGCTCGGCGTGCCCGACGCCCGGATGCGGGTGACGCTCGCGACCTCCTACGTGGTCGGGGTTGCCACCGCCCGCTATGTCCTGAACCTGGAGCCGCTTGCCTCGGCTTCCGAAGACGACGTGGTGCGTCTGGTGACCCCGGCGGTGCAGACCGCGCTGTCCGGCGCGGGATCGCGCAAGTAGCGCGACTCAGCGCCAACTGGGCAGCCACATCTCCATGTTCCAGGTCGACTGGGACACCGGGATCCCGGTCAGCACCGGGAACATCCAGGCGAAATTCGTGATCGCCAGGGCGAGATAGAAACACACCACCAGCACGCCCAGTGTCCGCCGTTCGGACGAATCCATCTCCCGAGTCGCTCCGCTCCTGCCCTCCGGACGCGTCGGCTGGTAGAGGATGTCGCCGAGGATCAGGGCGATCGCCATCATCAGGAACGGCGCCAGCGGCACCGCGTAGAAGAAGTACATCTGCCGGTCGATGTTGGCCAGCCACGGCAGCCAGCCGGCCAGATAACCCACCAGCACCACGCCATAGCGCCAGTCGCGGCGGACCAGCGCCCGCCAGGCGGCATAGAGCAACACCGGTACCGCCAGGAACCACATCGTCGGCGTACCGACCAGCAGAACCGCCTTGACGCAGGACGTCGCGCCGCAGCCGGGCACGTCCTGGTTGTCGATCGCGTACAGCACCGGCCGCAGCGACATCGGCCACGTCCAGGGCTTGGACTCCCACGGGTGGTGGTTGCCGGCGGAGTTGGTCAGCGTGGAATGGAAGTGGAACGCGTTGTAGGTGTAGTGCCACAGCGATCGAAGGGCGTCCGGCGGCTGCCACCACTGCCGCTCGCCGATCGACTGACCGACCTCGAACCGGTTGACTGCCGTCTCGGAGGCGAACCAGGCCGAGTAGGACAGCAGATACAGCGCCGGCGGAATCAGGCCGAAGACGTAGGCCGCCGGTCCGACGTCGCGGCGCAGCACCCCCGCCCACGGCCGCTGCACCCGGTAGGCGCGCCGCGCCGCGACGTCCATCCCCAGCGACATCAGTCCGAAGAACACCACGTAATACAGACCTGACCACTTCGTCGCACACGCCAGGCCGAGCAGGACCCCGGCGCCGAACCGCCACCACCGGACGCCGAGCCTCGGACCCCAAGGATTGTCATCGACGCGACCTTCGAGCCAGGCGTTCTGCATGCGCATCCGGACCTCGTCGCGGTCCACCATCAGCGCGCCGAAGGCTGCCACCACGAACACGGTCATGAAGATGTCGAGCAAGGCGGTGCGGCTGGCCACGAAGCTGACCCCGTCGGCGACGACGAGCAGACCGGCGATGGCGCCGATGGCCGTCGAGCGGCTGATCCGCCGGGCGATGCGGGTCACCAGCACGGCCAGGATCACCCCGAACACCGCAGCGGTGAGCCGCCAGCCCAGACCGGTGTAGCCGAATACCGCCTCGCCCAGAGCGATCAGGTGCTTGCCCAGCGGGGGATGGACCACCAGGCCGAAGCCGGGGTTGTCCTCGACGCCGAAGTTGTGCAGCGTCTGCCAGGCCTGCGGCGCGTAGTGCTTCTCGTCGAAGATCGGGGTGCCGGCGTCGGTGGGGAAGCCGAGGTTCATGAACCGGGTCAGAGCGGCCAGGGCACCCACGACGACGGTTGCCGCCCAGCCCCGCGCCCGGTCGGTGGGCCCGAAGTCGGCGGCCGGGATCAGCGGTCCGGGGCTGATGAGGGGGGCCTCGGATCGCGTGGCGAACTCAGCCGCCTCGAGGTCATCGGCCGTGATGGTCATCATGATGATCGTAGGCTGTGGCGGTGTCAGACCCCGAGTCGCTGCGCTCCGGCCCGCCGGTGTCAGACCCCGAGTCGCTGCGCTCCGGCCCGCCGGTGTCAGACCCCGAGTCGCTGCGCTCCGGCCCGCCGGTCCCGCCGGGGTCGACCGGCCGTCTGCTGTTGGGTGCGACCCCGCTGGGCCAGCCCGCCGACGCGTCGAGGCGCCTGATCGATGCGCTGTCGAGCGCCGACGTGGTCGCCGCCGAGGACACCCGCCGGGTGCGCACCCTGGCCGCCTCGCTGGGCGTGGCCATCGGGGGCCGGGTGATCAGCGTGTTCGACCAGAACGAGGCGGGTCGCGTCCCGGGCCTGGTCGCCGAGATCGCCGCGGGCGCGACGGTGCTGATGGTCAGCGACGCCGGCATGCCGCTGATCAACGACCCCGGCTACCGGATGGTGACGGCGTGCATCGCCGCGGGGTTGCCGGTCGGTTGCCTGCCCGGGCCGTCGGCGGTGACCACGGCGCTGGCCGTCTCGGGCCTGCCGTCGGACCGGTTCTGCTTCGAGGGATTCGCGCCGCGCAAGCAGTCGGCGCGCCGCGGCTGGCTGGCGACGCTGGGCGTCGAGCCCCGCACGACGGTGTTCTTCGAGTCGCCGCGACGCCTCGGGGACTGCCTCAGCGACGCCGTCGACCAGCTCGGCGCGAAGCGCCGCGCCGTGGTGTGCCGGGAACTGACCAAGACCCACGAGGAGATCCGCCGCGGCACGTTGGCGGAGTTGGCGGAGTGGGCGGCCGAGGGGGTGCTGGGCGAGATCACCGTCGTCCTGGCCGGGGCGACACCGCAGGCCGACGTGGGGTCGTTGGTCGCGGAGGTGGAGGCCTTGGCCGAGGGCGGGATGCGGGTCAAGGATGCCTGCGCGACCGTCCTCGGGGCGCGTCCGGGCGCACCGTCGCGGCGCGAACTCTACGACGCGGTGCTGCGGGCGCGGGAGTCGGGGAACGGGCCGTCCTGAGCCTGCTCACCCACGATGGGGGCGGCCTTGTGCAGGCATTCCTGCCACTCCGCGTCGGGGTTGGAGTCGGCGGTGATGCCGCCACCGACGCCGAGCACCGCCCGTCCGGCGCGATCGAACTCCACGGTGCGGATCGCCACATTGAGCTCACATCCGGCTACCGGCGAGGCCAGGCCGATGGTGCCGCAGTAGACGCCGCGACGGTTGGGCTCCCAGGCTGAAAGCAATTGCCGCGCGCGGTCTTTGGGGGTGCCGGTCACCGACGCCGGCGGGAACGCCGCGGCGAGCAGGTCAGCGGCCGGCAGGTCGGTCGGCACCTGTGCCGACACCGTGGAGACCAGATGCCACACCCCGGGTGCGGACCGCACGGCCAGCAGTTCCGGCACGGTGACGGTGCCGGTCTGGGCGACCCGGCCCAGATCGTTGCGCACCAGGTCGACGATCATGATGTTCTCCGCGACGTCCTTTCCCGACGCCCGCAGGTCGTCCGGATCGGCGTGCAGTGGCAGGGTGCCCTTGATCGGGCTGGAACTCACCCGTTCGCCGCTGCGGCGCAGAAACAACTCCGGCGACAGTGACGCCACCGCTCCCCAGTCACCGGCCAGGAACGCGGCACGTGCAGGCGTGGTGCGGGTCACCGCCTCGGCGAAGAAGTGCAGTGGCGAACCGATGTACGGGCCGGCGAATTGGGTGCAGACACACGCCTGATAGACCTCCCCGGCACCGATCGCCTCCAGGCACGCGAGCACCCCGGCACGGTGCAGTTCGTCATCGGGTTTCTCCCAGGCGACATCGCATCGGCCGGCCACCGGCCCGGCCTCCAGCGCCGCGGCGACCCAGCCGGGAAGCGCTGTCCCGGAGAGGCTTTCGTACCACCAGGTGCCGTCGCGATCGAGCCGCAGCACGCAGTCGGTCCAGCCGCCGGCGGCCTCCGGAATGCGCGGAGGCGCGCCGTCGGACCCCGGGTCCGGGTAGGACAGGTAGCCGATCCAGCCGCCGCCGACAGCCCCGCCGCCGTCCCCCGGGGTGACGTCGAAGACCTCGGCCGGATCAACCGGACGGACGTCGACCGTCGGCGCGATGACCGCACGGGAGGCGAACCATTCACCGATCAGTGCGGCAGGCGGGCCAAGGCCGCCGGCCTGCGCACCCGCCGCCACCGCGCTCAGCACGTCGGCGGGTGAGCCCAGGTCGCCGAGTCGCTCGGTGCGCATGGCCGTCGGCCGCTAGTCGGCGGGTGGCTCGTAGCGGGGGAACACTCCACTCGGGGCGGGCAACGCCGTGCCGGGGGCCAGGCGGGTGGCGAGCGCGGCGAAATCGCGGCCGTCATCGCGCTGGCCGAGCAGGTCGAGCAACCTGGCCGCCGAATCGGGCATCACCGGCTGGATCAGCACCGCGGCGATCCGCACCGCCTCCAGCGTGGTGTAGAGCACCGTGCGGAACCGCACCTGGTCGGACTCCGACTCCGACTTGCGCAGCACCCAGGGCTCCTGGGCGGAGAAGTACCGGTTGGCCGCACCGAGCATCAGCCAGATCGCTTCCAGGCCCTGGTGCATCGCCTGTTCGTCGAAGGCGGCCCGCACCCGCGGCAACAGTCCGTCGGCCAACTCCAGCAGTTCGGCGTCCGCAGCGCTGAACTCACCCGGCTGTGGGACCTGCCCGTCGAGGTTCTTGTTCACCATCGACAATGACCGCTGCGCCAGGTTGCCCAGTTCGTTGGCCAGGTCGGTGTTGATCCGGCCGATGATGGCGTCCTCGCTGTAGCTGCCGTCCTGGCCGAACGGCACCTCGCGCAGCAGGAAGTAGCGCACCTGATCCACCCCGAAGCTCTCCACCAGGGCCACCGGGTCGACGACATTGCCGATCGACTTGCTCATCTTCTCGCCCCGGTTGTAGAGGAATCCGTGCGCAAAGACTCTTCGCGGCAACGGAATTCCCGCCGACATCAAGAACGCAGGCCAGTACACCGTGTGGAACCGGATGATGTCCTTGCCGATCATGTGCAGATCGGCGGGCCAATACCGTTGGTAGAGAGCCGATTCGGTGTCCGGGAAGCCGGCCCCGGTCAGATAGTTGGTCAGTGCGTCGACCCACACGTACATCACATGCGCGGGGTCGCCCGGCACCGGAACGCCCCAGTCGAACGACGTCCGCGAGATCGACAGATCGCGAAGCCCGCCGGAGACGAAACTGACCACCTCGTTGCGGCGAACCTCCGGCGCGATGAAGTCGGGGTTCGCCGCGTAGTGCGCGAGCAGGGGTTCTGCGTAGGCCGAGAGCCGGAAGAAGTACGTCTGCTCCTCGGTCCAGGTGACCGGGGTACCCGTCTCGGTCGCCACCCGGGTGCCGTCGCCGTCGACTCTGGTCTCCGCCTCGGTGAAGAACCGCTCGTCACGCACCGAGTACCAGCCGGCGTAGCTGTCTGGATATATGTCGCCGTTATCGGCCATCCGCTGCCAGATCGCCGTCGAGGCCGCGTAGTGATCCGGGTCGGTGGTGCGGATGAACCGGTCGAAGGAGATGTTGAGCATCTCCTGCAGGCGCTGGAACGCATCGGAGTTGCGACGGGCCAACTCCGCGGTGGCAATGCCCTCGGCGGCGGCGGTCTGGGCCATCTTCAGGCCGTGCTCGTCGGTTCCGGTGAGGAAGCGGACGTCGAACCCGTCGAGGCGCTTGAATCGGGCGATCGCGTCGGTGGCGATGTACTCGTAGGCATGCCCGACGTGCGGTGCGCCGTTGGGGTAGGCGATCGCAGTGGTGAGGTAGAAGGGCTCGCTCATGTCGGACATCACCTTATGGTGTGGGGCGTGAGTAAGCGTCCGGCACCGCCGCCGCCGCAGCCGTTGGCGCCGCTGGTCGATGCCCACACGCACCTCGACGTGTGTGGCGCGCGAACCGCGGCCGACGTCCGCGCCATCCTCGACCGCGCCGAAGCGGTGGGGGTGCAGGCGGTGGTGACCATCGCCGATGACCTCGCCTCAGCGCGCTGGGTGGCCGGCGCCAGCGAGTGGGACGACCGGGTTTACGGGGCGGTCGCGCTGCATCCGACCCGGGCTGACGCTCTGACCGAGGGCGCGCGGTCGGAGTTGGAGCGCCTGGCGGCGCAGCCCCGCGTCGTCGCCATCGGCGAGACGGGCATGGACATGTACTGGCCGGGGAAACTCGACGGCTGCGCGCTGCCCGATACCCAGCGCGAGGCGTTCGCCTGGCATATCGATCTGGCCAAACGTTCGGGCAAGCCGCTGATGATCCACAACCGCGACGCCGATACCGAGGTGCTCGACGTGCTGCGCGCCGAGGGCGCCCCGGACACCGTGATCTTCCACTGCTTCTCGTCGGGCCCGGAGATGGCGCGCACCTGCCTGGAGCAGGGGTGGATCCTGAGCCTGTCCGGGACCGTCAGCTTCCGCAACGCCCACGAACTGCGGGCCGCGGCCGCGCTGATTCCGCCCGGACAGCTCATGGTGGAGACCGACGCGCCGTTCCTCACCCCGCATCCGTTCCGTGGAGCGCCCAACGAGCCGTACTGCCTGCCGTACACCGTGCGCGCGCTTGCTGACCTCTTGGGACGTCCCGCCGAGCAGCTGGCCGCGGAGTCTGCGGCGACCGCGCGCCGCATCTACGGATTCAACTAAGGGATTCAACTAAGGATTCTGGCGCATCCGGCCGGCAGGACGTCACTTTTGCTGCCGCGAGCCTCAGCGGTGCCGCGGCCGGGCGACGGCCGGTTGCCGACAGCCGCCGTCATCCTGGTCCGCGAGGCGGCGCTGCGGGTGGCGCCCAGAACCGGAGCCGCGGTACCCGAGGTCGGCAACGCGGTCCGGTGAGATGCCGTCGCCAACGGCGATGGCGACGGTAATCGGGCCATCAACAGCGGAAACGGGCACGGCGGCGGTTTGCCCGTCGGAACCGAACCCTGAGAGCCCAACGGTGGTCTGCGTTACGCTGACGGGGCCGACATGGCAAGCAGGGACGAACAGATAGACGATCGCTGAAGCGACGCGGGTCCGGCAGGGCTGGGGAGCCTGGCCCGTTTGCGGCGGAGGGTGACAATGACAATTCGGCTACTAACCCGTACTGAGATCCGGAACATCGCCAAGGAGCTGGACTTCCGGCCCCGGAAGGCCTTGGGGCAGAACTTCGTGCACGACGCGAACACGTTGCGCCGGATCGTGTCCTCGTCCGGTATCACCAAGAGCGACCATGTCCTCGAGGTCGGCCCGGGCATGGGGTCGCTGACGCTTGCCCTGCTCGACCGCGGCGCCGCGGTGACGGCGGTCGAGATCGATCCATTGTTGGCGGCCCGGCTGCCCAAGACCATCGCCGAGCACTCGCACAGCGAGATTCACCGGCTCACCGTCGTCAACCACGATGTTTTGACCCTGCACCCGTCGGACCTGACCGAGCAGCCGACCGCCGTGGTGGCCAACCTGCCCTACAACATCGCCGTCCCGGCACTGCTGCACCTGTTTTCCGAGTTTCCGACCATTCGCACCGCCATGGTCATGGTGCAGTCCGAGGTCGCCGAGCGGCTTGCCGCCGAACCGGGCGGCAAGGAGTACGGCGTGCCCAGCGTCAAGATCCGATTCTTCGGCAACGTCCGCCGCTACGGCATGGTGTCGCCGACGGTGTTCTGGCCGATCCCGCGGGTGTACTCCGGGCTGGTGCGCGTCGACCGTCAGGAAGCCACCCCGTGGCCGCAGGACGACAACTTCCGCCGGCAGGTCTTCGAACTGGTCGACATCGGTTTCGCCCAACGACGCAAGACCGCGCGGAACGCGTTCCTGGAGTGGGCCGGCTCCGGTAACGAATCCGCCCGGCGGCTGCTGTCGGCGAGCATCGACCCGGCTCGCCGGGGAGAGACCCTGACCGTCGCGGACTTCGTGCGGCTGCTGCAGCGCTCGGGCACCGCGGCCACCGAGGCCGCGCAGCCCGCTGACGCGTTGTGATCGCGCTCCTGAGTTAGCCGCTACCCTTCTGCAGTGCCCAATACCAACGGCAACACCGCCGCGGAGTGGGTGACGACCGGGTCGGTGACCGTCCGGGTACCCGGCAAGGTGAATCTCTTCCTGGGTGTCGGCGACCGTCGTGAGGACGGCTACCACCAGCTGACCACCGTCTTCCATGCCGTATCGCTGGCCGACGAAGTCACTTTGCGCACCGCCGACCTGCTCTCGCTGCAGGTGGTCGGTGAAGGCGCCGACGAGGTTCCCGTCGATCGGCGCAACCTGGCCTGGCAGGCCGCCGAACTGATGGGCGAACACGTCGGGCGGGCGCCGGACGTCGAGATCACCATCGGGAAGGCGATCCCGGTGGCCGGCGGTATGGCCGGCGGCAGCGCCGACGCGGCCGCGGTTCTGGTGGGGATGAATGCGCTGTGGGAACTGGGGGTGCCGCGGCGCGATCTGCACGCGATGGCCGCCGAGTTGGGCAGCGACGTGCCGTTCGCGCTGCACGGTGGCACCGCGCTGGGCACCGGCCGCGGCGAGGAGCTGGCAACGGTCCTGGCGCGCAACACCTTTCACTGGGTGCTCGCGTTCGGGGCGGGTGGGCTGTCGACCGCTGCGGTGTACTCCGAAATCGACCGGCTGCGAGAGGCCGGGTCGCCCCCACGGCTGACGGACCCCGAACCACTGCTTACGGCGTTGTCCTCCGGCGACCCGCATGCGTTGGCCCCGCTGTTGGGCAACGACCTGCAGCCGGCGGCGTTGAGCCTGCAGCCCAACCTGCGCCGCACCCTGCGCGCCGGGACGGAGGCCGGGGCGCTGGCCGGAATCGTCTCGGGTTCGGGACCCACGTGCGCGTTCCTGTGCTCGTCGGCCGAGGCGGCGATCGGCATCGGCAGTGAATTGGCCGGCGCCGGGGTATGCCGCACCGTTCGGGTCGCCAGCGGTCCGGTGCACGGAGCCCGGGTCGTGCCGGCGACGGGCAGGGGCTGAGCGTGTCGCCGGCGACACGCCCGGTGAATCCGGCCACGGAGTTGGCTCGAAACTTAAGGAAAGTTTAAGATGTTCCGCGGGCGTGCCGCTTTGGCGTCGTGCCCCGGCGGGCGGAGCATGGAGATCGGGTTTGCGCCGTCGGCGCCGCACCGGACCCCGAGGAGGTCGCCGTGAGCCGATTCACCGACAAGATGTTCCACAGCGCACGGACCAGTCCCAGGGGCATGGTCACCGGCGAGCCGGTCGAGCCGGTCCGGCATACCTGGGCCGAGGTCCACGAACGCGCCCGGTGCATCGCCGGCGGACTGGCCGCAGCGGGCGTCGGCCCGGGCGACGCCGTCGGCGTCCTGGCCGGGGCGCCGGTCGAGATCGCCCCGACAGCCCAGGCGTTGTGGATGCGCGGCGCGAGCCTGACGATGTTGCACCAGCCGACCCCGCGCACCGACCTCATGCTCTGGGCGCAGGACACCACCAACGTCATCGACATGATCGAGGCCAAGGCCGTCGTCATCTCCGAGCCGTTCCTGGCCGCAGCGCCGGTGCTGGCCGATCGTGGGGTCATGGTGCTCACGGTCGAGGATCTGCTGGCCGCCGAGCCGATCGACCCGGTCGAGACCGGTGAGGACGACGTCGCGCTGATGCAGCTGACGTCCGGGTCGACCGGATCCCCGAAGGCCGTCATCATCACCCACCGCAACATCTACTCCAACGCCGAGGCGATGTTCGTCGGCGCGCGAGTCGACGGCGACGAAGACGTGATGGTCAGCTGGCTGCCCTGCTTCCACGACATGGGCATGGTCGGTTTCCTCACCATCCCGATGTACTTCGGTGTGGAGTTGGTGAAGGTCACGCCGATGGACTTCCTGCGCGACACCCTGCTGTGGGCCAAGCTCATCGACAAGTACAAGGGCACCATGACCGCGGCGCCCAACTTCGCCTACGCGTTGTTCGCCAAACGGCTGCGCCGGCAGGCCAAGCAAGGCGAATTCGATTTTTCCACACTGCGTTTCGCGCTTTCCGGTGCCGAACCGGTGGAGCCCGCCGACGTGGAAGACCTGCTGGACGCCGGTAAGCCGTTCGGCCTGCAGCCCGGCGCGATCCTGCCGGCCTACGGCATGGCCGAGACCACCCTGGCGGTGTCGTTCTCCGAATGCGGCGCGGGCCTGGTGGTCGATGAGGTCGACGCCGACCTGCTCGCCGCTCTGCGCCGCGCGGTGCCCGCGAGCAAGGGCAACGTGCGCCGGCTGGCCACCCTCGGCCCGCTGCTGCAGGATCTCGAGGCCCGCATCGTCGACGAGGACGGCAACGTTCTGCCGGCTCGCGGCGTCGGCGTGATCGAACTGCGGGGGGAGTCCCTGACACCGGGCTACCTCACGATGGGCGGGTTCGTCGCGGCCCAGGACGAGAACGGCTGGTACGACACCGGCGACCTCGGCTACCTCACCGAGCAGGGCCACGTCGTGGTCTGCGGCCGGGTCAAGGACGTCATCATCATGGCCGGCCGCAACATCTACCCGACCGACATCGAGCGCGCCGCCGGACGCGTCGAGGGCGTGCGTCCCGGCTGCGCGGTGGCGGTGCGCCTCGATGCCGGCCACTCCCGGGAGACGTTCGCCGTGGCTGTCGAGTCCAACGCCGCGGAGGACCCGGCCGAATGCCGTCGCATCGAACAACAGGTGGCCCACGAGGTGGTCGGCGAGGTCGGCGTCCGGCCGCGCAACGTCGTGGTCCTCGGGCCGGGCACCATCCCGAAGACGCCGTCGGGCAAGCTGCGCCGCTCGACCTCGGTCATGCTGGTCACCTAGCGGGGACAGCGCAGGTCCGGAATTCAGCGCCCAAGCCAACTCAGCTGGCCGCCCCGATAGGAGGAGGCCAACTCGGCGATCGTCAATCGGATGAGGCCGTCGTTGGCGGCGTCGGAGTAACTGGGCCCCATGATTTGGAACAGACCACCGGTGTCGCTACCCCACGGGTTCCTCAGGATCACCGCCGTTATCTCGGTGCCGCTGGTCTCCACACCCCACACCGTGTACACCATCGGCGTCGCCATGCGAACTCCGTTGACGAAGTCCATGCCGCTACTTGCGAACGTGGCGAACTTGCGCCCCAGGGTGCCGTTCGTCCAGCCGCCGCGCCCAATCCCACTGTCGGCGGAGTCTGCGAGGCTGACCGTCAGGTAGATGCCACCGTTCCGGAACCTGTTGAGGATGTCGGTGAAGCCGGCAATATCGCCAAGCGGGACGTCCACGCCCACCAGCGACATCGGCTGGCCGTCTCCGAACCGGCTGAAGACGTAGGTGTTGGACATCCGTCCGCCGGCCACTACGGGCTTCAGCGCGGTGTAGTTGAACACTCCCGGCGACATCGGCAGCGCCATGGCCAGGCCCTTCTCGGCGATGGCGACCCAGAGCGAGTTCCCCGCACCCAAAGCGGCGTAGTAGGGGCTGGCGGGGACACCGTCGACTACCTTTGCCGGCAACCGCCCGTCGACGCGGTAGTAGACCCCGCCGAGGTTCAGGCCATAGGTACCGTCCCCGAAGTCCACCATGGATCGCCGGATGAACCAGGAATTGTCGGCGTCGCCGTCCCGGGCCAGCGCCGCCAGTTGGGCGCCGACCGAGGTGTAGTCCTTCTGCGGGGACAAGCCCAGGAAGTTCGGGCCCTGGACGACGTCGGTTCCCTTCGGTCCGTTGGCCGAGAACAATGGGTTGGCTCGAAGTTCACCGCCGATAATGACGGCCGAGAAGTCGACGAGAACGTTGTTCTCCGGATCGGTGGGCCCGGCGATCCGGTCACCGTCGAGGGTTCGGTCGGCGCCATTGGCGAATTGATCCACGAAATTGTCGAAGTCTGATGTCGCCAGGAAGTCGAGTGCCCTGTCTCCCACGCCGCCCTGACGGTCCCGCCAGAAGACGTCGCGGCCGGCGTCGCCCTGCAACCGGTCATTGGTGAGGTTGTCGATGGCCACCAGCCAGTCGTCGCCGTCCCCGCCAAAGAGCGAGTCGTCTCCCGTGCCGCCGTTGAGGGTGTCGTTGCCGGCGTCACCGCGGATCGTGTCGGAGTCGCTGCCGCCGAGCAGGAAATCGACGCCGTCCCCGCCGTTGATGACGTCGCTCCCGGCGTCGCCGTTCGCCCGGTCGTTGCCGGTGCCGCCGCTGATGGTGTCGACGCCGTCGCCGCCGCTGATGGTGTCGTTGTCGGCCCCGCCGTTGAGGGTGTCGGTTCCCCCCTCGCCGGCGATGGTGTCGTTGCCGGCATCGCCGTTGATCGTGTCGATGCCGGTGCCCCCGTTGAGGGTGTCGTTGTCGGCCCCGCCGTTGACGGTGTCGTTGCCGTCGGCGCCGTTGATGGTGTCGTTGCCGGTGCCACCGTTGATGGTGTCGTTGCCCGCTTCACCGTTGATGGTGTCGTTGCCGGTATCACCAGCGATGGTGTCGTTGTCGGCGCCGCCATTGATGGTGTCGTTTCCATCGCCGCCGTAGATGGCGTCGTTACCGGCACCGCCCTGGATCGTGTCGTTGCCGGCGTCGCCGTAGACCGTGTCGATTCCGCCACCGGCCAGGATATTGTCGGCGTCCTCATTGCCGCGGATCGTGTCGGTGCCGTCGCCGGAGATGATGGTGTCGACCCCGCGTCCGCCGAGCAGGGTATTCCTGCCGACTCCCGAGTCCTCGATCCGATCGTCGCCGTCCCCGCCGGCGATGGTGTCGTCACCGCTGAGGTCGGTCAGACGGTCGTTGCCGGCCTCGCCGTAGAGGAAGTCGTTACCCGCGTCGCCGCCGATGATGTCGTTGTCGTCACCGCCATTGATGGTGTCGTTGCCGTCGCCGCCCTTGATCGTGTCGTTGCCGGCGTCCCCTCGGAGCACGTCGTTACCCAGGCCGGCGATGTTGACCCCGTTGGCGTTGATGATGTCGTCGCCTGCGCCGCCGTTGATCGTGTCGTTGCCGGCATCACCGTTGAGGGTGTCGTTCCCCAGGTCGCCGTAGAGGGTGTCGTTATCGGCCCCGCCGTAGACGGTGTCGTTACCGGCCTCGCCGGTGATGGTGTCGTTACCGGCGTCGCCGGTGATGGTGTCGTTATCGGCCCCGCCGTAGATCGAGTCGACTCCGGCACCGCCGGTGATGGTGTCGTTGCCGGCGTCGCCGTAGACGGTGTCGTTACCGCCGCCGGCGCTGATGGTGTCGGCGTCCTCGTTGCCGCGGATCGTGTCGTTGCCGTCGCCGGAGGTGATCGAGTCCAGACCGCGTCCGCCGAGGAGGGTGTTGCGTCCGATGCCGGAGTCCTGGATCCGATCGTTGCCGTCGCCGCCGGCGATGGTGTCGTCGCCGCCACCGAGATCGACGAGGGTGTCGTTTCCGGCGTCGCCGTAAATGAAGTCGTTTCCGGCATCGCCGTTGATGGTGTCGTCGGCGTCCCCGCCGTTGAGGGTGTCGTTGTCGGCTCCGCCGAAGATCGTGTCGTTACCGGCGCCGCCGCGGATGACGTCATTTCCCGCATTTCCATAGATGACGTCGCGGTCACCCCCGCCGGTGAGCGTGTCGTTACCGCCGTTGCCCGTGATGGTCATCGGCTTGACGACACTGCCGCCATTGAACGTGTCGTCGCCGATGCTGCCGATGAATTCCACACGCTGAACGGAGCCGAGTAGCCAACTGCCCAGTGACTGTTCGACGTTCCCCTTCCTCTCGATGACGGAGAGTTGAGCAGGTGCCGCCGCGACCCGGAGTTCGATGGTCGTCGCACTGCCGGCGCGGACGGTCAGGGCACCCTGCTGGTTGAGGGCGGCTGATGACGCAACCACCGCCGGGACCACCGCGGCCGACGGGCGGGGATCATCTCCGCCGGAGACCAGGGCCGTGGTGGTCGCGGAGGCCGCCGAGGTGGTCCGGGTCAGGCTCCGTCGCGCCAGCAGCAATGATCCGGCAATCCATTCGCCGACCTGGTTGGGCAACAGGGTTGACATCAGCCGCGAGACCGACTCGGCGAGCCCGACCGCCGTGGTGTCGAGCACCTGTGGCGCAGCGGCCGCCCGTGCCGAAGTTGCTACCGGCGCACCGTCCGCACGCGCGAAAGCCGCAGGAATGATCGTCGGGCCGACGCTGATGTCTGCCAGGGTGGTGGCGGCGCTCGCCGGGGTGGGGGTACCGACCGGGGTGCGCATCGAAGCGGGTTCGTCGACCGGGGCGATTGCCGGGCCGGTTTCCACGGGCAAACCGTTGAAGGGGGCTGCGTCCAACACCTGTGGCACGGCGACCTCGGCCGACGGCTTGGCCGGGGTGTTCGCGCGCGCCCGCTGGTCCTGGAGTGTCGCCACCGCATGCGATTCGGCCGGTTGGGCTGAATCCGGCAGTGACTGCGTGTTGACGCGACTCTGCTCAGGGTCGGCATCCTCAGTCCCGCCGGGGCGAGGTCTCCCCGCGCGGGGATTGCCCGCCGGTGGACTCTGGGTCAGGGGAACCCGGCCGGACCGGGATTGCTTGCCCGGCCTGCTCGGCGACTCCTGCGGCTGATCCGTCGCTGCTGGACTCTCTCCGTCCCCTCGTCCGCCACTATCGGCTCCGGCGACTCCAAGCGCCTGCGGCGCAGCCAGAAGAAGCCCCAAGCCCACGGCTGCCGCCTGGAGTCTCGTGCAATGCGCCATGACAATCTCCCCAATCCGACGCCCGAAGATCGCCACATCAGGTCGTCTAGCCGCAGATTACGAGAATTGTCGTCAATCTCGGGGCTCTGGCTAGGGTCAAAGGTCCTTGTCCGAACGCGACCTGCGGAGGCGGAGGACTACCAGGCGTGGACCTGGTTCTGCGCCGGTTCCAGGCCCACCTGAATCAGGAGTTCGCACGCGTCAGCCGCCAGTTCGCAGATCGTCGGCACCTCGGCGCGCTCGCTCGCGTTGAACGGCTCAAGCACGAAGGCTGCCGGGTCCTTGCGCCCGGGCGGACGCCCGATCCCGATGCGCACCCGCTGAAAGTCCCTGGTGCCCAACGCGTTAGCAATCGAGCGCAACCCGTTGTGGCCGCCCTCGCCGCCGCCCAGCTTGAGCCGTAGCCGGCCGAAGTCGATGTCGAGTTCGTCGTGGATGACGATCACCTCGCCCGGGGCGACCGAGTAGAAATTCGCCAGCGGGCCGACGTGACGGCCGGACTCGTTCATGTAGGTGCGCGGCTTGGCCAGCACCACCGGCCGGCCACCGAGGCGGCCGGTGGCCACCTCGGCGCCGGAGCGCTTGTGCACCTTGAACGACGCACCCATCCGTGCCGCGAGCAGGTCGGCGACCATGAAGCCGACGTTGTGCCGGGTCTTGGCGTACTGCGGACCCGGGTTGCCCAGGCCGACGACCAGCAGCGGCTCGGCCACGGTGTGGGTTTACTCGCCGGCGGGCGCGGGGGACTCGCCTTCGGCAGCGTCTGCGGCGGCGTCGGCGGCCTGCTCCTCCAGCGACTCGCCACCGCCCTCGGACTCCAGGTCCTCGGCGGTCGGTGCGGCGACGATGTTGGCCACCAGCATCTCCGGGTCGCTGATCAGCGTCACGCCGCCGGGCAGTGGGACCTCGCCGGCGAGGATCTGGGTGCCCTCCTCGACGCCCTCGATCGACACCGTCAGGCTCTCCGGGATCGACAGCGCCTCGGTCTCGATCTCGATGGTGGTGGCTTCCTGGGTCACCAGGGTGCCGGAGGCGGCCTCGCCCTCGAGATGCACGGCGACCTCGACGGTCACCTTCTCGCCGCGCTTGACCACCAGCAGGTCGACGTGCTGGAGGTTGCGCTTGACCGGGTGGACCGTGATCGCCTTGGGCAGGGCCAACTGCTCCTTGCCGTCGATCTGCATGCTCAGCACGGCGTTGGTGCCGGAGTGCCGGAGCACGGCAGCGAACTCGCGGGCGACGAGCTCGAGGTGCTGCGGCTCGCTTCCGTGGCCGTAGAGGACCGCGGGCAGCTTGCCTTCGCGGCGGGCCTGGCGGGACGCGCCCTTACCGGTACGGGTTCGCACCTCGACGGTGAGATTGTTGGTGGTGGCACCTTTGGCCATGGGGGTTCTCCTTGCCTTCCGGGGGTCTTACCGCGCGGCGGAGGGCAGGATCTGGCTGCGAAGCCTCGTCGATAACGGTGGCCGGACCACCCTCGCCGTGACGCGGGACCAAGGGTAGCCGACGGCCCCGCTCCGGCGGAAATCCGATTCGCCCCGCTACCGCCCGAATTCGGTTCCGGTGAGCTGCTCGGACAGCCGCCACAGTTCGCGGGCGGTGGTCTCGTCGCGGGCCAGAGGGCTGCGGCCGACCGGCCCGATCGGGCCGCGTGCCCCGAATTTCGGCCCGATGAAGCTGTTCGGCGGCAGATCCTGCGAGGCGGCGTAGAGCGTCGGGTTGGCGCCGTACTCGGCGCTGGCGCCGAACAGCTTGTTGGTCGCATGCCAGAAAGGTGTGCCCAATGTGTTGCCGGTATGGCCCTGCAGGTTGGTGGCCGAGTAGCCGGGGTGGGCGGCGTGGGCCTTCACCGTCGACCCGGCGGCGCTGAGCCGGCGCTGCAGTTCGCTGGTGAACAGCAGGTTGGCCAGCTTGGACTGGCCGTAGGCGAGCCAGGCCGAGTACGGCCGGGCCTTCCAGTTGAGGTCCTTGAGGCTGATCGCGCCGGAGAAGTGCATCAGCGACGACACCGTGACCACCCGGTCGCTGATCTTGGGCAGCAGCAGGTTGGTGAGTGCGAAGTGGCCGAGGTGATTGGTGCCGATCTGGCTTTCGAACCCGTCCCGGGTCACCGCATAGGGCACCGCCATGATGCCGGCGTTGTTGATCAGGACGTCGACCAGGCCAATGGTGTCGGCGAACTCGCGCACCGATGCGAGGTCGGCGAGGTCCAAGGCCCGGACCTGAACGTCGCCGCTGAGGCCGGCCAGGGCGGCGTTGCCTTTGTCGACGTTGCGACAGGCCAGGATCACCCGGGCACCGGCGCGAGACAGTTCACGCGCGGTCGCCAGGCCCAGGCCGCTGTTGGCGCCGGTGACGATGGCGGTCCGGCCGGCGAACGAGGGCAGGTCGGCTGCTGTCCAACTCATGGCGTGAACCTACGCCCAGACACTGCCCGGCGTGCGTCGGATCGGCAGCTACTTGACCGCGACCGAAAACCCTTCAATCACCTTTTGAACGTCCGGTGCCGCGGCGGCGGCCTGGTCGGCCAGTGTCGTCACGGTGAACTGCACCAGATATCGCTCGAAGTTCGACGTCACCGGGATGACGACCCGGTTGTAGGTGTGCAGTCGGGTCCCGAGGTGGTCGTAGGAGCCCTCGATCATCGATGAGGGAAATCCGTCGAAGTCATCCGTGGAGTAGTTGAGCCGGGTGAAGTCCTTGGCCAGGGCGGCGTCGTCGTTGGCGTGTGCCATCGCGGCGGGCACATCGAAGTTACTGCCGCCGAGTTTGAACACCATGACCAGCGCGGTCGGATAGGTGTTGTTCTTCGCGATCGCCTCGGTGCCGGGGGAGAGGTTGGAGTTGGCGTACTTCGTCCAACCGGGCGGGCGGGGCAGGGTGACGGTGAGGTTGGTCAGCGTGTCGAGCGGAATCTGTTCACCGGTGACACCGACGCTGTCGAGGTACTGCGCGATCGGTGTCGGCGTGGTGGAGGTGGTCGCGGTCGTCGAGGTCGGACTCGACGGCAACAGGGACGTGTAGTCGGCGGTGCGCGCGCCGCAGGCTGTCGCCGTTGCGGCCGCGATAACGACCGCGGCGATCCTCCGGCTGTGTCGGGCTGGCAATTGCGTCAACTCGGGCTACGCATCCCCGTCGAAAAGGCCGGTCACCGAGCCGTTTTCGAACACCGCACGAATAGTGTCGGCCAATAGCGGCGCGATCGACAGCACGGTCAGCTGCGGGAAACGCTTGGACTCGTCGATCGGCAGGGTATTGGTGACAATGACCTCACGGGCGCCGCTGGCGGCCAGTCGCTCAGCGGCCGGGTCGGACAGAACCCCGTGGGTGGCGGCGATGATCACGTCCTTGGCGCCGTCCTGGCGCAGCAGTTTCACCGCGCCGGCGATGGTGCCGCCGGTGTCGATCATGTCGTCGGTGAGCACGCAGGTCTTCCCCTCGACCTCGCCGACGACGCGGTTGGACACCACCTGGTTGGGCACCCGCGGATCGCGGGTCTTGTGGATGAAGGCCAGCGGTGTGCCGCCGAGTGAGTCGGCCCACTTCTCGGCGACGCGCACCCGACCGGAGTCGGGTGACACCACGACGATGTTCTCGGTCGGGTAGTTGTCCTTGATGTAGTTGGTCAGCAGGCTCTGGGCGCGCATGTGGTCGACCGGTCCGTCGAAGAAGCCCTGGATCTGGTCGGTGTGCAGGTCGACGGAGACGATCCGGTCCGCGCCGGCGGTCTTGAGCAGGTCGGCGACCAGGCGGGCCGAGATCGGCTCGCGGCCGCGGTGCTTCTTGTCCTGGCGGGCGTAGGGGTAGAACGGCATGATCGCGGTGATGCGCTTGGCGCTGCCGCGCTTGAGCGCGTCGATCATCAGCAGCTGTTCCATCAGCCACTTGTTCAACGGCGCCGGGTGGGACTGCAGTACGAAGGCGTCGGACCCTCGGACCGACTCGTCGAACCGCACGAAGATCTCACCGTTGGCGAAGTCACGCGCGGTGGTCGCGGTCACGGTGACGTCGAGTTCTTTGGCGACCTGCTCGGCCAGCTCGGGGTGCGCCCGGCCGGAAAACAACATCAGGTTCTTGCGGTTGTCAATCCAATCGGTGCCCACAGCGCTGCCTCAAGTCGGGGATTGATACGCGGTCATCGTACGGTGTTGGGCCGCCGTCAGGGCTGCTCGGGGTCGTCGACCGTAGCGTCGCAGGCCGCTTCCAGGGCGGCTTTCGCCCGGATGGCGGCCCGGGCGGAGTCGCTGTCCGGCCGGTTGCGCAGCACCCAGTCCTCGATGATGCGCTGCGCCCCCGCCGACACTGCCAGCGCTCCGGGCGGGACGTCGTCGCGCAGCACCGTCCCGGCTCCGGTGTAGGCCCCATCGCCGACCGCCACGGGGGCGACGAACATGGTGTCGCTACCGGTGCGCACATGCGAGCCGACCGTGGTCCGGCTCTTACTCTCCCCGTCGTAGTTGACGAACACACTGGAGGCGCCGATATTGCTGTGCTCGCCGATGTCGGCGTCGCCGACGTAGGTCAGGTGCGGCACCTTGGTGCCGGCGCCGATGGAGGCGTTCTTGGTTTCGACGAAGGCACCGAGCTTTCCGTCGTCGCCCAGTCGGGTACCCGGCCGCAGGTAGGTGAACGGACCGACGTCGGCCCCATCGCCGATGACGGCCTGGCTGCCGTGCGTGCGGACCACCGAGGCGCCGTCCCCGACCAGGACGTCGGCCAGGGTGGTGTCCGGGCCGATCCGGCAGCGCTCGCCGATTCCGGTGGTGCCGAGCAACTGGGTCCCCGGAGCGATCACGGTGTCGCGGCCGATCGCCACCTCGACGTCGATCCAGGTGCTCCTCGGATCCACCACGGTGACCCCGGCCCGCTGATGGGCCGCGACGATCCGGCGGTTGAGTTCGGCGCCCATGTCGGCCAGTTGCACCCGGTCGTTCACGCCGGCCACCAGTGCGGCGTCGTCGATGTGCTTGGCGTGCACCAGCTGTCCGTCGGCGCGCACGATCGCGATGGCGTCGGTGAGGTAGAGCTCGTGCTGGGCGTTGTTGGACGACAACCGGCTCAGCGCCGAGCGCAGCGCGGCGATGTCGAACGCGTAGATCCCGGCGTTGATCTCCCGGATGGCCCGCTGCTGCGGGGTGGCGTCGGCCTCCTCGACGATGGCGATGACCTCGCCGTCCTGGGTGCGCAGGATCCGGCCGTAGCCGCGGGCCTCGGGCACCGTGGTTGTCAGCACCGTCACCGCGGCCGGTTCGGCGCGATGGGCGGCGATCAGGTCGGACAGGGTGACCGCGTCCAGCAGGGGGATGTCGCCGGAGGTGATGACCACCACGCCGTCGAAGTCGTCGGGCAGGGCTGAGAGCCCACACAGTGCCGCGTGACCGGTGCCGAGTTGCTCCTCCTGGACGGCGATCTCGATGGGACGGGCGAGTTCGCCGGCGAGTTCGGTGACCACCGGTGCGATGCGCTCGCGGTCCTTTCCGAGGACCGCCACCAGGTGACGCGGCTCAACCTCGGCGACGGCGTGCAGCGCGTGCGAGAGCATGCTGCGCCCGCCGAGGCTGTGCAGCACCTTGGGGGTGTCGGACCGCATGCGGGTGCCGGCGCCGGCCGCGAGGACCAGTACGGCGGAATCGCTGCTTGTCGTCATGGGTCTCCTGAGTGTGCGGTTTCGCGCGCGACACGCCGCCCTACCGTACGAAACCGCACAGTCGCGCTGTCGAATTCTTGCTTCGCCGCCAGGACTCGAACCTGAACTATCTGAACCAAAATCAGAGGTGCTGCCAATTACACCACGGCGAACGGACCGTCGAGGATTCTAGTGGAGGCCCCGGCCCAGGATTTCCTTCCCTCGGGCAGGAGCGCAGCGACTAGGGATAATGGCCCGGAGGGCAGGAGCGCAGCGACTAGGGATAATGGCCACGTGGCAACACCGGACCGTCGCCCCCGACCGCCCCGCGCGCGGATGACCGGCAGCGAGCGTCGGCACCAGTTGATCGACATCGCCCGGTCGCTGTTCGCCGAGCGCGGCTACGAAGGCACCGCGATCGAGGAGATCGCCCAGCGCGCCAATGTCTCCAAGCCGGTCGTCTACGAGCACTTCGGCGGCAAAGAGGGCCTCTACGCGGTGGTGGTGGACCGGGAGATGTCGGCGCTGCTCGACGGCGTCACCGCGTCGCTGACGAACAATCAGCACCGGCCCCGGGTGGAGGCGGTGACGCTGGCGCTGCTCACCTACATCGACGAGCGCACCGACGGCTACCGGGTGCTGATCCGCGACTCTCCGCCGTCGCTGGCCCCCACCACCTACGCCACTCTGTTCAACGACGCCGTCAGCCAGGTCGCCTCGATCCTGGCCGGCGACTTCTCGCGCCGCGGACTGGACCCCGGCGTCGCACCGCTGTACGCCCAAGCCTTGGTGGGCTCGGTGTCGATGACGGCGCAATGGTGGCTCGATGCCCGGGAGCCCAAAAAAGAGGTTGTGGCGGCCCACCTGGTGAACCTGATGTGGAACGGGCTGAGCCACCTGGAACCCGACCCGCAGTTGCAGGGGGAGTAGCCCTCATCGAATCACCGCCCGCCGCAACACTTTTCTCGTCGCTGCCTAGAATGACTGCATCATGAGCGGGCGCCTCGACGTCCAGACGCCGCTGGCGGGTCTGGTTGCGACCGCGCTGACTGCACCCGATTTCGTCGAACTTGCCGAGCGTGCCGCTCAGCACCCCGCCGAGTTGGCGGTGGTCGGCCCGGCCAGCGTCCAGTTGTTCGTGGCCTGTGCGTTCGCGGGCGACCCCGGCCGGGACGGGACCCTGCTGGTGGTGACGGCGACCGGTCGCGAAGCCGATGACCTCACCGCGGAGTTGCGCGGGGTGTACGGCGACGCCGCCGCGATGTTCCCGTCGTGGGAGACGCTGCCGCACGAACGGCTGTCTCCCGGGGTGGACACCGTGGGTGCCCGGATGCTGATGCTGCGGCGACTGGCCCGGCCCGACGACGCGCACCTGGGACCGCCCCTGCGGGTGGTGGTGACCACGGTCCGCTCGCTGCTGCAACCGATGGCCGCCGACCTCGCCGAGATCGAACCGGTGACTCTGCGGATCGGCGCCGAACTCGATTTCGAGACGGTGGTCGCGCGGCTGGCCGAATTGGCCTACAGCCGGGTCGACATGGTCGCCCGGCGCGGTGAGTTCGCGGTGCGCGGCGGCATCCTCGACGTCTTCCCGCCCACCGCCGAGCATCCGGTCCGCGTCGAGTTCTGGGGCGACGAGATCACCGAGATGCGGATGTTCGCGGTGGCCGACCAGCGCTCCATCCCGGAACTCGACCCCCAAGTGGTCGTCGCCGTGCCGTGCCGGGAACTTCTGCTCAGTGACGAAGTCCGTTCCCGCGCAGCCGAATTGGTTGCCAATGCGCCGCGCGACGACAATCGGGTCACCGGCGGAGTGGCCGAGATGCTCGACAAGATCGCCCAAGGCATTCCCGTCGACGGCATGGAGGCCCTGCAGCCGGTGCTGCGGCCCCAGGCCCTCGGCTCGCTGGTCGATCATCTGCCGCCGGGAACGCCGCTGCTGCTGTGCGACCCCGAGAAGGTCCGCACCCGGGCCGGCGACCTGATCAGGACCGGCCGGGAGTTCCTCGAGGCATCCTGGTCGGTGGCCGCCGTCGGTGGTGACGCTCCCATCGACGTCGAACAACTCGGCGGGTCCGGCTTCCGTGGACTCGACGAGGTGCGGGCTGCGGCCATCGTCGGCGGACACCCCTGGTGGACGGTCGGCCAGCTGTCCTCCGAAGGCGCGGTCACCCTCGACGTACGCGCGGCGCCGTCGGCCCGCGGGCAGCAGTCCGGGGTCGACGAGATCTTCGCCATGCTGCGTGCTCACGTACTGACCGGCGGGCTGGCCGCAGTGGTCGCCCCCGGGACCGGCACCGCCCACCGGGTGGTCGAACAACTCGGGGAACGCGACGTCCCGGCCGGGATGCTGGAATCCGGAGCGCCGCCGAAACCCGGTGTCGTCGGTGTGGTCAAGGGGCCTTTGCACAACGGCCTGATTGTGGGGGGCGGCCTGATTGTGGGGGGCGGCCTGATCGTGGGGGGCTCCGCCGGCCCCGGCGCGCACCTGGTGGTGGTGACCGAGACCGACCTCACCGGCAATCGCGTCACCGGTCCGGAGGGCAAGCGGCTGGCGGCGCGGCGGCGCAACACCGTCGATCCGCTGGCATTGACCGCCGGGGATCTGGTGGTCCACGATCAGCACGGCATCGGCCGGTTCGTCGAGATGGTCGAGCGCATCGTCGGCGGGGCGCGCCGGGAGTACCTGGTACTGGAGTACGGCTCCAGCAAGCGCGGCCAGGGGGCCGACAAGTTGTTCGTGCCGATGGACTCACTGGATCAGCTGTCCCGCTACGTCGGCGGCGAGCAGCCCAGCCTGAGCCGGCTTGGCGGCAGCGACTGGGCCAACACGAAAACAAAGGCGCGCAAGGCCGTTCGCGAGATCGCCGGCGAACTGGTTGCGCTCTACGCCAAACGTCAGGCTGCCCCCGGGCACGCATTCGCCCCGGACACCCCCTGGCAGGCCGAGATGGAGGACGCCTTCGGCTTCACCGAGACCGTCGATCAGCTGACCGTCATCAGCGAGGTCAAGGCCGACATGGAGAAGCCGGTCCCGATGGACCGGGTGGTCTGCGGCGATGTCGGCTACGGCAAGACCGAGATCGCGGTGCGGGCGGCGTTCAAGGCGGTACAGGACGGCAAGCAGGTCGCGGTGCTGGTGCCCACCACGCTGCTGGCCGACCAGCATCTGCAGACTTTCACCGAACGCATGGCGGGGTTCCCGGTCACCGTCAAAGGCCTGTCCCGGTTCACCGACGGCCCCGAGTCCAAGGCGGCGCTCAAGGGGATGGCCGACGGCAGCGTGGACATCGTCATCGGCACGCACCGGCTGCTGCAGACCGGGGTGCTCTGGAAGGACCTCGGTCTGGTGATCGTCGACGAGGAACAACGCTTCGGCGTCGAGCACAAGGAACACATCAAGGCCCTGCGCAGCCACGTCGACGTGCTGACGATGAGCGCGACCCCGATACCGCGCACGCTGGAGATGAGCCTGGCCGGCATCCGGGAGATGTCGACCATCCTCACCCCGCCCGAGGAGCGCTACCCGGTGCTGACCTACGTCGGCCCGCACGACGACAAGCAGGTGGCCGCCGCGTTGCGCCGCGAACTGCTGCGCGACGGGCAGGTGTTCTACGTCCACAACCGGGTCCGGACCATCGACGACGCCGCCGCCCGGGTCCGGGCGCTGGTCCCCGAGGCGCGGGTGGCCGTCGCGCACGGACAGATGCCCGAGGAGCAACTCGAGAGCACCGTCCAGGGGTTCTGGAACCGCGAGTTCGACATCCTGGTGTGCACCACGATCGTCGAGACCGGTCTGGACATCTCCAACGCCAACACCCTCATCGTCGAGCGTGCCGACACCTTCGGGCTGTCCCAGCTGCACCAGTTGCGCGGGCGGGTGGGCCGCAGCCGCGAACGCGGGTACGCCTACTTCCTTTATCCCCGGGAGACCCCGCTCACCGAGACCGCCCATGACCGGCTGGCCACCATCGCCCAGAACAACGAACTGGGCGCCGGCATGGCGGTTGCGTTGAAGGACTTGGAGATTCGCGGAGCCGGCAATGTGCTGGGTGCCGAGCAGTCCGGTCACGTGGCAGGGGTTGGCTTCGACCTGTACGTGCGGCTGGTCGGCGAGGCGGTGGAGGCCTACCGCGCCGCTGCCGACGGCAAGACGGTGTTGAGCCCGGAGGAACCCAAGGACGTCCGCGTCGACCTGCCGGTGGACGCGCACCTGCCGCCGGACTACATCGCCAGCGACCGGCTGCGGTTGGAGGCCTACCGGCGGCTGGCGTCGGCGGCCGATGACGGCGCGGTGAACTCGGTCGTCGAGGAGCTGAACGACCGCTACGGGCCGCTGCCCGAACCGGCGCAGCGATTGGTCGCCGTGGCGCGACTGCGCCTGCTGTGCCGGCACTACGGCGTCACCGAGGTCGCCGCGATCGGCACCGGATCGGCGACGATGCTGCGGGTCTCGCCGCTGGCACTGCCGGATTCCGCGCAGGTCCGCCTGAGCCGGCTGTACCCCACCGCGCGCTATCGGCCCACCAACGCTGCCGTGCAGGTCCCGATCCCCCGGGCCACCGACTCGGTGGTGGCGCCGCGGATCCGTGACACCGAACTGCTGCAGATGGTCGCCGATCTCCTGCTCGCCCTCGACGGGCGGCCCAAGGGTGACGTTGATATAACGACGTTCGTGCCCGCCGATGGAGGGACAGTCCGGTGACCGTGATCCTGGTGGACCCGCGGCGTCCTGCCGCCGTGCCGATCGAGGCCGTCGAATTACTGCGCGGCGACGTCGAATTCACCGAGGAGATGCCGATCCGGGTGCCGTGGTCACTGCCGTCGGCGCGTCCGGTGCTGATCGGATCCGCCGCGCCGGTGCTGCTCTCGTCGAACGCCGGGCACCCCGAGGTCAGGGCCAGGCTCGCTGCCGGTGAGCGGCTGATCTCCGGCCCCGCGCCGCGGCCCGGCGAGCGTCTCGTCGACGCCGTCGAGATCATGGACCGGTTGCGCACCGCCGGACCGTGGGAGAGCGAGCAGACCCACGACTCGCTGCGCCGCTATCTGCTGGAAGAGACCTACGAACTCTTCGACGCGGTGCACGGCGGCGTCGCCCACGAACTTCGCGATGAACTCGGCGATGTGCTGTTGCAGGTGTTGTTCCACGCGCGCATCGCCGAAGAGGCGCCGGTCAACGCGTTCGACATCGACGACGTCGCCGATGCCCTGGTGCGCAAGCTCGGCAACCGGGTTCCGGCCGTGCTGGCCGGCGAGGCGATCACGCTCGAAGACCAACTCGCGCAATGGGAACAGCGCAAGGCGCTGGAGGGCACGGCACGTTCCTCGTGCGTCGACGGCATCCCCACCGCGCAGCCCGCGCTGGCCCTGGTCCAGAAGGTCATCGACCGGGTGACCGCGGCCGGGGTGCCCGATGATCTGATCCCGGCCGAGCTGACGTCGGTAGTGGTCAGCGCTGGCGGCGACGCCGAAAATGATCTGCGCACCAGGATTCTCGAGTTCATGGCTACCGTGAGCGTGGCCGAGCGCGCGGTCGCTTCCGCCCGTGGCGGCGCCGATCTCGCGACCGAACTCGCCGAGCCCGCCGCTGGCCGGGACATCAGCGCCAAACAATGGCGTGCGCATTGGCCGATGGACGTGGACTACGACGCCACCGGGCTTCCTCGTGCCGTTGTGCACTGGCCGCGAGAGTCGGACTGATCCAAGGGCTCTTGATGGAAGAGGTCCGAGTTCGCGTCGAAGAACGCAGGTTCCTGCGCGCCTGTG
>CAISDL010000112.1 GCA_903884065.1 uncultured Actinomycetes bacterium | reverse complement strand
GGTGGGTATGGGGCTGTACTTCGGATTTCTGGGTCTGACCGGGTTCGTCCAGACGCCGACGGCCAGCGGCTACGGCTTCGGCGCGACGGTGTTGCAGGCCAGTGTGCTCTACCTGCTTCCCGGCGCACTCGCCGGGTTCGTCACCGCGATGGTCAGCGGTCGCTACATCGAGCGCTACGGAGCCCGACCGGTCCTCGTCGCCGGAACGGCCACGGGCATAGTGGGTTTCCTTCTACTCGTGGTCGCCCACAGCGCCGCCTGGCAGGTGGTCGCGGCCAGCATATTGATCAACGCCTACATCAGCCTCGCCTACGGTGCGCTGCCCGCCCTGGTGGTCCGCGAGGTTGAACCCGGTGAGACCGGGGTCGCGACGAGCATCAACGCGATCGCGCGCACCGTCGGCGCATCCATCGCGGCGGCGATCGTCGCAGTGCTGCTCAGCCACGCCCCGAACGGCTATCCCTCGGAGCACAGTTACGCGGTGATCTTCGGACTCGGAGCGCTCACCGGACTGGTCGGCATGCTGCTGATCGCCGTGGGCAGACCGCGGCTACGCAACGTCGAGACCGTAGACGACGCCACTGATTCCCGCGCGATGAACCACGAATGGGGCTAGCGGTAGCCGATCACTCGGAGTCGGCCAGTGCCCGCAGCACCGTCGCGCGCCGTTCCTCGATGGAGCGTCCGAATTCCTGGAGTAGCAACGGGTTCCGATGCACCACTTTCTCTATCGCATCCCGCTGGACCCGCACCAGCGTCACCTCGCTGAGGGCGAGATACGATCCGGCCGTAGGGTGCCGGACCAGCGTGCTCTGCCCCATGTACGACCCCTCCTCGAGGGTTCCGGCTTCGGTTCGGGAACCGTCGCCGGCATCTGCGGTAAGCGCCACCGTGCCCGACACGATGAACAACACCGCCTCGGGCACGACATCTGCCGGGAGGATCAACTCTCCGGCGCCGTAGCGCTCAATAGTGGCGTGTTCGGCCATCTCCGTCTGCTGATCGGGGTTCAGCCGGAGAGTGGGCGCCACCACGGTCCGGATGGCATACGTCAGCAGTGGCGGGTCGGTGAACACGTCGTCGGCTTCGTCGAGATGCAGACCGTCTCGCCGCGCGGCGTACCAGATCCAGCGGCGGAAGGTCGCCTCCGCATCGCCGTCGTCGCCGGGTGAGCGCAGCGGAATCTTGGTGCGGTACTTCAGATCTCCGATCGGAACGGCAACGGGCATCCGATCGGGATGGCACTCGGGCAGTTGAGCCGCGACCCGAACCAGCATCTCGCACACCCGGTCCGGGCGATCCTCGATGGCGAAAACATTGATGACCCTGACCGCGTGCTGGTCGGCGGGCCTGCTCAGGTTGGCGAACGATTGACCGGCCAGCACAGAGTTGGGGGTGATCTGGATGCCCTTGGAGGTCTTCAGGTGAACGGCGCGCCAGTTCACCTCGACCACCCGACCGCTGGTCTTGTCCGTCTCGATCCAGTCGCCGAGCCGGAACGGCTGCTCGAACAGCATCAGCAGGCCCGAGATGATCTGGCCGACCGAATTCTGCAGCGTCAGGCCGATGACGATCGACCCGATACCCAGCGCAGTGAACAGGCCACCCACATTGGCGCCCCAGATATAGGCGAAGATCAGGCCGGCGCCGACGGCGATGAGCGCGAACCGGATGACGTCGAGGAAGATCGCCGGCACGCGGTGGCGCCAACTGCCTTCCGGCGCCGAGCTGAAGACCGAGTTCCTGACTCCGGACAGCAGCAGGATCAGGACCACGATCGCCACCATGGTCCCGACGACGCGCACCGGCGTCGCGTGCGCTGACATCTGGGTGGCGCCGATCATCGCCATCAACAGGGCGCCGAGTGGAACCAGGTAGTTGCGGAGCAGGCTGACCGGACCGATCAGGTTGCTCCCCCGTCGCCGCAAGGTGTGCTGCAACTCCGTCAGGGCGACGAGCGTCAGCGGCAGGCCGACGGCGATGCCGATCGACCACCAGAACCAGGAGGACGTGAGGAGGTCTGTCACGACGGCTCCGTGAGTCGCCAGACCGATTCCTGGGATCCCTCGGCGGCGACGGTTCCGGCTGAGGTGAACGACATGGTTTCGGAGAGCGCATCGAAGACCCGTGCGGTGACGTACACACCCGGCTGCGGCATCCCGTTCTTCAGCCGGTGGGCCAGGTTGACCGCGGTGCCCCACATGTCGAATACCGGGGACGGCTCGCCGACCAGGCCACTGCTGACCGTGCCAGTGTCGATTCCGGCCCGCAGGCTCAGTCTCAGCGACGCCTCGCTGTTGAACCGCTCGATGATCCGCTGACACTCCAGGGCGAAGTCCACCGTGCGGCGGACGTTGTCCAGTCGCGGGATGGTGAGCCCACAGCTGCCCAGATATCCGTTGCGCACCGGGCGCACCCGTTCGATGCCGAATTCCTCTGCTGCGGCGTCGAACTGCCGGATCAGCTCATTGGCGAGGCTCAGCGACTGGTCGGAATCCAGTTCGGCCTGAAGCCGATCCAGGCCCGCGATATCGGCGTAGATCACGGTGACGTTGGTGTGCTCGCGTGCGGTGATCTGCTCACCGTTGCGGACTTTGTCGGCGATGGCCACGGGCATCAGCGAGTGCAGCAATCGACGGATTTCGCCGCGTTGTCGCGTGAGCAGATCCTCTTTGAGAGCCAGGCTGCGGCTCATATCATTGAACATGCCGGTGAGGTCACCGATCTCGTCACGCGTTTCCACCGGGACGTCGACGTTGTAGTCGCCGGCGCTGATCTGCTGCACTCCGGCTTCAAGCCGCCGGATCGGCCGCAGGAAAACCTGCGCCAGGATCACGGCCAGCAGACAGACTCCGAAGATGATGCCGGTGGTGGCCAGCACCACGACACGCGCGAAGGTCGCCTCCTGCTCGAACGCCTCCTTGGTGTCGATTTTGGCCACGATCGACCAGTTCAGATCGGCGTTCTTGCCGGTCGGCGCATAGGCCTGGATGGTCTCGTCGCCGAGGTAGTCGGTGGCGATGAGAGTTCCTGAATAGCCTTTTTGGGCTTCCCTGTGGGCTTCGGGCGCCACGGGTTGGACCAGGGTGGTGCCGCCCTGCCGGATGGCGATGTCGGGGATATCGGGTGGGGTGCCTGCGTCGATCACTTTCTGCCGATACTTGTCGGGATCCTCCAGGAACAGTCGCGAGTCCGACCGCATCAGGAAGTCGGGGCCGGCGAGGACGGTCTCGCCGGTCGTGCCCATCCCCGCCTCGGCCCACTTCTTACCGAAGGTGAGCACCTTGTTCACTTTGCTGATCGGAAACTGCAGGGCCAGAACACCTTCCGGCTTACCCGTCGGTGGGATCGGGGCGACCATCCAGGCGGTGGGGGCCATTTCGGCGGGCTGGTAGAACTCGAAGTCGGTGAAAACCACCCGGTCGGCTTTGTTGCTCGACATCGCCTGCTGGTATGCGTCGCGCAGTTTCGACGAGTTGTAGGGACCGGTGAGGATATTGGTGCCAAGGTCGGTGTTCTTGTAAGCGCTGTAGACCACATTGCCGCGGGCGTCGAGGATCAGCGCGTCCTCAAAGGCGAAGCGGGTCACGATCTCCCGGAAGTAGGCCTGGTACTTGGCGTTGGCGGCGGACCAGGCGCTGCCGTCGCGTTCGTCCTCCATGGCGATCGCCGACTCGTCGGTGGGAAGCTTGGCGGTGTAGTTGGCCTGGAGGTAGCGCTCGGCGTTGGAGGTCGGCAGCAGGGCGGCGACGTCGAGTCGGGTTCCGCTGTATTTCTCGGTCTCCTTGGCGAAGTACTTGTAGTAGTCGCCGATCCCCTTGTCCATCTCCGGGGTGATCGGGGCGTTGGCCAGTTGGTCGAATCCGGCGGTGAAGTCGCGAATCGCGCTCTGAGCCATGGTGCCGTAGCTGTAGGTGATCAGCGCGCTGCGAAGATCGTTCACCTCTTCGGTGAGCGTGCGCTTCTGGGACTCCAGAATCTCGGTCAGGCGGTTGATCGCCGACTCGCGCAGCGAGTTACGCCCGGTTTGGTAGGCGATTCCGCCGACGATCGCCGCGGCCAGGATGGTGCACAACACAAGCATCAGGATCAATTTCGATTGGATGCTGACGCGGTTGAGGAAGTTGAGCCGCGACACCTTGCCGGGCAGCCTCGTGCGCTGAGCCGTCGCCGACTCGTCCGGAGCGTCTCGCCCCGACAGTTGCGCCATGGCTTTCCTTCCAGCGCCGCTCGCCGCGCCGTTCCCTGACGGGAATCGACCCCGGAGCAGACTAGCAGTAGCTGTGACGGTTGGGACAGATGTGAATGCTGTTACCAGCAGTTTCGCTGCAGGGTGGTCGCCCTCCGGGCCGTCGTGGTTCACCATGGAGGTAATGACCGATATCTGTACGGAATCCCTGGACGAGACCGTCGACGTGATCGTCGCCGGTTCCGGCGGCGGTCTCGCCGGGGCGTACACGGCTGCCCGCGAGGGCCTCTCGGTCGCGGTTCTGGAAGCGACCGACAAGTTCGGCGGGACGACGGCCTATTCCGGCGGCGGCGGAATGTGGTTCCCGTGCAATGCGGTGCTGCGCCGTGCCGGCACCGACGACACCATCGAGGCGGCGCTGACCTACTTCCGGGCGGTTGTCGGTGAGCGAACCCCCGGTGACCTCCAGGAGACCTATGTCCGCGGCGGCGCGGACCTGATCGACTACCTGGAATCCGACCCGGCCTTCGAGTTCGCCGTGCTGCCGTGGCCGGACTACTTCGGCAAGGCGCCTGCGGCGCGCCTCGACGGGATGCGGCACATCGTGGCGGTCGACCTCATCGTCGACGGCGGGCGGGTGGTCGGTGCGGTGGCTCGGCGGAACGGGCGGCTGGTGCGTATCGGTGCCCGGCGCGGGGTGCTGTTGTCGACCGGCGGATTCGAACACAACGCCGAGATGCGCAACCGGTTCGGCGTGCCCGGCCGGCCGGCGGACAGCATGGGCGCCCCGGCTAACACCGGCGCAGCGCATGAGGCGTCGATGCGGATCGGCGCCGACACCGACCTGATGGACCAGGGCTGGTGGTCGCCGGGTCTGGTCCATCCCGACGGCGGCGCCGCCTTCGCGCTGTGGTTCACCGGCGGCGTCTTCGTCAACCAGGCCGGCCGGCGGTTCGTCAACGAGTCCGCACCCTACGACCGGATCGGCCGCACGATCATCGACGAGATGGCCGCGGGAAGACTGGACCTGCCGTTCTGGCTCGTCTACGACGACCGCCGCGGCGAGGTGCCGCCGGTCAAGGCCACCAACGTCTCGTTGGTCGAGACCGGGCAGTACCGGGCAGCCGGCTTGTGGCGGACCGCCGACACCCTGGACGGGTTGGCCGCAAGCATCGGCGTTCCGGCGGCCGCGCTGACCGAGACCGTCGAGCGCTTCAACCGGATGGTCGCCGCCGGCGCCGACACCGAATTCGGTCGCGGCGACGAGGCCTACGATCGCGCGTTCTCCCGCGGCAAACCCCCGATGGTGCCGATCGATACCCCGCCGTTCCACGCCGCCACCTTTGGACTGTCTGATCTGGGTACCGAGGGCGGGCTGCGCACCGACACCCGCGCCCGCGTTCTGGACACCGCCGGACACCCGATCCCCGGGCTCTATGCGGCGGGCAACACGATGGCGGCGGTGAGCGGGACCACCTATCCGGGCGGGGGCAACCCGATCGGCGCGTCGATGCTGTTCAGCCACCTGGCCGCGCTTGACATGGCACGGAACGGCCAAACACCGGAATAGCCCGGCCGGCTGCGAGAATAATCACTCGTGAGTTGAGGAGACAATCATGCGTCGTGTGCTGATCGCGGCTGCCGTGTTGGTCGCCGGCGTCGCCGTCTCGGCACCGGCGCACGCCGACGCCTCGTGGGCGCTCAACGGCACCTTCACCGCCACCTCCAACGGTGAGTGGGCGCGGAGTAACGACATCTTCCACGAACAGCAGAGCGTTCGGGCCATCTGGACCATCTCCTCGGAGTGCAGCTATCCCACCGAATGCACCGGGACGGTGACCAGCGACCAGGGCTGGACCGCGCCGATCTACCAGACCGGCGGCGAGTGGTACGTCAAACACGTTGTGCCGCGCTGGATGCCGTGCCCGGACGGGTCGGCCGCCGACGGCTATCAGGTGTTTCGGTTCAAGAGGATGACTCCCGGCGGGGACAACATCGACCCGAAGTCGAACACCCTGATCGGTGAGGACGCCACGACCGGTCCCAGCGGCGCCTGCGGACGCAGCCTGCCGGTGTTCATCACCTTGCCGTTCAAGCTCGTCACGGTCGGCTGATACGGCTCAGCCGGTCGGCAGCAGATCGGTCCAGGTCCCCGGGCCGCGGCCTGCCACGAGATCGGCCTGCCGCGCCACCACGCCGTCCGCGGTCGCGAACTGACCGGTCTTCGGGTCGTAGGTGGCGATGGCGACCGACGGTCCGCTGTCTCCCGGGGTGAAGGCACTCGGCGCCACGACGGCGCCATCGGCAGGCGGAATCGGTTGCGCGGGAGGGATTTCCGCGGGTGCCGGCGCGGGTGAGCCCTCGGCGGGGGGCGACGGAGGTGACACCCCCTCAGCGGGTGCCGGACCCGCCGGCAACGGGGTGCCTTCAAGCGGGCCGTAGATGTGGTCGTTGAACGTCACCCGGTCATCCGGCGGTATGCCCTGCGAAAGCAGGTTGGGATCGATCGGATACGGCCCGGTGGCATGCTGGCGCATGGCCAACGGCTCGAAGGATCGGTCGCTCTCGCAGATCTCGACCGTGGGTGCGCGCTTACCGGGTTGGCCCATACAGGGATAGTTGCGGGCGCCGCGAACCGCGATCGGCGAGTCCTGAGGCAGCTTGCAGTAGAGCCCGTCGGGGGTGTCGGCATCGGACATGTCCGACGGCGATCGCCACGACGAGGGCGGCAGGAAGCCCACCGTGCAGGCCGGCGGATCGCCGATGGTCAGGGTGAAGTCGCCCTGGGTGAAGCCGGTGGGGTTGTTGCGCGGAAGGCCCACGGCCTGCACCGAGGCAATGTAGGGCGGCAGCAGTACCAGCAGTTGTTCGACCGAAGCGTGGTAGGTCACGGCGATCCGGCTCACCGTCGTGAGGTTGGCCAGCAGCACCGGCAGTGTCGGCTTCACCGCGGTAAGCAGTTGGGTGGCCTCGTCGAGTGCGCCGGGACCGCTCTGCAGCACTCCGCGGATCTGCGGGTCGTTGGTGGTCAGTTGATCGGTGACACCGGCCAGGCTGCGGGTCCAGGTTCGCAGCGCGTCCGCGGAAGCCGCCTGGCCGTCCAGCAACGGCCTGCTGTCGTCGACGAGAGCCCGGCCCCGGTCGGCGACGCCGTTGAAGTCACGGGCCACCACCGACGACGAATCCAGGAGGGCGGCGAGGTCGTCCCCGGATCCGTTGAGGCCCTTGAACGATTCGTCGAGCAGTCGGCCGAGTTTCTCCTTCGGGATGCTCTCCAGCAGAGCACTCACCTGATCGAGCATCGGGCCGACCTTCTGCGGGACGGCTGCGTTCGCCGCCGAGATCACCGAGCCGTCATGGAGATAGGGCCCGTCGTCGGTCCTCGGCTGCAAATCCACGTACTGCTCCCCCACCGCCGAGACACTGAGGACGCTGGCTTGCAGGTCTGCCGGGATTTTGGGCGAGGTGGCCAGCGACAGAGTCGCCTCTGCTCCGGAACGGGTGGCGCGGACGCCGGTGACCCTGCCGATCTGGACACCGCGGTAGGTGACGTTCGAGAACTGATAGAGCCCACCGGTTCTCGGCAACTCGAGCTTGACCGCTATCCGGCCGATCCCGAGCAGCGTCGGCAACTGCATATAGACCAGGACCATCGCGACGATGCCGACGATAGAGGCGATGGTGAAGATGGCCAGCTGGAGACGTACGAACCGGGTGAGCATCAGTGACCGCCTGAATCCATCGGGGCGAGTTGGAGATCGGGCGAGGCCGGAGCGGGGACGGCCGGTGGCGGCGGGGGCACCGCGGGCGGAGCCTCTGCCGGACCTGCTTCCGGGTCCGCCGAGTCGATCGCCCCGGCAACCGCGGCCGGCGGCGGGCTGAACGGCGCGTTGAGTGGATCGTAGGTGTAGGTGGCGTACCACGGATCGCCTGGCGCCGGAACGAGTTTCGCGCCTTCCTGGCCCCAACGGGTGCCGAGCAACGTGGTTCTCTTCAGCCGCGGCACGGTGAAGTCGAAGATGATGAACTGATTGAGATAGTCGCCCCGGATGGCACGGTCGATAGTGGACTGCCCGTACGGGAACGCGGTGAAATACGCCAGCGCCTTGTCGAGATCGGGCCCCACATCAGCCAGTGACCGCAACGTCGGCTCCAGATTCCGCAGATTGCGAACCAGATCGGCCTGCGTGTCGTTGACCACCCCGGTCGCCACCGCACTGAACTTCCCGAGCTTGTCCAATGCGGTGGTGAGATTGGGACGTTCGGCCACCAGCACGTCGAGGGCGGGCGGAATGCGGTCGAGTGCCCTGGTCAGCACATCGCGCTGGCCGGCGAAGGTCCCCGCCACCCGGTTGAGCGACACGACCGTGGCATTGATGGCGTCGCGCTGGTTGGCCAGCACCCCGACGAAGTCGTTGAGCCGCGTCAGCAGATCCCGGATCTGCGGTTCCCTGCCGTTGAGCGCGTGATTGAGTTCGTTGACGATATCGCCGATCTGGCCGACTCCCCCACCATTGATGACCACCGACAGCGCCGACAGGGTCTGCTCAGTGGACGGGTAGGTCGACGTCTTCGCGAGGCCGAGTGTGGCCCCGGGGGCAAGCCGGCCGCTGGGCTCCAGACCCAACGGCGGGTTGAGCGCGAGGTGCATGGAGCCCAGCAGGCTGGTCTGACCGACCGTCGCCACCGCATTGGCGGGGATGTCGACGTCCGGCTTCACCGATATCTCCACGTCGGCGTGCCAGTCACGCACTCTCATGGCGTTGACGCTGCCGACGACCACATCGCCCAGCAGCACCGGCGAATTGGGCTCCAGCGTTGCCACATTGGCCAACTCGACGTGATAGGTGGCGGCGTTCGGCCCGCGGCCGACCGCACCGGGCAGGGGCAGCGAATTCAGGCCGCCGAACGCGCAGCCGCTGACGCTGAGTGCCGCACATGCCGCCATGGCAACCAGGCGGCGCAACCGGTATGTCATGACGCCGGCGCTCCTCTCCCCTGGGGTAGCGGAACCGGCGGGGGCATCGGGGGCGGCACCGCGGCGGGAACCGACTCGACCGGAGCCTCGGCGGGCATCAGCATCCCGGGCAGGGTCGCCGAACCGGACGGTCCGGGTGGCGCGCCGCGCGGTACCCCCGGCGGGATCGGGGCACCCGGGTACAGCGCCGGTTGGGGATCAGCGGGCAGGCCGTTGGGCGCGTAGACCCCGCGGGGTCCCGGCGGGCTGCCCACTCCGGGTTGGGCCGGCGGCGGGCCCCAACCGGGCGGCGGAGGCACGTCGCCGTTGAGACCGGTGTAGGCCGAGATCTCCGGCGGTATCTCCACTGTGGGGCCGGTGCCGTCCCCGCCCGGGGCCAGTCGCGGTTCGGAGTAGATCAAGTTCCACGGACTGGGCGACTTGCCCAGGTAGACATTGGTCGGCAGTGGCAGGTAGTTGAAGTTGATCAGCCGCAGTGCCGGGCCGAGGTACTGCGAGCACAGCTTTCCGGTTTCCGAGGCCGTCGCGTTCTCGATGGCGCCGATTGCCGCACAGACGACCTGCAGCGGGTTGGAGAAGTTGGCCAACGCGAAACCGCCCAGCGCGCTTTGGATGTCGGGGTCGTAGATGTTGTAGCTGTTGCCGATCGCGTTGGGCGCCACGTGCAGCAGGTTCTTCAGTTCCATCTGGTTGTCGCTGAGGTTGCGGACCACGTCGGCCAGTCGCCCGACCTGTTCGGCGGTCTGGTTGCGGCTGCCGGCGACGAAGCGTTGGACGTCGACCACCGCGCTGGACAGGTTGGTCAGCGCGGCATCGAGGTCGGAGCGGCTGCCGTCGAGCACGCTGGACACCGAGGCCAACCGGTCCTGGAATGAGACGATCTGGGCGTTACTGTCACGCAGCACGGTGACGAAGGTCTGCAGGTTCTTGATGACGTCGACGATGTTGCCGCTGCCGTCGGCGAGGATGCGGCTCAGGTCGGAGAGTTGCTTGATGGTCTCCCGCAGTTTGTCGCCGTTGCCGTCCATCGCGGTGGCGGCACTGTCGATGAAACGCCCCACCGATGAGCCCGAGACTCCGCTGGTAGGCCCGAGATCGGTTGCCAGACGGGAGAGTTGGGTCTTGATCTCGTCCCATTCGACGGGCACCGCGGTGCGGTCGGTGTCGATGACGGCGCCGTCGCGCATCGTCGGGCGGCCGGAGTCGCCGTCGGCCCCGTAGGCCGGGGCCAACTGAACGTAGCGGGCGCCGACCAGGTTGGAGGCGACGATGACGGCCTTGGCGTCGGCGGGGATCGGGATGCCGCGATTGACCGCCAACGTCAGTCTGGCCTTGGTGCCCTGAGGTTCGATTGCGGTGATTTTTCCGACCTTGACCCCGGCCACCCGCACCTCGTCGCCGGGGTAGATCGCGGTGGCGGTGGTGAAGTACGCGGTGATCGTGGTGGGCTTGTTCACCGTGTTGCGGACCACCAATGCGACACCTCCCGCAACAAGGAGAGCCAGCAATGCGGCGAATACGGCGGTAGCTCGTCGACGTGTCATCATGGCGGCCCCGGGGGCGGGCCCCACGTCTCGTTGGGCTGGGGAATCCCGTTGTAGGGAAGCGGGAACTCCGCACGCGGACCGGCGTTGTCCGGCGGCTGGCCGGCATCGACACCGCGGCGGAAGCCCAGCGCGTAGTCGAAGAACGGTTGCAGTGTCTGGGCGGGGCTGAGATTGGCGACGAAAGCGTTGTAGTAGAAGCCACCGTTGACCGCTTCGGCCTGGGTCAGCTGGAACTTCGCCAGGCCCGCCATCGCCTTGCCGACGTTGTCGTTGTTGCGCTGCAACATCTCGGTGACCGAGTTCAGCTTCTCCAGCGCCGGGGCGAGTTCCTGCTCATTGTCGGCGACCAGGCCGCTGAGCTGTTGGGACAGCGCGGAGGTGTTGGCGAGCAGCGTGACGATCGCGTACCGGCGGTCCTGCAGAACGCCGAGAAGCTCGTTGCCGTTGAGGATCAGCGCGTTCACCTGCTGACTACGCTGGGAGAGTATCCCGGTGACGTCAGCGGCGCTCTTGAGCAAACCGGACAGCGATGCGTTGCGCTCGTTGAGCGCCTTGGAGATGCGGCTGATGCCGTCGAAGGTCGGGCCCAGTTGGGGCGCGACGCGTTCGATGGTGGCCGACAGGGTGTTCAGCGACTGGTTGAGCGTGGCGGTGTCGGTGTCGCGGGTGTTACCGGCGAACTCGCCGAGTGCGTCGGTCAGCGAGTACGGCGAACCGGTGCGCGACGCCGGAATGACGTCGGTGCTGCGCAGCGTGCCCTCGCCGTTGGACTCCAGGGTGAGCACCCGCTGACCCAACAGCGTTCCGGTGCGGATGTGGGCGGTGGTGTCCGAGCCCAGGTGAACCTTGCCCTTGACCATGAACGTCACCAGCGCCTTGCCCTGCTGGAGCGACACGTCGGAGATCGTGCCGACCTTCACCCCGGACACCTTCACGTCGTTGCCCGGCGCCAGCCCCCCGGCCTCGAGGAACACTGCCTGATGCCGGATGGACGTCGCCATGGTCGTGAGACGCTGCGTCTGCAGGCCGACGGTGATGATCAGCACGATCAGCACCAGGCCGATGAAGCCGGAGCGGATGAGGTGGGTGCCGCGGTATTTCAGCATGGCGACCGGTGTTTCATGATCACGGCTCGCCGCACCTTCCGGTGTGCTGCATGATCCACGGGAAATAGGCGGTGCGTCCCTGCAGATCGGTCACCCGCACCGACATACCGCAGAGGTACTGGTTGATCCAGCTCCCGTAGGACCCCAGCCGCAACATCTTGCGAAAGTTCTTCGGTGCCTTCTGCAGCGCGATGTCCAGCGTCGCCTTGTCGGAGTCGAGCAGTGGCGCCAGCCGGGCCAACTGGTCGACGGTGCCGGCCAGCGGGGACCGGGTCTGGGTCAGCAGATCGGTCAGCGACGCCGTGCCGGTGTCCAGTGCGGTGATGGCGTTGGCGATCGGATCGCGGTCATCGGCCAGGCCGGTCACCAGCTTCTCCAAGCGGTCCACCGTTGCGGAGAATTTGCCGCCGTCGGAGTTGATGGTGGCCAGTACCGAGTTCAGGTTGTCGATCAGTTGCTGCACCGTCTGACTGTTGTCGGCCAGGGAGTTGGCGAACGCGGAGGTCTTGCCGAACAGCGACTCGATGTTCCCGTCCTGGCCCTGCAGGATCTGGATCAGCGAATTGGTCAGGGCATTGACGGCCTGCGGGTTGAGTCCCTGCACAACGGGTTTCAGGCCGCCGAGCAACAGGTCGAGGTCGAGCGCGGACTGGGTGCGCTCGGCGGGGATCACCGAGCCCGGCGGCTGGATCCGGGACGATCCGGGCGAGTCGATGAGTTCCAGGTACCGGTCCCCCACCAGGTTCAGATAGCGCACCGCCGCTTTGGTGCCCGAGGTCAGCACGATGTCGCGGTCGGCGCCGAAGCCGACTGTCACGGTGTTGTCCGGTTCCAGGGTGACGCGATTGACGTTGCCGACCCGCACCCCGGCGACCCGGACGGAGTCGCCTTCCTTCAAGCTCGACGCATCGCCGAAGACGGCGGTGTACGTGTTCTCAGCGCCGCCGCGGTACTGGGCGAAGATCGCGAAGAGTGCGGCGGTGAGCACCAGCATCACCACCATGAACACCCCGACCTTGATCCCGGTACCCCGCAGCGGCTTCATCCGGGCATACCGATCTGCGCGGTGTTGCGCGGCGGCCCGTCGAGCGGGCCGAACAACACCTGCTTGAGGGCGTCGGAGTTCAGCAGGATGCCCTGGTTGCCGTACTGCGCCTGGTTGGCTCCGATATCGGTGACGACGTACGGCGGCCGTTGCTCGTAGCCGACGTTGGGCAGGTCGGTGCACTGCGGTCCGCCTGTGGCGGCGACCTTGGGCAGGTTGCTGGGATAGCGGTAACGCTCGCGGCCGAGGAAGAACCCCTGCAGCAGAGTGGCTCCAGGCATCGGCGTCCCGGGCCCGTTGGCCAGCGGGAGCAGTCCGGCGATGCCACAGGTCAAGGCGGGGTTGTACTGATTGGTCAGATCGGTCGTGGGCACCAACAGGTGCACCACGTCGGCCAGCGGTTGCCGGTTCTCGGTGAGCACATCAGTCCCGATGTCCGCCAAGCCGATGGCGCTCAGCAGCAAAGCATCCAGGCTGCTCTGCTGGTCGACCACGGTGTCGCTGAGACGGGAGGCGTTCCCGAGTGTGGTCAGCAGGTCCGGCGAGGCGTCGGCGAACGCGTTGAAGACCGTCGGCGACACCTCCAGCACGTGGTTGAGGTTATCGAGAGCGGGATTCAGATTGGCCAGGGCGCTGTCGAGATCGACCAGAGTCTGGCCGAACTTCTGTCCGCGGCCGTTGAGCGATTTCGAGAACGCGCCGAGGGTCTGGTTGAGCTTGGCCGGCTCTACCTGGGACAGCACCGACACGAGCTTCTCGAAGACGGTGTTGAGTTCCACCGTCACCTTGTCGCCACCCTGAATCCGGGTGCCCGCCCGCAGGTTCTGCGCCGACGGCTGGGCCGGCGGCACCAGTTCGACGAACTTCGACCCGAACACCGTGGAGGAGGAGATCTCGGCGCCCACATTCGCCGGGATGGCCGGCACCGAGTCCGGGTCGATCGCCAGATGCAGCGCGGCCCCGCCGCCGGGCAGGTGCTCGATTGAATCCACCTTGCCCACCTCGGCGCCGTGCAACTTGACCTTGGCGTTCGGGTACATCACCAGACCGGCGCGGTCGGCGACCACCGTCACCGGAACGCTCTCGGTGAAACTGCCCCGGAACAGGCCGACCGACACCACGACCGCCATGATCAGCGCCAGCACGGTCAACAGACCCGCCAGTGGACGGGCGTAGGAGCGGTCGGCGAACCTCGTCTTGGCCATGGCGCCGCTAGCCGGACAGGTTGAAGTTGCCGTTGGAACCGTAGATCGCCAGCGACACGAGCAAGGTCACCGACACCACCACGATCAGGGACGTACGCACCGCGTTGCCGACGGCGACTCCGACGCCGGACGGCCCGCCGTGGGCGAAGTAGCCGAAGTAGGTGTGGATCAGCAGGATCGTGATCGCCATCAACACCGCCTGCAGGAATGACCAGAGCAGATCCAGCGGGTTGAGGAAGGTCGTGAAGTAGTGGTTGTACAGCCCCGCCGACTGACCGAACAACGCCACCGTCACGAACTGGCTGGCCATGAACGACAGGATCACCGCGATCGAGTACAGCGGTGTGATGGCCACCATCCCCGCCACCAGGCGGGTGGACACCAGGTATTCCACCGAGGGGATGCCCATGGCGTCCAAGGCGTCGATCTCCTCGTTGATGCGCATCGCGCCGAGTTGCGCCGTCACCCCGGCGCCGAAGGTGGCCGCCAGGCCGATGCCGGCCACCACGGGGGCGGAGATCCGCACATTGATGAACGCCGCGAGGAACCCGGTCAGTGCTTCCACGCCGATATTGCCCAGCGACGAATAGCCCTGCACAGCAAGGGTTCCACCGGCCGCAAGGGTGAGGAATCCGACGATGGCGACCGTGCCGCCGATCATGGCCAGGGTGCCGGCCCCCATGCTGATCTCGGCGATGAGCCGGATCACTTCCTTGCGGTAGTGCGTGGCGGCGTGCGGTATGCCCGCAATCGCCCGTCCGTAGAACAAGGTCTGGTCGCCGATGCGTGCGAAGAACCCGACCGGACGGCGGAACTCGCGGAACAACCGCGGGTAGGTGCTCCGCAGGACGGCCATGTCGCCCATCCGCTCAGCCCGCCGTCATCCGGATACCGATGGCTGTGACCACCACGTTGACGACGAACAGTGCCATGAAGGCGTAGACGACAGTCTCGTTGACGGCATTGCCCACCGCCTTGGCGCCACCGCCGCTGATCATCAGCCCGCGATAGCAGGCCACCAGTCCCGCGATCAGACCGAACAGGGCGGCCTTGACGCAGGAGATGATGACCTCCGGAACGCCGGTGAGCAGCGTGATGCCGGCGGCGAACGCCCCGGGGTTGACGTGCTGGACGAAGACCGAGAACACATAGCCGCCCAGGATGCCGATGATCACCACCAGGGAATTGAGCAGCAGTGCGACCAGTCCCGACGCCAACATGCGCGGGGTCACCAGGCGCTGCACCGGGTTGATGCCGAGCACCTCCATGGCGTCGATCTCCTCGCGGATGGTGCGCGAACCCAGGTCCGCGCACATCGCGGTCGCGCCCGCGCCGGCGACGATCAGCACCGTCACCAGCGGGCCGACCTGGGTGACCGCACCGAACGCGGCGCCCGCACCGGAGAGATCTGCGGCTCCGAGTTCCCGCAGCAAGATGTTGAGGGTGAAGCTCACCAGCACGGTGAACGGGATGGCGACCAGCAGGGTGGGCGCCAGCGACACCCGGGCGACGAACCACGACTGCTCGAGGAACTCACGCCATTGGAACGGCCGCTGGAACACGTAGCGCACCGCATCGGCGGACATCGCGAACAGCCCACCGATCGCCTGCATCGGGGTCCCGACTCCCTTGTCCAGCGCGATACCCGGAGACCAGCGATCCGCTCTGTCCGCCATCCGCCCGGAAGCTCTTTTCGTCGATTGGAACATGTTCCAGTTGTCTTCCCGAATGTAGGCGATGAAACCCGGACCAGTCAGCCGAATCTCCGCAGCGGCGGGCATCGGGAATGGTTCTATCGGGTTATTCCCCGACAGCGAGCCGCAAACAGGAGCACATCTGGATGGCGAACATGCAGCGATACGTCGACCGCCGGGTGCTCATCACCGGCGGTGGCTCCGGGATCGGGCAGGCCTGCGCACTGCGGATTCTCGGTGAGGGCGGCCGGGTGGTCGCGGCCGACATCAGCCAGTCCGGACTCGACGACACCGCGGCCAAAGCCGGTTCGTGCGACGGTCGGCTGAGCACGGTCGTGATGAACGTCGGAGACGAGCAGTCGGTGACGTCGGCCGTGGGTGGCGCCGTGGAGTCCCTGGGCGGGCTCGACACCCTGGTCAACGTCGCCGGCATCCTGCGTTCGGCGCACTTCCTGGACACCACGCTGGCCGATTTCGAGCAGGTGTTACGGGTGAATCTGGTGGGAACGTTCCTGGTCACCCGGGCCGCACTGCCGGCACTGCGACTCGGCAACGCCCCGGCGGTGGTCAACTTCAGTTCGACCTCGGCGACCTTCGCCCACCCCTACATGTCCGCCTACGCCGCCTCCAAGGGCGGGGTTCTGGCGATGACCCACGCGCTGGCCGCCGAGTTCGCCAAGGAGGGGATCCGGTTCAACTCGGTGCAACCCGGATCGATCTCCTCGGGCATGACCGACGGGACCGGCGAGTCGAAACAGAGCGTCGGCCCCGGACTGCCCGCCGACGCCGACTTCCGACTGTTCGCGCGGGTCGCGCCCGGTCTGCCGCTGCCGGAGGGAGCCATCTTCGCCGATCCGTCGGCGGTGGCCGCCGTGGTGGCCATGCTGGGCAGCCCCGAGGCCTTCTTCGTCACCGGCACCGAGGTCCGCATCGACGGTGGCGCGCACATGTGAGGCGCCCGTTGTCCGCCGACGAACGGGGGCGCCGCCGACTGTGCCGATTTCTCCTCCACGACGGCGTGTCGCGCACGAAACCGCACAGTCGGCGGGCGACTTTTTGCGGAATCGGTTGCGCAATGTGTTGCGGATGATGCCGAAATCCAGGAAGGTTTAGGAGGTTTATCCGCGAAGATCCGCCCGGAGGGCCACTCGACCACGCTAGGAGGACGGTCCTGACCGATATCGGCGCCGCAGCCACACGACAGTCAACCGGGCCCAGCCGTCCGGCCCGGGCCGATGGCACCCCGGTCATCGAAATCGACCATGTGACTAAGCGATTCGACGACTACATCGCGGTGGCCGATGCCGACTTCTCCATCGGCGCGGGCGAGTTCTTCTCCATGCTCGGTCCGTCCGGTTGCGGCAAGACGACGACCCTGCGAATGATCGCCGGATTCGACACCCCCACCGAGGGCGCGATTCGGCTGAAGGGTGTGGACGTTTCGCACGTGCCCCCGCACAAGCGCAACGTCAACACCGTCTTCCAGCACTACGCCCTGTTTCCGCACATGACGGTGTGGGACAACGTCGCCTACGGGCCGCGCAGCCAGAAGAAAGACAAGTCCGCCATCAAGAAGAGTGTCGACGAGATGCTCGACGTGGTGCGGCTGAGCGACTTCGCGCTCCGCAAGCCGTCCCAACTCTCCGGCGGCCAGCAGCAGCGGGTGGCGCTGGCACGGGCGTTGGTCAACTACCCGAGCGCCCTTCTCCTCGACGAACCGCTGGGCGCGCTGGACCTCAAGCTGCGCCACGTCATGCAGTTCGAACTCAAGCGCATTCAGCGCGAACTCGGGATCACCTTCGTCTACGTGACCCACGACCAGGAGGAAGCGCTGACGATGAGTGACCGCATCGCGGTCATGAGCGCCGGCAACGTCGAGCAGATCGGCACCCCGACCGAGATCTACGACCGGCCGGCCAGCGTCTTCGTCGCGGGCTTCATCGGCCAGGCCAATCTCTGGCATGGCCGCCAGACCGGGCGCGCCAATCGGGACTACGTCGAAATCGACGTCCTGGGCACCACGCTGCGGGCGCGCCCCGGCGAGATCACCATCGAACCCGGCGGCCAGGCCACCCTGATGGTTCGCCCCGAACGGGTGCGGGTGTCGGTGGAGCCCCCGCCCGGCGACCTGGCGGCGGTGCGGGCCACGGTCACGGACCTGACCTTCCAGGGGCCGGTGCTGCGACTCGCCGTGGTCGCCGCCGACGGTTCGCCGGTGCTTGCACACGTCGGGCCCGAACAGGATCTTCCGTTGCTTCGGCCCGGCGACGACGTGTACATCGGATGGGTGCCGGACGCCTCGCTGGTTCTGCCGGCTGCCGACATCCCGACAGCGCAGGACCTTGAAGAGATGCTCGACGACTCCCCGATATCCCCTTAGTCCCTATATCCCCTTAGTCCCTATATCCCCTTAGTCCCCGTATCCCTCTAGACCCGTATAGCCCCCCAAGACCCCGTATTCCGCAGACCCGGTTCCAACGAAAGGGAAATCCCATGGCAGACATCGATCCCCGAATAATGGCCCGACTGGCCTCCCGGCGCCGGTTCATCGGAGGCGGTGCGGCCGTAACGGCCGCGGCCATCCTCGGGCCGGCGTTCCTGGCCGCGTGCAGTTCCGACAACAAGGCTGCCGGACCGTCCGACGCACCGAAGGCGCCCGAGGACGACGGCAGCCCGGCGTCGGGCAAGTTGCGGGTCTCCAACTGGCCGCTCTACATGGCCGACGGCTTTGTGGCCGCGTTCCAGACCGCCACTGGTCTGACCGTGGACTACAAGGAGGACTTCAACGACAACGAGGAGTGGTTCGCCAAGAACAAGGAGCCGTTGAGCCGCAAGCAGGACATCGGCGCCGATCTGGTGGTGCCCAGCGAGTTCATGGCCGCGCGACTGGCCGGCCTGGGCTGGCTCAACCCGATCAGCGACGCGCGCTGGACCAACAAGAAGAATCTGCGCCCCGACCTGCTGGAGTCCAAGGCCGATGCGGACCGCAAGTTCAGCGCGCCGTACATGTCCGGCATGGTGGGAATCGCCTACAACCGCGCCGCCACCGGCCGGGATATCACCAAGATCGACGACATGTGGGATCCCGCGTTCAAGGGCAAGGTCAGCCTGCTCTCCGACATGCGCGACGGCCTCGGCATGTTCATGATGTCGCAGGGTCAGTCGCCGGAGGATCCGACGCTGGAGGGCGTGCAGAAGGCGGTTGACCTGATCAAGGAGCAGAAGGACAAGGGGCAGATCCGCCGCTTCACCGGCAACGACTACGCCGACGACCTGGCGGCTGGCAATATCATTGTCGCCCAGGCGTATTCGGGTGATGTCGTGCAGCTCCAAAAGGACAACCCGGACCTCAAGTTCGTGATCCCCGAGACCGGCTCCAGCACCTTCGTGGACACCATGGTGATTCCGTACACCACCCAGAACCAGAAGGCCGCCGAGGAGTGGATCAACTACATCTACGACCGCGCCAACTACGCCAAGCTCATCGCCGCCACCAAATATGTCCCGGTCCTCAGCGATATGACCGCTGAACTGACCAAGATCGATCCGGAGTTGGCCAACAACCCGCTGATCAACCCGCCGAAGGAGACGCTGGCCAAGTTGAAGGCCTGGGCGCCGCTGACCGACGAGCAGACCCAGGAATTCAACAAGGCCTACGCCGCAGTCACCGGCGGCTGATCTCCATGGCCACGGCACCGGAGGTGACCTGATGGCTGGTGTAGCCAGCAGCACCCGCCAGCGCAGCAGGATCGCCCCCTACCTGATGATCCTGCCCGCGCTGGCGTACCTCGGCGTGTTCTACGTGGTGCCGTTCGTCTCGTTGTTCCGCACCTCGCTGTCGACGATGGGCGGGTCGATCTATCTGCCCAAGCTCACCTTCGCCTGGCAGTGGTCCAATTACGGGCACGCGCTGAGCGAGTATCGCGAGCAGATCATGCGGTCCTTCGGCTACGCGCTGTCGGCCACGGTGCTGTGCCTACTGCTGGCCTTCCCGCTGGCCTACGTGATCGCCTTCAAGGCCGGCAGGTTCAAGAATCTGCTGCTCGGACTCGTCATCCTGCCGTTCTTCGTGACATTCCTGATCCGCACCATCGCCTGGAAGACGATCCTGGCCGACAACGGCCTGGTGGTCAGCGCGCTGGGCTCGATCGGGCTACTGCCCAGCGAGGGCCGGCTGCTGTCGACGGGGTGGGCGGTGGTCGGCGGCCTCACCTACAACTGGATCATCTTCATGATCCTGCCGTTGTATGTCGCCCTGGAGAAGATCGACCCACGACTGCTCGAGGCGTCCCGCGATCTCTACGGCACCAACCGACGGATGTTCGGGAAGATCATTCTCCCCCTGGCGATGCCGGGCGTGCTGGCCGGCAGCCTGCTCGTGTTCATTCCGGCGGTCGGCGACTTCATCAACGCCGACTACCTGGGCAGCACCCGGACCACGATGCTCGGCAACGTCATCCAGAAGCAGTTCCTCGTGGTCAAGGACTATCCGGTGGCCGCGGCCCTGAGCTTTGTGCTGATGGCGCTGATCCTGGTGGGCGTGCTGCTCTACACCCGGGCGCTGGGCACCGAGGACCTGGTCTGATGGCCTCCTTGGCACGCTCAGGAGGCGATGGATGACTGTCAAAGCAGCCACCACACTCACGCGGCCGGGGCGGAACTTCCGCGGCACGTTCAAACTCGGCGATCTCGCCCTGCGAGTGGCGGCGGGCCTGACCCTGCTATTCCTGTTCCTGCCGATCCTCGTCATCATCGTGTTCTCGTTCAACAAGCCCCGCGGGAAGTTCAACTACACCTGGCAGGGCTTCACGCTGGAGAACTGGCTCCACCCGTTCAAGTACCCGGCGCTGGCCAAGGCCCTGCGGCTCAGCCTGGAAGTGGCGGCGATCTCAACGGCGATCGCCCTGGTGCTGGGCACCCTGGTTGCCATCGCCCTGGTTCGCCAACGATTCCGGGGCAGCAAGGCGGTGGACACCTTCATGATCCTGCCGCTCACCTCCCCGGAAGTCGTCATGGGTGCGTCCCTGCTGACGTTGTTCCTCAGCATGGGCTGGGCCACCGGCTTTTTCACCGTCATCATCGCCCACGTGGCCTTCGAGATCAGCTTCATCGCGATGACCGTGCGGGCCCGGATCCGCGGTTTCGACTGGACTCTGGAGGACGCCTCCCTGGATCTGGGCGCCAACCCCACCCGGACGTTCTTCAAGGTGACACTGCCGTTGATCGTTCCGGGCATCGTCGCCGCGGCGATGCTGTCCTTCGCGCTGTCTCTCGACGATTTCATCATCACCTACTTCGTCAGCGGGTCGACGGTCACCTACCCCCTGTATGTCAACGCCGCGACGAAAGCCGCTGTACCACCGCAGATCAACGTGCTGGCCACCGCCATCCTGATGATCAGCCTGATCCTGCTGGCGGTCGGTACCCTCTACCGGCGCAAGCGGGTCGACATCTCCTAATAGGGTGCACGCGTGAGCGTCGAAGCGATCCTTGAGGCCATTCCCCCGATGGCGGTGTACCTGACCGTCGGCATCATCATCGGTCTGGAGAGCCTGGGCATCCCACTGCCCGGAGAGATCGCCCTGGTGAGCGCCGCGGTGCTGTCGACCCGGGAGTCCGGCATCAGTCCGGTGTGGGTCGCGGTGGCGGCGATCATCGGAGCGATCATCGGCGACTCGATCGGTTACTCCATCGGCCGCAGGTACGGCATGTCATTGTTCGAGAAGTTGGGCCGTCGGTTCCCCAAGCATTTCGGCACCGGGCACGTCGCACTGGCCAAGCAACTCTTCACCCGGTGGGGGGTGTGGGCGGTGTTCTTCGGCCGGTTCATCGCTCTGCTGCGAATCCTGGCCGGGCCGTTGGCCGGAGCGCTGCGGATGCGCTACCCGCACTTCCTGGCGGCCAACGCAGCCGGGGCGATCTGCTGGGCGGGCGGCACCACCGCGGTGGTCTACTTCCTCGGACTGGCCGCCGAGAAATGGTTGGCCCGATTCTCCTGGGTGGCGTTGGTCCTGGGAGTCCTTCTCGGTGCGGGGATGACATGGCTACTCAAGGAACGCACCAGCCGCCTCATCGCCCAGTTGGAGTCCGAGCACGACTGGGAGACCCTGCGGCAGGCACATTGAGATCAGCACCCCGTGACCAGATGCACTCCCGCGCTGCGCATTCCGGCCAGAGCTGCCGCGGTGGAGTCCGGCGACACTCCTGCCGTCAGGTCCGTGAGCACCCTGGTCCGCAACCCGGCCCGCGCGGCGTCCTCGGCGGTCGCGCGCACGCAGTAGTCGGTGGCGATACCGACGACGTCGACCTCATCGACTCCGTGGTCGGTCAACCACGCGGCCAGACCCACGCCGTCGGACGTTCCCTCGAACCCGCTGTAGGCGGCGGCGAACTCGCCTTTGCGGAACACGGCTTCGATCGGCGTGGTGTCGAGGTGTGGCTGGAAGTCGGCGCCCGTGGTGCCTGCGACGCAGTGCCGCGGCCAGGAGTCGACGAAGTCGGGAGTGTCGGAGAAGTGGCCGCCCGGGTCGATGTGGTGGTCCTGGGTGGCAACGATGTGGTCGTAGCCGTGCTTTCCGGCCAGCAGTCCGTTGATCGCCTGGGCAACCGCCGTTCCGCCGGTGACCGCCAGCGATCCGCCCTCGCAGAAGTCGTTCTGCACGTCGACGATGATCAATGCCCGCATGCCGACCAACTTAGGGCCCTGATGGGTGGTCGTGCAGTGACACCGTTCATTTCACAAGGGAAGCAATGACATCGTTCGATTTCTTCGAAGCCGCCGGGCTGCCGGTCCCGGCGATCACGCCCGAGGAGGCGGTCCGGATTGCCGCCACCCACTTCGGTCTGGCCGCGCGGGTCACCGAGTTGGGCAGCCAGCAGGACGCCAATTTCCTGCTCAGCACCGACGCCGGAGACCCGATCGGGGTGCTCAAGATCGCCAACCCGGCGTTCAGCCGCCTCGAACTGGAAGCCCAGGATGCCGCGGCGGCCTTCATCGATGCGGCCGAGGGCATCCGGACGGCCACCAACATCGCACCGGCCGGCCTACCCGCGATTGCCGAGATCGATTCGGAGGGAACGCTTTACGCGCGGGTCATCAGATTTCTTCCCGGCGGCACCCTCAGCGGTGACGGTTATGTCCGCCCAGCCCAGGTGGCAGCCCTGGGTGATCTGGCCGGCCGCACCGTCCGGGCACTGGCGGCCTTCGACCATCCCGGGGTAGACCGTGTCCTGCAGTGGGATCTGCGCCACGGCATGCGCACGGTGGAGCTGCTTGCCGGCCACGTCCCCGACCCGCACCGGCGCGCCGCCGTTCAGTCCGCCGCGGCGGCGGCATGGCAGGTCGTCGATGATCTGGCCGACGATCTGCCGGTCCAGGTGATCCACAGCGATGTCACCGGTGACAACGTGGTCTGCGCCGGACTGGCGTGCCTCCCCGACGGCCTGATCGACTTCGGTGACCTGGTGCGGTCCTGGACGGTGGCCGAACTGGTCGTCGCGGTGGCCGCCCTGCTGCGTCACGACGGCTGCGAACCGGCCGGCACGCTGCCGGCCATCCAGGCCTTCCACGCGGTGCGCCCCCTCGGCCCGGCCGAGGTGGAGGCGCTGTGGCCACTGGTGGTGCTGCGAGGCGCCGTGCTCGTGGCCAGTGGTACCCACCAGGCCTCGATCGACGCCGAGAACGAATACGCCAGTTCGGCTCTGGAGCACGAGTGGCGGATCTTCGAGCGCGCCAGTGCAATACCCGTGGACGTGATGACGGCCCAGATTCGCCATGCCCTCGGTGTCGCGCACCCGACCGAGCCGATCGCCGGGCGGCTGATCGAGGATGCCGGAGACATCGTCGTCGTGGACCTCTCACCGGAAGCCGATGAGATGGACGGCGGGGCATGGTTGGCGCCCGACTGCGAAGAGCGGCTGGCGGCCGAAGCGCTGGCGGCCGGAGCGTCAGCGGCCGTCACTGCGTTCGGGCAGGCGCGGCTGACCCGATCTGAGACGCTGAGCACCACCTCCCCCGCCACCGTCGCAACCGGGATCGACCTGTGGCCGGGACGGCTGCTGACCCTGGTCGCGCCCTGGCCGGGATCGGTCACGGTGGACGAGAGCACCGGCGCGGTGACGCTGACCGGGAGCGACGCCACGCTGGAGGTTCGCGGTGCGCTGCGCCCGGCCGGCCCCGCCGGGCATACCGCCGGGCCCGGCGATGCGCTGGCGACTGCGGACGGCAGGGTGTGGATCCAGGTCCGCCGCCGCGGCGTCGGGGACGTGCCACCGTTCGTCCGGCCGGAGTACGCCGCCGGTTGGCTGACCCAGGTCAGCGATCCGGGGCCGCTGCTCGGTCTGCCCGCGGCCGCGAGCCTCGCCGATGACAGCTTTTCGCTGCGTCAGCGGCGATCCCGGGCGTTCGCCGAGGTCCAGGAGCATTACTACGACCACCCGCCGCGCATCGAACGCGGCTGGCGGGAGCACCTGGTCGCCACCGACGGTCGCAGCTACCTGGACATGGTCAACAACGTCGCGGTCCTGGGCCACGGACATCCGGTGCTGGCCGACGCGGTGGCAAGGCAGTGGCGGCGGCTCAACACCAACTCCCGGTTCAACTACGGCGCCGTCGTGGCGTTCTCCGAGCGACTGGCGGCGACCCTGCCCGACCCGCTGGACACCGTGTTCCTGGTGAACTCCGGGTCCGAAGCCGACGATCTGGCGTTGCGGCTGGCGATGGCGACCACCGGCCGCCACGACGTCGTCGCGGTGGCCGAGGCCTACCACGGCTGGACCTACGCCACCGACGCCATATCCACGTCGATCGCCGACAACCCCAACGCGCTGTCCACCCGGCCCTCCTGGGTACACACCGTGCCCTCCCCCAACCCCTATCGGGGCGAGCACCGCGGCATCGAGGCCGCCAAGTACGCACCGGAGGCGGTCGCGATCATCGAAGGGCTTGCGGCCCAGGGGCATCCGCCGGCAGCGTTCATCTGCGAACCGTTCTACGGCAACGCCGGCGGCATGGCGCTGCCCGACGGTTACCTGAAAGCCGTGTACGGGGCGGTGCGCGCGGCGGGCGGGCTGGCCATCGCCGACGAGGTTCAGGTGGGCTACGGCCGCACCGGGCGGTGGTTCTGGGCCTTCGAACAGCAGGGCGTGGTGCCCGACATCGTCTGCGTCGCCAAGGCGATGGGCAACGGCCAGCCGCTGGGCGCGGTGATCACCACCAAGGCGATCGCCGACGCCTACCGCTCCTGCGGCTACTTCTTCTCCTCGGCCGGCGGCAGCCCGGTGTCGAGCGTGGTCGGGCTGACGGTTCTCGACATCATCGAGAGCGAGGGCCTGCAGGAGAACGCCGTCACCGTGGGCGATCACATCGTGGCCCGGATCAACGAGTTGGCGACCCGTCACCCGCTCATCGGCACGGTGCACGGCAGCGGGCTGTACATGGGCGTGGAACTGGTCCGCGACCGCACCACGCTGGAACCGGCCGTCGTCGAGACCGCCGCGATCTGCGAGCGGATGCGCGAACTCGGGGTGATCGTCCAGCCCACCGGCGACCGCCAGAACGTGCTCAAGATGAAGCCGCCGATGTGCATCACCCGGGAGTCCGCCGACTTCTTCGTCGACATGCTCGACCGGGTGCTGACGACGGGCTGGTAGCTACTGCGCGCGTGCGGCCAGCCAGTCCCGCTGGTTGCGGACGAAGGTCGCATCCACCGTGGCGCCGTGGCCGGGCACGTAGATCGCCCGCTCCCCTCCCAGCTGCAAGAGCCGGTCCAGGGTTGCCGGCCAGGCCCCGAGATCCGAGCCGTCGTCCACCGCGGGGTCGGCGGACTCCTCGACGAGGTCCCCGCAGAACACCACCGTCCGGTCTGCGGGGCTCCTCGGCGGGACCACGACGACGAGATCGTGGTCGGTGTGGCCACGGCCGGGGTGTTCGACCGCGACCACCCGGTCGCCGAGATCGATCGCGGCCCTCCACACCACATGATCGGGCGCTCGGGCCGCCGCGATCGCCCGGTCGACCTCATCAGGGTGTGCGCCGTAGCTCACGGCGTAGTCGCGAACACCGCCGAGACCGGTGGTCAGTGCCACCGCCACCGCCGGAGCCGCGTAGGTCTGAGCTTCGGGGAATCCCGCCGCACCGAGGATGTGGTCGAAGTGGTGATGCGTCATGACGAGATGGGTCGCACCCGCGCCGGTGAGTTCCAGGACATCGTCGGCGACGGCAGAAGCCTCGGACAGTGTTGTCCCGCAGTCGATCAGAAGGACACCCGCCGGACCGCTCACCACCCCGATGGTCACGTCGAGGAACGGTAAGCAGCATCGGTGCACCTCGGCCGCCGGCGAATCCCATTCATAGTGCACCGCAATGAGGTTAGAGGCAGTCGGAGGCACCGTCGACGACGAACAGCGACCCGCTGGTGTAGGAGCTGTGTTCGGTGCACAGGAACGCGATTGTCGGCGCGATCTCATCGACACGGCCGAACCGGCCGAGTGGGATGTGGGCCACCTCGGAGTCGATCAGCGCCGGTATCCCCTTCATGGGTGCCGTCATCGGGGTGTCGATCGTCCCTGGCGCGACCGCGTTCACGCGAATGCCGTCCTTGGCCCACTTCGCCGCGAGAGTTCTTGTCAAAGCGATGATTCCGGCCTTCGCGGCGCTGTAGCCGGGCACCAGCGTCACCGCCCGCAGCGCCGACATCGACGAGAGGTTGACCACCACGGCGCCGCCCGGGGCGGTGGAGGCCTTCAGCGACCGCCGTAATGCAACCGTCAACCGGTAGGTCCCGTTGAGGTTGAGCGCCACCGACGCGTCGAACCCGTCGGGAGCCGACTCGTCGAGCCCGCCGGGAAAGTTGGCGCCGGCGTTGTTGATCAGGACGTCGAGGGTGTCGAAGCGCTCTTTCAGAGCGTCGATGGATGCCGGGTCGGTGAGGACCAGTTGCGCGTAGCTCATACCGGACAGATCGGTGCCGTAGTCCCCCGCACCTGCGCGGGTGCCGGTGACGGTGACGTCGGCGCCGGCATCCCGGAACAGCACCGCGGTCGCATGCCCGATGCCGCTGGTGCCGCCGGTGATGAGCGCGCGGGTACCGGTGAAGTCGAAGGTGATCCGGGCGGTCATGCGTTGTTCGCGATCTGCTTCTTCAACCATGCTGTCTCCCAGAAGTTATGGCTGTCGGCCAGGAGCCGTTCATGCGCCGCCTTGAGGACGTGGCGAGCGCCCGGGTGGTCGTTATCCGTGTCGGTCACCTTCTCCGCGAGGTGGATGGCCTGCACCGGGCGGTCGGATTCGAGGTGGGCCTGCGCCCGGGCGACGAGTGCGTCGGCACCGGCGAGTTCGACGAGGTCGGCGCTGATGTCGGTGGGATCGACGGGATACAACTCGGTGGTCGAGCGGTGGTGGAACCAGCCCGAGTAGTTCTCCCAAATCGCCCGAACGCCCCAGGGAACCTTGCCGTATCCCTGTCCCAGCGCCAGATGCTCCGGCAGGGTGATCTCGCGCATCAGGGTGCGGACGTCCTTGCCGGCATTCATCCCCTCGACCGTCGCGTCGTGGACGTACTGGACCGCGTCACGCAGCCGGGCGAGCTCGAACTGGATGCGCTCCTTGCCGGTGATCGGCCAGAAGTGACCACTGAGAAGAACTTCGGGCTCCAGTGCGCGAACCCGGTCGATGGAGTCGATCACGGTGAGGGCGTCGCGGTAACGGTCGCCGCGCATGGTGACCAGGTTCGGCATATGGCCGAACAGTGCGCCGAACACGTTGCCGCACAAACAGATCTTCTCGTCGGGCAGCCAGACGACCATCGAATCGTTGGTCTCGCCGCCTGGCGTCGCAATCAGCTCGAAGGTGCGTTCGCCCACATTGAGGGTCAGGGTGTCCTCGACGACGATGTCCGCATTCGGCGTGCTCTGGCCGGGAAGCTTCTGGCCGAACCGCTCCTGGATCTTGGCGATACCGGTGGCCAGTGTGTTGGAGAAGGCGAATGCGCTGCGCGAGGCTCGGTACCGCGCCAGCCGTTCATTGTCGTCGCGCCACTGTTCCCAGTTGGCCTGCGCGACGATTTTCGTAGCAGGATCGCGCACGCTGTCCAGTCCACCGACGTGGTCGTAGTGACCCTGCGTCAGGATGATGTAGCGAACCGGGGATGAGTCGACAGAATCCAGGGTGGCGCGGTGGACCGGGCCCTCGAATCCCATACCGGTATTGATGATCACCCGGCCCTCGGAGGTGGGGATCATGAAGACATTCGTCAGTCCGGGCGAGCACCAGATGCCGGGACTGACCTCTTCAATAACGTCGGGCACTGCGGGCACCATGGCGTCGGCGCCGGGGCGGGTCAGGTATACGGGCTCGAAATCCGTCATCGACAGCTCCTTCTATTTCTCGCCTGCACGGCTGCTGACTTCGGGTCGGACATCGAACCGGTCGAAGTAGAAGTCGAATCGGGACCGTACTTCCTCGGGCGTGACGCCGAAATGGCGTTGGAGGTCATATCGGATGCTGCCGTGTTTACCCCGTGGGTTGCTGCCCAGATACCGTTCGAAGCTCTTGCGCACGCCGGGAGTCAACTCGACGCCGGCACGGTCATACAGCGATTCGACAACGGCGATCTCGTTGCCGTTCAACTGATGGAAGCTGACGTCGATACTGCGCTCGGCCGGCACGAGTTCGCGATCTCGCACACCCGCACTGAGTAGCCGGTGTATCCGGTCGGTCCAGTAGTCGATCAGCCATTCGGGGTCGATGCTCCTGCGCCGCAGGCGATCCGCGTAGGCCATCATCGTCACCGTCGACTGGATGACGGCGACCGGATCGCGGTGAGTGAAGGCGACGGTCGCGTCGGGAAAGGTCGCGGTCAAAGCGGTCAGCTGCTCGGAATGCTGCGGGGACTTCAACACCCAGGTCTGCGGCCCGCGGAAGAAGGTCAGAGCCTGCAGCACCTTTTTCAGATAGGCGTAGTGCTGGGTCTGGTCGAGTGCCAGGTAGGTGTCGCGCCAACTCGGAACGCGGGCAAGCCATTCCAGGATATAGCTGGCGAAATCCAGGTCGAGGATCTCGACCTCCTCCTCGATCGCCTCGGGGAATTGATCGTGCATGGCCGCCACGAGTGGAACGTTCGCCATCATCGCATCGTGCTCGGCCCGAGCGCGGGCGTAGCGCGGATCGATCCCGAACACGTCAGGTCCGCGCCCACGGGCCGGAATCGGCTCCTGGCTCTCCCAGTACGGCAAAGCCCGCCGGCGCCGGTCGGCCGCCAGTAAATTCACCAGGTGAGTGGTTCCCGTTCGGGGCATGCCCACCACGATGATCGGTTTCGCTATCTCGATCGACTCGATCTCCGGGTAGCGCCTGATCAGATCGGCCAACGAAATCCGATTCCGCAGCAACCGAACAATCCGTGAGCGCAAAGTGCCGCGAGCCAGTTGGGTCAGACCCGTATCAGCCTCCACCGCCGCCACATAGGCGCCGAGACGCGCCGCGAAGTCAGCCGTATAGCTGAGATCGTCGGACCCCGCACTGAGGATGGCCTCTTCGATCATGCGGTCGGTATCGAGTGCGACGGGGCGAGACTCGGTGTAGTCAAGAACCTGTCGTTGCAGGTCGGTGAGCCGGGGCGAGGTGAGATCGTCGAGATCAATCGCCTCGGCCGGTGGACTCATCGTCACATCTCCCTCTTGCGGTATGTCGATAGTTCGACATACCGTTCGATATTATGACGCCGAAGGTAAGCCTGGAGCGGCCGCCCAGTCAAGCGCCGTCGCCGCCCACCGAGCGCGTCATCGCTGTGATCGAACTCCTGGGCAGCGAGCCGGCCAGGCAGTTCACGCTGGCGGAGATCTGCCGCAGCCTGAAGATCAGTCGCGCCACCGGGCATGCGATCCTCACCACGCTCACCGCCCACGACTGGGTCACCCGCGATCCCGCCAGTGCCGAGTACGCGTGGGGTCCGGCGATGGCGAGCCTGACCAAACCGGCCGACTCTCTGGTCTATCGCGGCGAACTCCAGGCCTTGGCCGCAGATGCCGGCACGCAGGTATCCCTCACCCGCCGGGAGGGTCGGACGATGGTCATCGTCGAGACGGCCGGCGAGTGCCTGACCGGGCCGAGAATCAGCCCCGGCCTGCGCACGCCACTGGTAGCCCCCTTCGGCCGCGACTACATCGCATGGTCGAGCGCAGAGACCCAGACTGCCTGGCTGGAGGCGATCGGGCAACCAGATCCCGGGTTACGCCGCAGAATGGCATCCGTCCTGAAGGAGATTCGGCAACGCGGCTTCGTCGTCGAAAGGCTGACCAAGGAGTACATCCGCGTCTACACCGCCCTGCGGGCACTCAGCGGTGATGGTGAAATCGACATGATCACAACGCAATTGGCGCGGGCATTCGCCGATCTCACGACGATCGACGTACTTCCCAACGAGATGAACGACACTAAAGGCCACAGCATTGCCACAATCTCCGCGCCCATCACCGACATCGACGGCGTGGTGATCATGTCGGTCACTGCGGCGGTCTTCACCACCCTGACAAGCGGTGCGATTCGAGACCTCGGGGCGAAGGTGCGCGACACCGCGCACAGCATCGAACAACGAATCGCCCATCACGGCCACGTCACCACTACCTGAAAGAGGACTCAATGACTTGTGTCGACCAGGTTCGAATTCACGCTCCGGGGCAGGTGAGCCTCGACAACGTCGATCTGCCCGAGTGTGGCCCGCGCGACGCGATCGTCGAGGTTCATGCCTGTGGCATCTGCGGCAGCGATCTGAGCTACATCAAACTCGGCGGCCTCGCCGGGCCCAGTGGCGAGCCGATGCCACTCGGCCACGAACTGGCCGGCATCGTGAAGACCGTGGGGGCCGAGGTCACCGATGTGGTGCCGGGTCAACGGGTGGTCGTGCATCCGGCGGAGGAGATCGGCAGCGGGGCAGATGCAGGAGGATTGGCCAACGAGGTCTTTGTGCGCAATGCGGCCAAGGGCGGACGGTTGTTCCCCATTCCCGACGATATGCCACTCACCATCGCCGCGTTGGCCGAGCCGGTTGCCGTCGGCATGCACGCCGCCGAACAGCTCCATGTCGGGGTGGACGACAAGGTCGCGGTATTCGGCTGCGGGCCAATCGGTCTGGCGGCGATCGCGAGCCTGGCTGATCGCGGTCTGACCGACATCGTGGCGATCGACCTGTCCGAGACCCGGCGCCGGCTGGCGAAGCAACTCGGCGCCTCGGAGACGATCGACCCTGCCACGCAGAAGGTATGGCGGGAACTCGAACGCATTCACGGCACCGCACCGTTGATGTTCGGGCACTCCGCCGCGACAAGCGGATTCATCGAGGCATCCGGGTCGCAGAAGGTTCTCACTGACATCATCGACCGCGGTGGCGCCGGTGCGCACATCAGTGTCGTTGCCTTGCACTACACCCCCGTACCGGTCAACTTCCTGAGCGTGCTCATGAAGGAACTCGTCATCCGCGGCTCGATCGCCTACCCGGAACGATTCAGTGATGCCATCGAATTGCTGCAGCGGCGCGACCTCTCAGCGCTGATCACCGACCGCTTCTCACTTGGCGAGATCGATGCGGCACTCGAGGTGCTCTCCGGCAGCAAGGAGTGCGGCAAGGTGATGATCGAGATGGGACCGGCCTGAGCATGCTGAGCCTCCAGGAGATCTCCGACCGGCTGGAAATCCAACAGCTGTTGGCCGCCTATTCCACCGCCGTCGACGCCGGTCGTTTCGAGGACGTCGACGACGTGTTCACCGATGACGCGGTTATCGACCTTTCAGCGACCGGCGGGGCCTACGGGCCCTATCGCGAGGTGATGTCGTGGATGGGCGAGACACTCAGCGCCTTTGGCGGGTACATGCATGTGGTGTCGAGCACCGACTTGCGCCTGGACGGCGATACCGCAACGGCACGCACAGCCTGTGTCAATCCCCTTGCCTTGAATTCAGATTCGAAGGCTGTCTATCTGATCTGCTTCTGGTACGACGACGAATTCGTGAGGACTGGCGATGGCTGGCGGTTCCGCAGTCGCTCCCAGATCAGGTGTCTCGACAAGCTGATTTAGACGCGTTCACGCGACCTCCACCTCAAGCGGCAGTCTCTGTAGACGCCTCACCATCACGCTGGGAATCCAGGCGGGGGGTTCCGTCGTTCTGATCGCTCGGGTTTCGGAGAGCAGGCGGGTCAGAGCCGTTCGCGCTTCCAGTCGCGCCAGTGCGGCGCCCACACAGAAGTGGTCGCCTCTGCCGAAGCCCAGGTGTGCCTTGCCACTCGGGCGATCCAGGTGCAGTTCGTCGGGCGCGTCGAAGGCCGCAGGATCGCGATTGGCCGATCCCCACATCAGCAGCAGGTGCGAGCCGCCGGGAAGTTCGACCCCGCCCAGTGTGGTGTCGTTGAGCACGTGGCGGTAGTGGCCCCTGAACGGTGACTCCAAACGAACAACTTCTTCGATGAACGCCGGCAGCAAGGCGATGTCATCCCTCAGTTGGTCCGCGACGTCAGGCCGGCCGGCCAGCATTAGCGCTGAACTACCGAGGAGCCCGGCGGTGGATTCGCCTCCGGCACTGACTAATTGGATCAGCATGATCACCGCGGTCTCGGGCCTGAGCTCCCGGGCATTGCAGTGTCGAGCCAAGTCGCCGAGCAGGTTGTCTCCGGGATCCTTACGGGCCTGAACGAACTGGTCGGCAAGATAACCGGCCAGTTCAGTAGCGGCGACGATCGCCTTCTGGAGTTGATCGGGAGTGATTGCGCCATCGAGCATCTGGGCGGTGGCATACGCACCCGTGACGAGCCATTCCATATCGACGGACGGCAGTCCGATCAGACGACTGACGAGAGTCATCGGCAGTCGGTTGGCCATCGCAGCCACCCAGTCGATGGAACCGCCGTCATTGAGGCCTTCGTTCCACAGCCTCTCAACGGTCTCGGCCACCAGGGGTTCCAGCGCGCGAACCCGTTTGGCCACCACGGTGGGCAGCACCATCTTGCGATGTATGGCATGAACGGGATCGTCGGCGGTGCCCAACACGTGGCCGGGATCGCCAGGACCCGCCATGGTGAAGCCGCTGACGCCGCCATCCGGGTCCAGAACCATTGACGCGGTCAGGTTCGATGAGAAGTCCCGCGGACGCATGACCGCCTCGTTCACCAGTGCCCAGGTCGACACCAGGTAGAAATTCGAGTCAGCGACCCGATGCACCGGATCGGTCGTGCGGAGTTGCGCGTAAAACGGATAAGGGTCATCGAGCACCAGCATGTGCCCAGGCTGATCTGCACCAACGCATCCGGTCAAGCCTTCCGCGGAATGTTGATACAGCGCGGCGGCAGGCGGCCGCACCGCGTGTCTCAGGCGGTGGCCTGAGCAGGCCAAATGGTGAGTCGATGACCAAGATTTGTCTCATACTGAGACGGTGGGTACTAACGACTGGCTGGCCGGCGGCGACCGGCATGAACTGGCCGCCGAGCGAATCTATGCCGCGGCCGCGAACCTCATCGCCCGACGCGGCCTCGCCCGTTTCGACCTGGATTCCCTCGCCGAAGCGGCCCACTGCTCGCGGGCGACGCTGTACCGGCACGCGGGAGGGAAAACGCAGATCCGCGATGAAGTGCTGGCCCGTTCTGCCAGACGGATCAACAGCGCTGTCACGAATGCGGCGAAAGAAATGACCGGCGGCGACCGAATTGTCGAGGCGATCACTGTTGCGCTGCGAGAAATCCGTTCTGACCCCGTCGCGTCACAAGTGTTCACGCCCGGCCGTCCGGGAAGTGCTGCGCTGCTGGCTGATTCGGGCATGCTCGCACGGTTCGCCGCGGAGTCCGCCGGACTGAACCCCGATGACACGACCGCGTCTCAATGGATCAACCGGGTGACCCTGTCACTGTTGTTCTGGCCCGGCCAGGACGAGGCTGCCGAGGCTCACATGCTGAAGGCATTCGTCGCCCCGGTTTTTGCTGATCAGAACCGCTGAGCGACCTACGACGTAGGCTGCCCGGCCTCCTCGGCCTGAGTTCGCAGGTTCTCCTCGAACTCTTCCGCCCACCTCTCGTTAGTCCTCGTGGTGACACACCCACCGCCGCTGCTGACCCCAGCGCCCGATCTGCGCGGTAGATTGGGGTTCCCGAACACGTGCGGAGGAGCAGCGATGACAACGGGTGATCCCGATCCCAACGCCTTCGGGCAACCTTCCGGGTTTCCGCCGGCCGGTGAGCCCTACACACCGCCGCAGGGTTCCGGCTATGCCCCGCCGCCCGGGTATGCGGCGCCGCCGCCGGGCTACGCCCCGCCGCCGCCTCCGGGCTACGGCCCACCCCCGGGCTACCCGCCTCCGCCTTTGGGGTATGCGCCGGTGCCCAATCCCTACGGCGCACCCGGCGGTTACTACCCGGGGAATCCCCCGGTTGGCTTCGGCACTCCGGGCGGCCTGTGGGTCCGACTGGGCGCCCGCCTGATCGACGGCTTCGGCGTGGGCATTGTGGCGTACCTGATTTCGCTGCTGTTCGAGGGCAACAGCCGCTACTTCGCCGCCGGCGTCTTCGGGGGTCTGCTGACCTTCGCCTACTTCGCCTTGTTCGAGTCCCAGATGGGCCGCACGCCCGGCAAGGCACTGCTGGGTCTTCGGGTCCACGGCCCCGGCGGAGCACCCAAGCCGACGATCCAGCAGGCCGCCACCCGCAACGCGTTCCTGCTGCTGAACCTGCTGCCCTGCCTCGGCGGGATCCTGTCGTTCGCGGCGTGGGTCTATATCGCGGTGACGATCGAGAACAGCCCCACCAAGCAGGGCAAGCACGACGAGATGGCCGGCGGAACGCAGGTCGTCAAGAGTTAGGGCGCTTCGCGCCGACAGTGAAGCCACGCAGGCCGATTGAGCACGACGGCCTGCGTGGCTTCACTCTTGTTGGTTGGTATTCCATTCCAGCCAGCCCACACCGCGGCGGCCGTCGGCGGTCTGCACCGCCGCCCAGGCTCTCGGGAAGAAACTGACCCGCCCGTCGGGGGCGACCAGTCGCACCGGGGCGTGGCCGCGGGGGTCGATGGTCGCGGTGAGCGACCCGGGTTCCATGGTCAGCGTCGTCGACACCGGCAGGCCGTCATCGCCCAGGGTCGCGTCCGCGGTGACCGAGGTGGTTTCGATCACCGGTTGGCCGGGCGGCTGGATGTAGCCGACGCTGACCGGCGGCATTCCGGGGATGCGCAGGTCCACCCCGTGCAGGTGGGTGCCGTCGTCGAGGTGCAGCGCACTCCAGACCCAGTCCATGCTCCACCAGTCCCGCACACCGTGGGAGTGGTCGCGCTGGCCGGGGACGGCGGTGAACTCGTAGGTGTGCCCGTCGGCCGTCACGGATCCCGAGATGGTGCAGGGGATTTCGTAGCGGGTGGCGATCCGGTAGGCGTACGGGGTGCCGGTGGTGTTCCACACCAGGTCCATCGACAACTGCGCCGGCCGGCCCTGCTCACCGCGCAGTAGCGCCGCCGGGTCGTCGTAGACCTGTGCCGATCCACTGACCTCGACGCGGTACTCCTGCAGCGGAACCGTTGCGGAGTGGCGCAATTGGACCCCGTCGCCGTGAACGTCGTTGGGGTCGTTGGGACGTGGCGCGTGGAAGTCCAGCAGTGCCACCGTCGGCATGTCCGGCCCGCAGATCAGCGCGTTGATCCAGGCGAGGTTCTGGTTGGGCACCAGGCCGAGCCGTATCCAACCCCCGACACCCTGCTCGGGATCGGCGAAGTCCCAGTACCAGCTCTCGTTCCAGAGCGGCTCATCCCCCGGCGTGTGCGCGGCCTCGTCGGCCGGCTCCGGTTGCAGCGCTTCGGTATGCGCGGCCGTGGGCAGACCGTCGAGCGCCCCGGTGTCGAGTACGTGGCTGCTGTGGCGATCCAGCATGGTGAGGAACATCTGATCGCCGCGTTCGGTGCGCTCGACGAGCATCGAGGACACGATCGCCATCATGACGCCGAAGAAGCTCTGTCGCCGGACTCCCTGGCGGACCTGCTCCAGGGTCAGCGGTGGGTTGGGCCCCAAGCCCTCGTAGTAGGCGGCCAGCAGGTCGTCGTAATGGGCGCGGCGGTCCTCGGTCTTGAGAGCGCAGCCCAGGAAGTAGGCGACGTCGGTCATGGCCGGGCCCCAGGTGACGGTCTGCCAGTCCACCACCGTCAGGTCGCGCAGCGAACCCGGTCGGCCGAAGAGCATGTTATCCAAGCGGTAGTCGCCGTGCACCAGGCCCTTGACCCGATCGTCGCCCGCCTCCTCCGCCAGGTAGGCGTCGAAGCTGTCGACAAGCTTCTGGCAGACCAGGCGCTGCTCGGGCTTGATGGAGTCTCCGTAGCGATCGGCGAATCCGTGGAACAGTCCGGTGATGAGTGCCTGGTTCATCGGGGTCTCCCGGTTGAGCCAGGGCACGTCGGCCAGGGCCTCGTTGCCGATCAGCGGCGCGTGCAGCCGGCCCAGCTCAGTCAGCGCCATCTTCGCGTCTTCGATTGCCGCACCGCGGATTTCGTCTCCGACCGCAGCGGGGGCGGCGTCGTCGATCAGGAGGCTGAACACACCGGTCTCGGGCTCGTAGGAGGCGTGGTAGCACTGCGCGATCGGGCCACCGGAGTCAGCCACCAGTCGGGGCGCCAGGTCGGCGTAGAAGCGCACCTCCCGCTCGTAGAGTCCGAGCGCCTGACCGGTCCCCCGGCTCATCGGATCGCTGGCGGCGACCTTGAGCACCACCGACGCCGGGCCGACGCCGTCGGCGTAGGTCAGGTTCACGCGGTAGCACTCACTCATCTGGCCGGTGCCGATCCGCTCGATGGTGAACCCGCCGACCTTCCCGGCCCCGAGGTTCTCGGTCAGCCAATCGGCGGTGAGGTCGTCGGGGCGTTCGATGGGGGCGTCAGCGCGGATCACCCCACCAACGTATGACGGGTGTCAATAACGACCACGCGGCATGGAACGCCGGGGAACGTACGCAGGGTGGGCGCGCTCTACTCGCCGGCGAGGCTGAATCCCGCCCAGGCCTTGCGGCGGTGCGGATGCGGGTCGTACTCGACATGGGTGTGCCGGTCGAACACCAGCACCGGACGCTCGTCGCGGTTGTAGGCCGGCCAGTCGCCGGGAACCCCGGTGCGGCTGAAGTCCTGCCAGCGGGTCTGCACCTGGTGGCTGACCTTGACCGCGGCGCGCTGGTCCACCCCGGCGGTCAGCACCGCGCCCACTCGAGAGCGGTAGACGCCGAACACCGCCAGCAGTTCGGTGGCGTGGGTGGCGCCCAACCCGGCCCAGTGCAGCGTCCGGGGCGCGAAATCGTAGCGGTAGACGTAGGTGGGTGCGAGTTTGGCGTGGGCTTCGGCGATCTGCCAGGCGGCGGTACCGAAGATCATGTCGCCGCCGAACTCGATGCAGGCCTTGGGATCCGGGTACTGCGGGTAGGCGGCCAGGATCTGCTCGCGGACTTCGGTCGGGGTGTGGGCGAGGATGCGTTCGATGGCACGCTCGCTGGTGGGCAGCAGTTTGAGGAACCGGGTGAACAGCCGCCCCTCCTCGGCATTGGTGCCGACGATCAACGGAACCTTGTGCGCCACGCCTTGTCTCATCGCCTCGAACGGGTCCAGTGGCAGGAAGTCATCGCCGCAGGTGGGACCCACCGGCGAAGCGCCGACCACGCTGTCGAGACTGTGGGTCATCACGTAGTGGGTGGTCCGAACCAGATCAGCCGGTTTGGCCTTCATCAATTCAGCGGCGGCGTTGGCACGGTTGACGCCCATCCGGTCGATGAACCGGTCGGCGATCTGGGCGGCTACCTCCTGAGAACTGACCATGCCGGAGGCCGGGCTTTGTGAAATCGCCTGGTGGAAAAGGCCTTCCGCGGACGGCACTGCGAGCAGGGTGGCCACGGCGTGGGCGCCGGCACTCTCCCCGAAGATGGTCACATTGTCCGGGTCCCCACCGAAGGCGGCGATGTTCTCTTTCACCCAGTGCAGCGCCAGGACGATGTCGCGCAGGAAGAGGTTGCTCTCGATGGGCGTCTCGGGGGTCGACAGCGACGACAGATCCAGGCAGCCGAGCGCACCGAGACGGTAGTTCACCGCCACATAGACACACCCGCGGCGGGCCAGCCCGGCTCCGTCGTAGAGCGGGGTGGCTGAGCTGCCGAGGATGTAGCCACCGCCGTGAATGAAGAACTGCACCGGCAGCGGGTCGCCGTCGGGCGCGGGGCCGGACCACTTGGGCGTGACGACGTTGAGGGTGAGGCAGTCCTCACTCATCGGCTGGTACGTGCCGAGCCCGGTCATGGTGTACACGCGGTGCTGGGGGGCGCAGTCGGTGTAGCGGTGGCAGCCCCGGATCCCCCGCCACGGCTGCACGGGCTCGGGGGCGCGGAACCGCAGTGCGCCCATCGGCGGCGCGGCGTACGGGATGGAACGCCACCGGTTCACCCCGTCCCGGGTGAACCCCTCGACCACCCCGCTGGCGGTTCTGACCTGGACGGTGTGCTCGTGCATGGTCCGACCGTAGCTGTTCGTCCAGCCCGCCGCGCCTGACGGCTCTCCGGCCGGGCGGCGGCTAGCCTGGCGGGATGCGGATTGCCCTGTTGATCGCTGCGTCGGTCCTGGTCGCGGGGTGTTCAGCGATCCCGGCCGGCAAGCCGGGGCCCACCCAACTGACCCCGATCACCCCGTCGCGCACCGGCGGTGCCGCGACGAGCGCTCCCGGCTCAGACCGTTCGTCGGCCGCACCGACCACCCGTTCGTCGTCCGCGACGGCCCCGGCGGCCGGGCAACCGGTGGCCGCGGCGATCGCCTGGGTCGAGGCCGGGCCCCCGGTGGACGACGCCGACTTCCGGGTGGCGCTGCGCGGCGGAACCAGCACCCCTCTCGGTGACGACACCGCCTTCACCACCCCGTCGGGCACAACGTGCATGACCGACGGCAAACGCGCCGCCAACGGGCTGGCCTGTCTGGTGAACCTCGTCGACCCGCCACCCCAGCCGCCGGACGTCTATGGCGCATGGAAGGGCGGATGGGTGGACTTCGACGGGTCCAGCGTGCAGATCGGCTCCGCGCACGGGGATCCCGGGCGGTTCGCCGCCGGACAGGGCGCCCCGCTGCCCGAGGGCGGCTCGGTGTCCTTCGGCGATTTCCGGTGCCGCACCGACGCCACGGTCCTGGTCTGTGTCAACTACGCCCGCAATACCGGGGTGCGCTACAGCGACGAGGGCATCGACACCTTCGGCTGCACACGGCGGTCCCCACCGGCCGTCGGGGTCGGTGAGCAGTACGCCTGCTGAGTGGGTTTAGCCGTCGTCCGGGCGGTCCCGGATTGCCCGTCCGGCAAATCTGAAGTCTGTTCGGATGCAGCAATCATCGCCCGTCGTCCGTGGCGAGGAGCCATCCGGGGGTGGCGGAAGGGCGGCTCAGCTGAGCCGGAACTGTGCATCTTCGGTTTCGGACTGTTTGCAGGATTTGCAATACCCGGCAAATTCGCACGCCCGCCAGTCGCCACCGTGTTTCGTACCATTGGTTCGGTTTATGTTGCTGTTGACGCACGGTGGTTCCACATTGCACTGCTTATGAAGCATGAAGAAGAATGACATCTGCTTTGCTAAATCCGCGTTTTCACTAAAACGTAACCCGGCTGCGTTGCATACTTCGCGGGACGCGGGTGGGGTACCCCTGCGTTCGCTATGACGCTGAGGAGCGAGATGTCACCGCATACGCTGCCGCGGCTCGCCGAGGCCCACCGCCAATCCTTGCTCGTCGCAACCGGCAGCACCGCCGAGGTCGACCAAGCCTTCGTTGACGCGCTATCGACATTCAATGAAGAAGACCCCGACACCCGGGGAGGCGTGGGGAACTCTGGACCGCCGCGGCGGGGCAGGGCCATGCCGGCAAACCCCGGCCCATCCTGATCGTCCAAGACGACTGCTTCGAGGCCACTGAATCCATCACGGGATCCGCTAGTGGCCGACGGCTATCTGCGCGAGCCGGGCCGCAATCATGGTGACGGTGCCCAACTCGCGGGTTGCCACCGCGATGATCAATTCGAAGCGCTCGTCCTCGGTGGCGGTGATGCGATAGTCGTTCAATCCGTAGAACAGTCGGGTTGTCGCCCAGGCGGTGGGTTTGTTGCCATCTGCTAGAGCGTGATTGATGGCCATGGACTGCAGCAGAGCTGCCGCCTTCTGATGGATCGTTGGGTAGGCGTCCTCGCCGAACACCGACGCCGGCGGCCGGGCCAACGCGGACTCGACCAAGCCGTAGTCGGCGATGGTGAACCCGGCCCGGGCGGTCAGCGCAAGCACGTCATCCAGCGTCAGGTAGTCGATCACGAGTCGGCAAGACGGCCAAACAGTCCAGCGTCCTCAGTGAAGATCTGCTCGATGATCTCTTCGCGGCGCTGCATACGACGGTCGACGTACTCGTCGATGGCTTTGAGCGCGACCGCTTGCATCGAGACACCCTCACGTTCGGCGGTGGCGCGCAGTTTTGCCGTCTGCTCCTCGGTGAGCCGCAACGTCATAGCCATAGCGGGAAATGATACCAAGTGGTATCACGCCGGCACCGTCGGCATTAAACCCCGAGCACTCGCCGAGAAACCACGCAATCTGGACACAGCTACATATCCACAAGCCGAGTCGGGGCGGCTTGCTCCCGAGTCTGACGCGTGAGTACACCTATCGCACGGGCTGGAAGGCTCGACCCTCAAAAACGATATATGCTCCGTGCATCTCTCGTATATAGGAGCTCGCGATGACCAAACGCCTGATCGACCTCGACGACGAGT
>CAISDL010000111.1 GCA_903884065.1 uncultured Actinomycetes bacterium | reverse complement strand
GTCGGCGAAGGTGTTGTCGCCACGTGCCCGGGCTTGCGCGACGGCCTGCGCCTTGGTGATGCCGGCGGGCAACCGACGGCCGATGGCGCCGTCGAACAGAAGGTCGGTCGCGTGGCCGAGAACCCGGGGACCGATCACCGAGAGGGCGATACCGCCCAGTGACATGGCCATCACCGCGGCCAGCGACCGCCGCTGCGGGCTCAGCCGGCGCAGCAGGCGGCGGGCCGTTCCGGTGAAATCCCGCGATCGGGCATTGGCGGGGTCGGCCATCATCGCGCGAACGCCAGGTCGCATCGGCGGTGCGGTCACCGGCGGCCGCCCACGCCGGTGTCCACGCACTGGGAATCCACCAACTCCGCATACGCCGGGCACTCGTCGATCAACGTCTCGTGCGTGCCTACCCCGACGACCCTGCCGCCGTCGAGGACGACGATCTGATCGGCCTGGGCGACCGTCGAAACACGTTGGGCCACAATGATCACCGTCGCATCCGCGGACGCCTCCCGCAGCGCGCGTCGGACCCGGGCATCGGTGTGGACGTCAAGAGCGGACAGGGCATCGTCGAACACGTAAATCGCCGGTCGGCGGATGACAGCGCGGGCGATCGCCAGTCGTTGTCGCTGGCCACCCGAGACGTTGGCGCCGCCCTGGGCGATCCGCATCTGCAGTCCGTCGGGATGTGCCCGGACGAAGTCGTCGGCGGCGGCTACCCGCAGTGCCGCCCACATGTCGTCCGCACTGGCATCGGCTTTACCGAAGCGCAGGTTGTCGGCGACCGTGCCGGAGAACAGGTATCCGCGCTGGGGCACCAATCCCATTGACGACCAGAGATATTCGGTGTCGTAGTCCCTGACGTCGATGCCGTCGACACGTACGGATCCGCCGGTCACGTCGTGCAGTCGGCAGATCAGGCCGACCAGGGTGGATTTCCCGGAGCCGGTTCCGCCGACGATCGCCGTCGTCGTCCCGGGGCGTGCGGTGAACGAAATATCCTGCAGGACCGGCAGTTCGGCACCGGGATAGCTGAATGCCAGGTCGTCGACGGCGAGTTTGCCGCGGATGCCGCCACCCGGGCGGACGGGCGTGGGCGGGCTGCTGACCGCGGTCCGGGTGTCCAGCACCTCGGTGATCCGCTCGGCGCACACCGCTGCGCGGGGCAGGATCACCAGCACCAGGGTGGCCATCAGGACCGCCATCAGGATCTGCGTGAAATAGGACAGGAAGGCGATCAGCGAGCCCACCTGAATCCGGCCGGCATCGATACCCACGCCCCCGAACCAGATCAACGCGACACTGGAGATGTTGATGGTCAACGTGGTCACCGGCAGCATCAGCGCCTGCCAACGGCCTGCGGTCAGCGCGGCATCGGAGACGGCATTGTTGGCCTCGGCGAATCGCTGTTGCTCGAAGGGTTCGCGCGCGAACGCCCGCACCACCCGGATTCCGGACAACTCCTCACGCAGCACCCGGTTGATGCCGTCGATCCGGTGTTGCATGCTGCGGAAGATCGGCAGCATCCGCGACACGATGAGGTAGTTGCCGACGGCCAGGACCGGAACGCTGACCAGCAGCAGCCACGACAGGCCCGCGTCCTGGTGGATCGCCATCGCGATCCCGCCGATGCACATGATCGGTGCGGTCACCAGGATGCTGGACGTCATCTGAACCAGCACCTGAATCTGCTGCACATCGTTAGTGGTGCGAGTCAGCAGCGACGGCGCCGAGAAGTGGTTGGTCTCGTTCTCCGAGAACCCCAGGACCCGGCGGAACATCGCCGACCGCAGATCCCGGCCCACGCCCATGCCCGTTCGCGAGCCGAAATACACCGCCGCGACCGCGCAGAGGGCCTGCGCACCCGTGACCGCAAGCATCACCAGGCCCAGTCGGGCGATCAGCGTGGTGTTTCCCCTGGCGACTCCGTCGTCGATCAGAGATGCGTTGACGGTCGGCAGATATAGCGACGCCAGCGTGCTGAGAGTCTGCGCAACCACCACCGCCGCGACCAGCCGCCGGTACGGCGGGACGAACCGCCGCAGCAGCGCCAGGAGCATTTCGTTACTGTCCCATACCGGGCCGGAACGGCAAACAGCCAGTTCAGCCCGTGTCCGAGCGGTAGGTCCGGCAGCTGCCGCTACAGTGCATGCTGTGAGAACGAGGTGGTCCGCGTGACGGCGGGGCGTGCATTCGCGGCCGGACTGGCCGTCCTTGCGATCGGCGCGGTTCCGGCGTGCTCGTCGTCGAATTCCGACCAACCGCAGTCGCAGGATCAGTCGGGGTCCAATGCCCCGGTGTCCGGGAACGGCAAGCACGGGCCGATGTTCCCCGAATGCGGCGGCGTCAGCGATCAGGTGCTCGCCGAGCAGACCCGGGTGACCGGGCTGGTCAAGACCGCCGTCAACTCGGTGGGATGCCAGTGGCTGGCCGGCGGTGGCATCCTGGGGCCGCACTTCTCCTTCACCTGGTATCGCGGCAGCCCCATCGGCCGAGAACGCAAGACCGAGGAACTGACCCGCACCAGTGTCGACGACATCAACATCGAGGGGCACGACGGCTGGGTGGCGGTCGGAACCGACCCGATGTTGGGCGACAACCTCTGCGAGATCGCGATCCAGTTCGACGACGACTTCATCGAGTGGTCGATCAGCTTCGCGCAGAAGCCCTTCCCGCCGGCCTGCGACGTGGCCAAAGAGTTGACCCGCCAGTCGATTGTGAGCGCGAAATGAGCCATCCGATGCGTCGTCGCGTGACCGCAGCGCTGGCCGCCGCGTTGCTCGCCCCCGCGCTGTTGGCCGGGTGCGCCAAGACCGTCGGCGGCACCGCGATGAAGTCGGGCACGGGTCCCTCGCGAGGCGGGAACTCCGCGGACAAGTACCCCAACCTGCTCAAGGAATGTGATGTGTTGACCTCGGACGTGCTGGCCAAGACGGTCGGCGCCGATCCGCTGGACATCCAGAGCACCTTCGTCGGCGCGGTGTGCCGCTGGCAGGCGCTCAACCCCGCCGGACTGATCGACATCACCCGGTTCTGGTACGAGCAGGGCAGCCTGGACAACGAGCGCAAGGTCGCCGATTTCCTGAAGTACAAGACCGAGAACCGGGCCATCAATGGCATCGCCTCGATCGTCATGCGCGCCAACGATCCCAACGGTGGCTGCGGTGTGGCCAGTGACGCCGCCGGAGTGGTCGGCTGGTGGGTCAACCCCCAGACTCCCGGGATCGATGCCTGCGGTCAGGCGATCAAGCTGATGGAACTGACACTCGCCACCAACAGCTGACCGGCGGCTAACGCGGCACGTGGAACGTCACCAGTTCGGCGCCCCGCAGGGCCAGGTCCGACCACGGCCCCGGCACGCTGAGCACCGCGATCCCCGAGGTGGGGAACTTGCTCGCGACGGCCTCGGCGGCGGCATGGTCGCTGCCGGGCCCGGCCAGGCCGAGGGTCACGTGGCTGACCGTCGGCTCATGGCCCACGACGAGCAACGTCTCCACCGCGTCGTCGACCTCGTTGACCGCACCGATCATCGATCCGGGGGCGGCGTCGTAGAGCGCCTCCAGGTAGCTCGCCGGCGCCGCCACACCGGTGCGGGCCAGCGTCTGACGGGTCCGGGTCGCCGATGAGCACAGCACCGCTCCGATCGGCGCGACGTTCCCGCGCAGCCACTCGCCGGCCAGTGCGGCCTCCCGCTCGCCCCGTGGCGCCAGCGGGCGCTCGTGGTCGCCCACGCCGTCGGGATAGTCGGATTTCGCATGCCGCATCAGCACCAGGGTCCTCATCCGTCCCAGGTTAGCCGCCACGACGAAGCGGGTCCCCGGACTTGTCAGACCGCGGCCATACACTCGCGCCACTATGAAGTTCCTGCACACCGCCGACTGGCAACTGGGTATGACGCGCCACTTCCTGGCGGAGGACGCCCAGGCGCGTTACTCCGCCGCCCGCCGCGACGCGATCGTCGCCATCGGCGCGCTGGCCCGGGAGACCGGTGCGGAGTTCGTCGTGGTGGCCGGCGACGTCTTCGACGCCAACCAGTTGGCGCCCAAAGTCATCAGCCAGTCCCTGGACGCCATGCGGGCCATCGACGTTCCGGTCTATCTGCTGCCCGGCAACCACGATCCACTGGACGCCTCGTCGGTGTACACCAGCGCGCTGTTCCTCGCGCAGTGCCCGGGCAACGTGACGGTGCTCGACCGGGCCGGGGTGTGGGAGGTCCGGCCGGGGCTGGAGATCGTCGCCGCGCCGTGGCGGTCCAAGAAACCCACCGCCGACCTGACCGCCGAGGTGCTCGACGGCCTGCCCGCCGACGGAACGGCGCGGATCCTGCTCGCGCACGGGGCCGTCGACTCGCTGGACCCCGATCGTGACAACCCGGCGCAGATCGGGACTGCCGGGGTCAACGCCGCCATCGAGCGCTCCGCTGTGCACTATGTGGCCCTGGGCGACAAGCACTCCCGTACCGCGGTGGGCGGGGGCGGCCGCGTCTGGTACTCCGGTTCGCCGGAGGTCACCAACTACGACCACAAAGAAGCCGACTCCGGTCACGTGCTCGTGGTCGACATCGACCTCGACAGCCCGGCGCATCCGGTGACCGTCGACTCGCGCAGGGTGGGCACCTGGCGGTTCCTCACCTTGCGGCGCGAGGTCAACACCAGCCGCGATGTCGCCGACCTGAACCTCAACCTCGACGAACTGCCCGACAAGGACCGCACGGTGGTCAAGCTCGGCCTGGTCGGCACACTGACCGTCACCGACCGGGCGTCTCTGGACGCCTGCATCGATCGCCACTCCCTGCGATTCGCCGCCCTCAGCATCTGGGAGCGCAACACCGACATCGCGGTGATGCCGGCCGACGGCGAGTTCGATGACCTGGGCATCGGCGGGTTCGCCGCCGATGCGGTCGCCGAACTGGTCGAGACCGCTCGATCCGAAGGTGACGAAGCCGGAGCGGCGCGCGGCGCCCTGGCTCTGCTGCTGCGGCTCAAAGAGGGCAGCGCAGCGTGATCCTGCATCGTTTGCGGCTGACCAACTTCCGGGGCGTGCAGAACCGCGAGATCGCCTTCCCCGACCAGGGCGTGGTGGTGGTCTGCGGCCCCAACGAGATCGGCAAGTCCTCGATGCTCGAGGCTCTGGATCTGCTGCTCACCTATCGGGACCGCTCCACCCACCGTGACGTCAAGGCGGTCAAACCGGCCCACGCCGACGTCGGAGCCGAGGTTGAGGCCGAAATCACCACTGGTCCTTATCATTTCGTCTTCCGCAAGCGCTTCCACAAGAAGGCCAAGACCGAGCTTGAGATCATCGCGCCCAAGCGCGAACAGCTGTCCGGCGACGACGCCCATGAGCGGGTCGAGGCCATGCTCGCCCAGACGCTGGACACCAAGCTGTGGGAAGCCCAGAGGGTGCTGCAGTCGGCGTCGACCAGCGCGGTGAACCTGTCCGGCTCCGACGCGTTGTCGCGGGCGTTGGACGCCGCCGCCGGCGAGACCGACGCGGGGCCCTCCGGGGACGAGTCGCTTCTCATCGACCGTGTCGACGCCGAGTATCTGAAGTTCTTCACCGGTACGGGCCGGCCGACGGGCGTATGGAAGTCGGCCATCGACCGTGTCAAGGCCGCCGAGGCCGAAGTCGGCCGCTGGCTGCTCGCTGTCGAGGAGGTCGACGACCGGGTGTCCCGCCACGAGGCGCTGACGGCGGCACTTCTGGACCTTGATGGTTCGCTCGCCCCGGCGACCGGGCGCCTTGCCGCGGCGCGCACGGCGCACGAGGCGCTGGCCGATCTGCGGGAGCAGTTGCGTCAGGCCCGTCTCGTTGCTACCGCCGCGGCCGCCACCAGTTCGAACTCGACGGCGGCCTATGGTCAGCGTCAGCAGTTGGTCGACGACGGTAAGCGCCGCGGGGAGACGTTGCTCGCGTGTCAGATCACCCTTGCCGAGGCCGAGCAGCAGGAGGCTCTGGCCGAGGAGACCGCCGGGGCCGCGACAGTGGCTGCCGAGCAATCAGCGGCCGCACTGGTCGCCGCGCAGACGCGCTTTGACGCCGCCAGAGCGGCAGCCGAGGCCTGGGTCGCCCGCGAAGCCGCCGACAAGGTGGCGGCCCGGGTCGCGGGCATCGACGAGATCGAGAGGGAACTCGCCCGGATCGCCGGGGAACTGAGTGCCATCACGCTCACCGAGACGGCGATGGCCGGCATCGACCAGCAGTGGGCCGCGGTGCAGCGTGTCCAGGCACAGGTGCAGGCCGACGCCGCGAGCGTCGAGTTCACCGCACCCGCCGACCTCGACATCACCGTCGACGGCCGGCCGCGCACTCTGACAGCGGGGGAGAGCTGGACCCAGCCCGCGTCGGCCGCGGTCGTCGTGGACGTGCCCGGCGTGCTGAGCGTGCGCATCAACCCGGGTGCAAGCGTCGTCACGTTGCGTGCGGATCTGGATGCGGCGCAACAGCTTCTGGATCAGGAGCTTGCCGCGGCCCACGTCGCCGATGTCGAGGCCGCTCGTGCGCTGAATGCCCGGCGCCGCGCGCTCGCGGAGAGTCGCGCGACGCAGTCGGCGAAGCGTGAAGGGCTGTGCGGGGGTGAGGACGCCGCGGCTTTGCGCACCCAACTGGCAGAGCTTCGCGCCGCAGCATCCGCCGGTCCGCAGATCGACCCCGAGGCTGCCGGCCCGGAGCTGTCGGCGGCCGGCGAGGCGCTGGGTACGGCCCGCGCCGACGCCGACGAACGTCAGAAGGCCGCCAAGGTGGCCGCTGCGGCGCTCACCGCGACAGCCACCGGGGCAACCGTGGCGCGGGACCGGCTGAAGACCGCCGACGCCGAATTCGTCTCGGTGCGCGATCAATTGGCGATGCTGCGTGCCGCTGTGTCCGACGAGGCCGTCGCCGCGCAGGCCACCGCCGATGCCGAGGCGCAGCGTTCCGCGGACGAGGCCGTGAACGCTCTCGCGGTGGCCTACGCCGCGGCCGACCCGGCCGCCGTGGATGCCGAACTCGCGACCGCATTGGCCGACGTTGAAACCATCACCGGTGAACGTGACGCCGCCAGGATGGAGTTGCACACCCTCGCCGTCGAGTTGGGCGTGATCGGCAGTGAGGGCCGCCAGGGTCGGCTCGACGAGGCGCAGGCCGAACTCGAGCGCGCCCGTGCCGAGCACATCCGCATCGGAGAGCGGGCCGCCGCCGCACAATTGTTGCGCAGCACCATGATCCGGCATCGCGACAACACCCGCCAGCGCTATGTCCAGCCCTACCGCACCGAATTGGAGCGACTGGGACGCGAGGTGTTCGGCAGCAGTTTCGAGGTGGACGTCGACACCGAGTTGACGATCCAGACCCGCACGCTCGACGGGTGCACGGTGCCCTTCGATTCACTGTCGGGAGGCGCGAAGGAGCAGCTCGGCATCCTGGCGCGCCTCGCCGGCGCGGCATTGGTCGCCAAGGAGGACACCGTGCCGGTGATCATCGACGACGCGCTGGGCTTCAGCGATCCCGACCGGCTGGACAAGATGAGCGCGGTGTTCAACACCGTCGGTGACCGCGGTCAGGTGATCGTGCTGACGTGCACGCCGGGACGCTACGACGGCATCGCCGATGCTGACGTTATCGAGCTGACCGCTTAGCCGCTCGCTGCGGGGTCGGTGAGGAATCCGACGGCTCGGCGTGGGGTGAGCGGCCGCCGGCGCGGGCCAAACGTGGGGTGACCGGGGACCCGTCCGCGGTCGCGGTCATCGCCGGAGTCAGCACATCGGCAGGGGCCGACACGGTGGGCGACTCCGCGGCGGCGGGCACCAGGCCTGGGGTCTCGGTTGATTCGGGGGACTCGCTTGATTCGGGGGACTCGGTTGATTCGGGGGACTCGGGGGACTCGGGACTCGCCACCGGGATCGTTTCCCCGCGACTGCTGTGTGCCCCGCCGCGCGCTGGGTCGTCGGCGGTTGCGGCCGGAATTCCGACAACAACCTCACCGGCGTTCGCAGTCGGGGTGGATGACGACACGCCCGGATCGGCCTGCACCGGAGGTTGATCGCTGGTTGCGGAGGTCACCTCAAGCGCAGCCGTCACCTCGGCCGCTGCCGGCGAGGTCTCGGGGGTGGTCGCCGCGGCGGGTCGCAGCGAATACGGCCAGCCGAAGACCGCGGATGTCACCAGCAGGGCCGGCGACATCACCAATCCGATCACCCAGGCAACGACGATAAGCGGGGGCAGGATGGCGTTGCGAATGCTCTCCGGCAGGCTGGAGAGGAACTTGTCGAAGACAGTGCAGGGGTAGGTGCACGTCGCCGCCGCCGCGGCGGGCGCGCCGGTCCCGGTGAGGCTGCTCGCCGCGGCGGCGGGCGTGCCGGCCTCGACGGTGTCCGCGATGCCGCTGACCAGGGCGGTGACTTCGGCCTGCAGGCGGACGGCGGAAACCTCGATGAGCCTCGGCGTCGACGCCGTGGACTGGGGAACGCTCACCAGGCCGAAGGCGACGATGGCCGCGACGGGATAGACGAGACGGCGTCGCGCTGTTCGGCTCTGCATGGGGACCCCTCCCAGGTCAGCAAACTTTGCTCGTGATGATAGCCGAGTGCCGAAATCCCTGCGTTCGCCCAGCTGGGTAGCGCTTCCCGCGGGTGTCCGCGCCGTCGCTGTGGGCCGTCAGTCGGCCAGCGCCAGCACCTCGTCGAAGCCCTCAACCAGGCACTCGCAAAAGGCGTCGAAGTCCGGAATCGCGCCGGTGTCGACGTCGATGCCCAGCGCGCAGGTGTCCACATAGGTCAGCAGGGTGACATTCACCGCGGAGCCGATGGTCGGCCCGAACGCGTATTGCACTTTCACTTTCGCGCCGCCGAGGTAGACCGGAACCGGAACGCCGGGCACGTCGCTGGCCAGGAAATCCACCTTGCGCAGCACCGACCCGATGTACCAGCGCGGCATCAGGTTCATCGCGCCGGCGATGATCTGGATGTACGGGGTCGATTTCTCGTTGCGGACCTTGTTGGTGCGCTCCCGGGTCTCGGTGATCCGCTTGGCGGGATCGGCCATCCCTACCGGGACATCGAACCGCGCCAGGGTGATGTGGTTGCCGCCCTCGTCGTCGCCCTCTTTGCGGACACTGATGGGCATCGTCAGATGAAGATCGCCGACCGTCGCGCCGTGCTTCTCGTGGTAGCGGCGAAGTCCGCCGGCGATGCCGGCGACGAACGCATCGTTGAGCGCTCCCCCTCCGCAGTGGGCAGCCTCCTTCAGCTTGGCCAACGGCACCTCGTGCACCGCCAGACGGCGCACCAGGGTGCGTTCCTTCATCAGCGGCGACCCCGTCTCGGTGACCGGCCGCATGGTGCGATACACCGATGCCGCCAACTCGCCGGCCGACGCGGCCGTCTTGATCGGCCGCCGAATCGTCTTGAACAGCAGGCCCGGCGCCGCACTCACCGCTCCGCTCACCGCCTTGCCGACCAACCCGAGGTCGTAGCGGACGATGTCGACGTATTCGGCCAGTGGCCCGCGCTCGTGAACCTCGGGCGCACCGGACTTGGTCTGCACCGACTCGATGGAACGGGGTTCATCGGTCAGGTCGAACAGGTGCATCGCGATCTGCACGCCGCCCACCCCATCGGTGAGTCCGTGATGGAACTTGCACAGCACCGCGGCGCCGCCGTCGTCGAGGCCCTCGATCAGAGTCGCCGTCCACAGCGGCCGGGCCCGGTCGAAGTCCGACATCGCGGCCACCCGGGCCATCTCCAGAACGCCGTCGAGATTGCGGGGTTCCGGTGCCGACACCCGGCGCATATGGAAGTCGATGTCGAAATCGGGAGCGTCCTCCCACCGCGGTGGTGCCGGCGGCGGGGACTCCACCACCCGCTGCCGCCAGATGGGCAGGGTGCGCGATAGCGCCTCGAAGCGCTCGCGCACCACGTCCCAGTCCGGCGATTTGTCCAACAGGATCACCGTCACCACTGTGGACCGCAGTCGGGGATCGGACTCCATCCCCCAGGTGAACGCATCGGTCTGGCTCATGAATTCACTCATCGTTCCTCCACGCTACGACCGGCGTGTGGCCGCCGTCACCACCCCGGTCGGCACTGGTGACTTTGTTCCCTAATGCCGAGGGCAGAATCGAGGAGTGGCCGGAGCGTGTCGATGACGATGGGCGCCAGGCGCCGTCGCGCCCATGACAAGCTCGCGGCGCTGTCGGGCGTGCGCGCTGTCCGACGCCCGGTGACGGTGTCGGCCGGCGAGGAGTTCGACCTGTACTACGTCCGGACCGGTCCGCCGGGCGAGCACCCGCTGGTCATCATCCCGGGCGGTCCTGGAATGGCATCCATCGGCCACTACCAGGGGCTGCGCCGCCGCGCCGCGGACGCCGGACTCGACGTGATCATGGTGGAGCACCGCGGCGTGGGCATGTCGCGCCACGACGACTCCGGGGCGGACCTGCCCGCCGACGCGCTGACCATCGAGCAGGTGGTCGACGACGTGGCCGCCGTGCTCGACGACGCCGGTGTCGAGGGCGCCGTCGTGTACGGCACGTCCTACGGGAGTTACCTTGCGGCCGGCATCGGGGTCCGCCATCCGGCGCGGGTGACGTCGATGATCCTCGACTCGCCGCTGTTGAATCGCGACGACATCGAGATCGTCCGCCGGGAACTGCGCCGGCTGCTCTGGGACGGAACGGATGCGGGCGCCACCGAGTTGGCGCCCAAGGTGCGCGAGTTGGTCGAGCAGGGCGCCATCACGCCCGGTGACGCGCAGTTGGCGGCGGCGCTCTACGGCATCGGCGGCGAAGCCATGCTGCACCGGCTGTTCGACCTGCTACTCGACGGCCGACGATTGCTGTGGACAACCATGAGCCAGGTCGGCCGGGTGGCCGGCCGAAAGATGCCGTATCGCAATGAGTCTGATCTGGTGGGCCCCATCGGCTTCCGTGAACTCAACTTCCACGGAACCCCGGACGGGTTGCCGCTCGACCCCGCGGTTGCCATGCGGGAATCGATCCCCGATGAGCCGGCGGATTTCGAAGGCGAGCCGTTCGATCTGGTCGCGCAGATGCCGAGTTTCGACTGGCCGACGGCGGTGATTTCCGGTGGCCGCGACCTGATCACCCCGCCCGCCGTCGCCGACCGCATCGCCGGGCTCATCCCCGGCGCGGCCCTGGTGCGACTGGCCACGGCCGGGCACAGCATCCTCGACACCCGGGAGGCGGCAGCCCTGCGGATCGCCGAGCAGGTGTGCGCGGGCCGGACCTCCGACCTGGCAGCCATGGGCGATTCTCTCGACGAATTGCCGCCGCCGCCGGAGGTGCGGCTGATGGGCTGGGCCATCGAGGCCGGAGCACGTGTGGAGGGCGCTCTGCCCGGTGCGCTGCCGCGCCTGCTGGGCGGCCTTACTTCGTGAAACCTATTGCGCTGTAATCCAGGTCGCCGATGCCGGCGGGTCCGAAGTTGGCGAGATTACTGCGTACCGCCACATTGCCGGGCGACTGGTAGAGCGCCAGGCTGAACACCTCGTCCCACAGCATCGTGTCGACCTCGTTGGCCAGCGCCCGGGCCTTGGCCGGATCAAGTTCGTCGAGCACCTCTTCGACCTTCGCGTCGATCGCGGGGGAGGAGATCTTGCCGAAGTTGCTCTCGGCGCCGGTGGTGAAGATCTGGTTGAGGCAGCACAGTGAGAACGCGTCGCCGACCCAGGAGAACTGGGTGATGTCGAAATCGCCGACGTTGACGTAGTTGGTGAAGAAGCCGTTGGCGGGCTTGACGTCGAGTTCCAGCTTCACCCCGATCTGGGCGAGGGTGTTCTGGGCGACCTGGGCCACCTGCCGGCCGGTCTGCGAGTCGTAGAGGACGTCGCGGATCACCAACTGCCTGCCGTCCTTGGCGCGGAACTGCCCGTCCTGCTTCCAGCCCAGCGCGTCGAGTTCGGACTTGGCCTTCTCCGGGTCGTAGGCCACCACGGCGCTGTTGTCCTGGTAGCCCTCCTGGCCGGCGACGAAGACGTGGTTGCCCAGCGGCGTCGGATTGGCGACGAGCCCGCGCTGGGTCACGTTGACGATGGCCTGGCGGTCGATTCCCTTGGCCACGGCCTGCCGCAACGCCTTGTCGGCGAGGATGGAGCCCGGCGCGCCGTTGAACGTCAGGTGATACCAGCTGGGCCCCGGCGCCCGGCGCAGCGCGATGCCGGCGGTTCCCTCGGCGATCTTCAACTCGTCCAGCGAGGCGATCCCGGTGGCGTCGATGGTGTCGTTCTGCAGCGCCGGGATGCGGGCGGCGTCGTCGAGGGCCAGGTAGGTGATGGAATCCAGCAGCGGCGGGGTTCCCCACCACTTCGGGTTGCGACTCAACGTGATTCGCTGCGCGGTGCGGTCCACCGCCGACACGACGAACGGGCCCGCAGACGGCCCCGGCTTGTCCAGTTGACCCTTGTTGAAGACGTCGGGGTTGGCGGTCATGCTCTTGGGCAGCAGCATGGTGTTGCCGGCGAACATGCCGCGCCACTCGGGGTAGTTCTGGGCGAAGGTCATGACGGCCTGCCGGTCGTCGGCGCCGCGGGTCACCGACGCCACGCGGTCGGAGCCGTTGGGGGAGGCGATCGCGAAGGCCTTGTCCTTGCCGCTGGTGGCGTTGATCTGGGAGGCGATGTCCTCCCAGGTGATCGGCGTTCCGTCCGACCAGGTGGCCTTGGGGTTGATGGTGTAGGTGACCACCTGCGGCTTGGTGCTGGTCAGTTCCACGCTGGTGAAGTAGTCGGTGTTGACCTTCATCGACCCGTCCGACGCGATGACGAAGGCGCGCGGCATGGTCGGGCGCAGCATCGAGGCGGTGTCGGCCTCGTTGCCGTCGATGTTGAGGGTGTTGAAGTTGGCCGCCAGCGCGCTGATCGCCAGACGCAGGTTGCCGTCCTGCTTGAGGGATGCGGGGTCCTGCGGGTTGATGTCGCTGGCCTTGCCGACCTCGGCATTGCCACCCGGCGATGAGGCGGAGCGATTGGGGTTGGATGCGCAGCCGGCGAGAACCAGGCTTGCCGTTAGCGCCACCGCGAGCAGACGTGAAGTCGCCCCTGCAAGCCGTGTGGAGTGCGATTTTGTGTCTGTTCGCAGAAGGGTCACGCCTGCGATGCTAGCGGCGCGACGGATCAGGTTGGGGGATCGCGGCGAGCAACCGGCGGGTGTAGTCATGCTGCGGGTTGTTGAACACCTCGTCGCCGTCGCCGTACTCGACGATCGCGCCGTGGTACATCACCGCGACGCGATGGGCCAGATGCTTGACCACCGACAGGTCGTGGGAGACGAACAGATAGGACAGGTCGAACTCGCGCTGCAGGTCCAGCAGCAGGTTGATGATTCCGGCCTGGATGGAGACGTCGAGTGCCGAGACGGGCTCGTCGAGGGCGAGGATCTTCGGTTGCAGTGCCAACGCACGGGCGATGCCGATGCGCTGCTTCTGGCCGCCGGAGAACTCGCCCGGGTAGCGGCTGGCGTCAGCGCGGCGCAGTCCGACGATCTCCAGAAGTTCGGCAACCCGGGCGTCGGTGGCCTTCTTGTCGAAGGCGTTGGCCTGCAATGGTTCTGCCAGGATGTCGAACACCGGCAGCCGCGGATCGAGCGAGGCCACCGGATCCTGGAACACCACCTGCAGGTCACTGCGCAGCGCGCGGCGCCGCTCCGCCGTCAGGGTGGCGACGTCGTTGCCGAGCACCTCGATGGAGCCGGACTGCGGTGCGCGCAACTCCAGGATCTCGTGCAGGGTGGTGGACTTGCCCGATCCGGACTCGCCGACGATGCCCAGGGTCCGGCCCTGCTGGAGTTCGAAACTCACGTTGTCGACGGCGCGCACCTCGCCGATCTGGCGGCGGAACACCACACCCTTGGTCAGCCGGTAGGTCCGGGACAGATCGCGCACCCGAACCACCACCGGGGGGTCGAGGTCGAGGTCGGTTCCGGGGGTTTCGACGGCGACGCCGTAGATCTCGGCGGCGCTGCGGCCGGCCACCTGATCGGTGCGGATGCAGGCCGCCGCATGACCCGGGTCGGCGGAGACCGGGACCAGCGGCGGCTCGGCGGCCAGGCAGTCGTCGATCGCCAGCGGGCAGCGGGGCGCGAACGGGCACCCCGGCGGAAGTGTCACCAGCGACGGCGGTGCGCCGGGAATCGGCACCAGGCGCTCGCCGCGCGGAGCCCCGAGGCGGGGTACCGATCCCAAAAGCCCTGCGGTGTAGGGCATCCGGCGATCGGTGTAGAGCTCGTGGACGCCGGCGACCTCGACCGCGCGGCCGGCGTACATCACCAGCGCCCGGTCGGCGAACTCGGCCACCACCCCGAGGTCGTGCGTGATGATCAGCACGCCGGCTCCGGTGACGTCACGGGCGGTCTTGAGCACCTCGAGGATCTGGGCCTGCACCGTCACGTCGAGGGCGGTCGTCGGTTCGTCGCAGATGATGAGGTCGGGATCGCACGAGATCGCAATGGCGATGACCACGCGCTGGCGCTCGCCGCCGGAGAGCTCGTGCGGGAAGGCCCGTGCCCGTCGGTCGGCCTGGGCGATGCCGACCAGGTCGAGCAGTTCGACCGCTCGCCGGCGGGCCGCGGCCTTGCCGATCTCGGGGTGATGCACCCGGATCGCCTCGGCGATCTGGTCGCCGACGGTGTAGACGGGGGTCAGCGCCGACATCGGGTCCTGGAAGACCGTGCCGATGCGGGCGCCCCGGATCCGCGACATGTCCTCATCGGGCAAACCCAGCAGTTCCTGGCTGTCCAGTCGGGCCGACCCGCTCACCATCGCGTACTCGGGCAACAGGCCGATCACCGCCATCGCGGCGGCGGACTTGCCGGATCCGGATTCGCCGACCATGGCGACCACTTCCCGGGGTGCGACGTGATAGCTCAGGCCCCGCACCGCGTGCAGATCCCCGCCGTCGGTGGGGAAGCTGACCGTGAGGTCGTCGACTTCCAGAAGTGTCACGGCTTCTTCCCGCCGGCCGCCAGGTTGACACTGCCGGGGTCCAGCGCATCGCGCAGTCCGTCGCCGATCAGGTTGGCGCACAGGATGATCGCCACCAGCATCCCGGCCGGGAACAGGAACACCCAGGGGAACGTCGTCGCCGATTTCGTGCCGTCGGCGATCAGTGTGCCCAGCGACACGTCGGGCGGCTGCACGCCGAACCCGAGGAAGCTCAGACCGGTCTCGGCCAGGATTGCCACCCCGACGTTCAACGCGGTGTCGATGATGAGGATCGAGGCGACGTTCGGCAGGATGTGGCGGGCGATGATCCGCCGGCTCGGGACGCCCATGTACCGCGCGGCCTGGACGTACTCACGCTCACGCAGACTCATGGTCAGCCCGCGCACCATCCGGGAACTGATCATCCAACTGAACGCGGACAGCAGTGCGATCAGCAGGGCGATGTTGGCGGAGTTCTTGGTGCGCGGGGTGATGATCGCGATCAGGATGAAGCTGGGCACCACCAGCAGCAGATCGACGAACCACATCAGCACCCGATCCCGCCAGCCGCCGAAGTACCCGGCCACCGAGCCGACGGTGGCCGCGATCAGCGTGGAGATGACCGCCACGCACAGGCCGATCAGCATGGACTTCTGCATCCCCCGCAGCACCTGGGCCAGCAGGTCCTGGCCGATGGCGTTGGTGCCGAACCAGTGCTGCGGGCCGGGCGGACTCTGCAGCGCGGAGAAGTCGATGTCGGTGTGGGAGTAGGGGAGTAACGGGGGTACGGCATAGGCCGCGACGAACATCAGGACCAATACCGCCAGCGACGTCACCGCCAGCCGGTTCCTCACGAACCGCCGAGCGACCAGGGTGCGCCGGGAGACGAACGCTTCGAGGGGGACCGAGTTCACCGTCACGTCACCCGCACCCGCGGGTCGAGGATGGCGTAGATGACGTCGGAGAGCAGGCCGGCCAGCAGCACCACCGCACCGGAGAACACCGTGATGGCCGCGACGATGTTGGTGTCCTGGGTGGCGATGCCCTGCACGACCCACTCGCCCATGCCGTGCCAGCCGAAGATCTTCTCCACGAATACCGCCCCGGTCACCAGGCCGGCGACGCTGTAGGCGAACAAGGTGGCCATCGGGATCAGCGCCGTGCGCAAGCCGTGCTTGAACAGTGCCTGGCGGCGGGTCAGGCCTTTGGCCCGGGCGGTGCGGATGAAGTCCTGACCCAGGACGTCGAGCATCGCGTTGCGCTGATATCGGCTGTAGCCCGCGATCGACACCAGCGCCAGGGTCATCGTCGGCAGCAGCAGGTGCTGCAACCGGTCGACGAACTGGTTCCAGGGCCCGCCGACCGGCACCGGCGACGTCTCCCCGGTGTACTCGAAGATCTGCAGCCCGGTTGCCCAGTTGACCTGCAGCGCAGCGAGGATCAGCAGATTCGCCAGCACGAAGGTCGGCGTGCTGATGATCAGCAGGGACAGCAGGGTGACCACGCGGTCGGACAGCCGGTACTGGCGGATCGCCCCCCAGGCGCCGACCACCACCCCGATGATCGTGCCCAGCACCGATCCGATCACCAGCAGGCGAAGGCTCACACCGATGCGCCGCCACAGTTCGTCAGCGACCGGTTGCCCGTTGACGGTGGTCCCGAAGTCGCCGTGCACGGCCCCCGACACCCAGTGCGCGTAGCGCAGGGGAATCGGCTTGTCGAGGTCGAGTTCGGCCGCCTTGGCGTCGATGACCGCCTGCGGCGGCCGGGGATTGCGCTGCAGCAGGCTGTTGAGCGGGGTGAACGTGTAGGACGTCAGCGCGAACGTCATGAACGACGCGAGCGCGAGCAAGACCAGGTAGTTGAGCAACCGGCGCGCCAGAAACCGGATCATCGGCGCCGC
>CAISDL010000110.1 GCA_903884065.1 uncultured Actinomycetes bacterium | reverse complement strand
CCGTTCGCAACAAAAAATCCAGCGGAAAACAGAGCAAAACTACTGCTCAGAAGCTATTTCACAAAGTCGGGCTGACAGGATTTGAACCTGCGACCACTTGACCCCCAGGAAATGGGTCTCTCACGTTGTGGCTGCTCACGCACGGTATGCCCGTTAGCCGCGGCCCGCGGATCGGGCATGAACGTGCAGGTCGTTCAGGACCGCGTAGAACGTGTGGTCCCAAATTGGTCCCAGGCATTTTGGCTTGTCACGAGTAGTCCACCTGGGTAGGTGTCAGGCCAGCGCTCCCCACTTGAAGTGACCGAGATGTCGGTACGCCGATCTACGGTTATCCCATGCCGAACCATGTTTGTTGGATGTGCAAGGCCAACACCGGTCATGAATTGAATGGCGATCCGACGTTCGTCAGTGCGGAGGTCGCGCCACCCTCTCCGTCCGGCAAGCAACTGGCTTGCGCGCCGATGGTCTGCTCGATATGCCGTGGCCAGTCGATTGCATTCTCAACTGTCGGCCCCGAGTACGCGAAGAACCATCTGAATGCATTCTTTCAAAGCGCCCGAGGAGATGAATTACGTTGGCGCCCGTCAGCTACTGAGTCACGTAGATATCCAGACGTGCCTCCGCATATCGGGGACGCTGCGACGGAAGCATTCGAGTGCCAAAGCTGCGAACATTATCGTGGCGCAATCCTTCTCGCCCGCGCTGTGATCGAAGCAACTGCGAAGGACCGCGGATTTAACACCGGCACGCTGCACAACAAGATCGAGCTAATGGCGACCGGTGGAGTGATACGAAACGTCATCAAGGACGCCGCACATGGAATCCGACAGCTTGGAAACGGCATGGCTCACGGAGACTTCGTGGACCCTGTGAGTGCTGAAGAGTCGCGACTAGTCATCCGCCTGATGGAGGACATTTTGAACGATGTATACCAGTCGCCGGCTGCCATCGAGCAAGCAGTGCACGCAGCGCAGATACGTCGGCAAGGCGCAACCGAGTCGGAAAAGAGTTAGTCACGGGGCAATCCCGTCACACTCCACGTCTAGCCTCAGCAGCGTGAAGGCCGACACACTTGCGAAACAGATACTGTTCTCAACGGTTCGTATTACGAACGCGCTCCAAGGCGGGCAAGGTGCGAGCGTCGGGACTGGCTTCCTTTTCAACGCCGCGCCATCTACCGCGGACCCGATTATCCCCTTGCTCATCACTAACAAGCATGTGGTTGATAGCGCTGCGGAAATACGGCTCGACTTCCTGGTCGAGAATGCAGACAGTTCAGGCCCTGCGTTAGGCCTCTGCTATCAGCACATAATCACGGGAACACCAGAGGTCGGTTACTTCGGACACCCAAATCCGAAAGTAGACGTGGCTGTGATTCCGCTCGCGGATGCCTGGAACCAACTCTGGCAGCTAAAACCACATCCCTTCGTGAGGTTACTCGACTGGAACCTCCTCCCCACGGCGCAAGCAATCACGGAGTTCGATGCTATTGAAGAATTAACTTTCGTGGGCTACCCAAACGGGCTAGCTGATCCAGTTAATCACATACCCATTGCGCGACAGGCTATTACAGCGACACCATTGGCGATTCCGTTCGGCGGGGACCCCGCATTCCTCCTGGATGGGGCCGTCTTCGGTGGAAGCAGTGGAAGTCCCGTATTCGTCCTGAATCGAGATACCTGGCGAAGCACTGATGGGACCCTCAATCTGGGTTCGAGACTGTTCTTAGTCGGCGTCATCGCGCTCACCTGGGATCGCCAGAACGACGTACCTGTCCAAGTCTCCTCGCCCGCAATACCTTTTGTCCGAATCTCTCAATCCCTGAACCTCGGCGTTGCGTTCTCTTCGCAAGCGATAGTCGAGACGATCAACTACGTCCTTCGCACCTACAACATCCCAGAGGGAATGGGATTGCAGGAACACGGGTAACGGAAATGTGGCGCGCAGCATCGACCTACGCTCCACTGCCGCCGGACTGAAGCAAGGCCTGATTGGCCCGCGTATCTCTTGGGTACATCCTGAGTCGTGTAGGCACTGCAATTGACCCGGGCAGAAGCGTTCGGTTCAGTTACTGCACCGGACATGCATACTGCATCGCCACGTTCATCAACCGCTGTTGCGCTCCTTGGGCGACCTCGCACAAACTCGAGTCGAACACCACAAGGCACTAGCCCTGCAGCGCAGTTGAATTGACCAAATCGGGGGCCGCATGGACGCGATGACTAGATTCGCCGCTAACTCCCTCCGTTCGTCTTTAGCGCCGCCACGATTTGCGCGATGTCGGCGGGGCACAAAATCCATCCATCTGCGACGGCCTCACCGTCGAAGCTCACCCCGACCCGGGCATCGGCCCAAGCTAGGTCGATAACCTCGCCGTCGTCGGTTTCGAAGCCGAGTGCGGGCACCGCGACGCCCGCCTCGGCGAGAGCGCGAATGAGATCTCGCTCGGCATCCGACACCGCGTCGTTCAAGGCGGCTTGCCACTGAGCCGGCAGTGTCACCTCGCCGGAATTCGTCACCATGGCCTGGCATCGGCCAGAGTGAATGATCCCGATGGCCGCACACTCCTGGCAAATATCACCGTTCGCCTTCTGCGACTTCCTCTCCCCCACTCGGTACTGATGGGTCCGCGTCTGCAGGGGATCGAACCTCACGTCCGGGTTGATCGACCTAAGCTTCGCCAACTGCGCTCTGACGTAGCTGTCGAGATTGTCTGACCGGGGATGGTTAAGCAGTTCCCGGTAGACGTAGGAGTTTGTCAACGCCAAAGACTTTGTTGTCAGCAGGGTTCCAGTAAGCAACGCGTCGAGACTGCGCAAAAAGCCGCGGGTCGTGTTGATGCTCACTCCCCGCTCGACCGCTATCTGAGCTTCACCGAGACCTCTCTCCCGGAGCCGGAACGTCGCCCCGTGGGACAGACCATCGCCGCTTCGGCGCAGAACGTCCTCGATCTCGGCGCGCAGCTCGACGGTCAGGGCTCCGGCGCCGGTCGGAACTCCCTCGGATGTCACGCGGCGGTCGCGAATCGGTGGTTCAGCGGCCGGCGGAGTCACGGCGTGTTCCCGCTCCACCCCGTGCCGTCTGGACGCTGAACCTCCACTCGTTTCCTCAATCGAGTGATCGGCGAAACCCAGACGACAAATGACGCCGGCGTGGTCGCTAAGACGGCCGAGATGGTCAGAGGCCGGCCAGTCGCTTACCGATTCAAGGGCGAACCGTCGATTGGTAGCGATGTGGTCGATGTGCGGCCCGTTCGGTAGCGCGCCGGCAGTGTGAATCCGCCAGTCCGCCAGGACTTCGCCGAGCCGGTCGGCGACGCGGATCGGCTGGCGGACGCGCGGGATGCGCTGATTGAAATCCCCGGCGATCACGGTGGGCACGTCTCCTTCGAGCTCGGCCAACAGCCTCTCGAACCGGTCGAGATAATCCAGGTGCTCCGACCAGGGGCTGGCGTCGCCACGACCGGTGTTGACGTGAGCATCGCGCCACGGGATACAGACGCCGAGGATACGAACCGGTCCCGCAGGTGTCTCGACGGTTGCCACCGCCAGTCGGCCACGAGTCGCCCCCTCCTTGCCGATGAAGTCCAGTGTCATTGGATAGCGAGACCATACGATCACCTTGCGCCTGGCCGGGTGAGGCCCGTAACCCCAGTTGTCGCCCGCATCGACAACCGAACCGGCAGCGGGAAGGAGTTCGCGAACTCCTTCCGTAACCACCGCGATGTCGGCTCCCACGGTCTGCAGAATCGACGAGACCCGCCGACCGCGATCACTGCTCGGCGTCGCCCACTCGGTGTTCCACGTCGCTATGGAGATGCTCACTGTCTCGCCCGTTCATCCTTTCCAGCTTGCGGTTCAGGTCGCGACTTTTATCACCGTCAATCTGTCTGGCTTTCGGAAACGCTGAGGATGGTTGAGAACCGACTGCGGTGTGCGGACCCGAGTCTCCACGTCTTACTCCCCCGCCCCTATGAGCTCAGTCCGCTTCCCACTCCATGTCACCACAAGCGCATCTCGCGCCCGGCTGCTGGCAACGTAGAGCAGTGACCGCTCGCGCAAAAGCGCCTCTGCTTTCTCCTCGTCAGGCAAATAGCGCAGGGTTGCCGGTGACGGGACATGCTTGTCATCGGCCCCTGACAGAACCACGCGGGAGAACTCCATGCCCTTCGCCCGGTGCATGGTCATCACCAGCGGCTGGCCGGCAGTGGCAGCGTTACGGTCCACCGCGCGGACGGTGACTCCGCGCTCACCGAGACCGCGGACAAACCGGTCGCGCTCGTCCTGGCTGCGGACGAGGACGGCGATGCTTTCAGGCTCCACGTCGCCTTCATCGAGCCAGGTTTTGATCTTGGCAGCGACGGCGTCGAGTTCAGCGACCTGACTGTCACATTCAATCAGTTCCGGGACGGGGCCGTTGCGCGCCGACCGGTAGTCACTGGTTTCTTCTTCGCCTTGCTCAAGATCGGCGTAGTGCGCCCCAGAGAGCACGCCGACCGCGAAGCGCAGATTCTGCGCGGTGGTCCGGTAGTTCAATGTCAGACGCCGCGACCGGCCGACAATCTTGATGCCGAATCGGCTCAACACAATCGGGCTGCCGTAGATCCGCTGGTGTGAATCCTCGGCGATGAAAAGATCATTGGGGCTTTCGGGGACCAGCGCCCGCAGCATTGCCCAGTGGGTCGCGTGCAGATCCTGCGCTTCGTCGACAATCACGTGGTCGGCGAGGTAGCGCCCGGTCTGGATTCGCAGGCCCTCGGCCGCCAAGGCAAGCACTTCCGGGAAGCTGAGCGTTTCGTCCATCTGGCTCTGCCGGCGGTAGGCCTCAACGAGCTTCCACACCCCGATGCGTTGGGGTCGGCTGAGTCGCACCCCACGGCCCGGCCGGGCCACTTTCGCGTACTGCTCCAGTGTCGTGATCCGATTGGCCAGCACCACCGCGACGTATTCACTCTCCAGGAACGTGGGACTGGAGAGCTTGGCGTCAAGGCCAGAGTCGACGGACTGGGCCACTTCGCGCCACACCGCTTCGGCGTTCGTCCGCCTGGAGCCGAACTCCAGTCCGCTGCGACCGAACACGCTCTCGGATGCCGCCGTGGCGATCTCCCTCGCGGCGCGGTTGAGCACATCTCGTCCCAGTGCGTCGATTCCACCGACGTACACGCCGGTGTCTCCCGGCTTGTCGGCGATTGTCAGTCCGGGGTCGAGTGCCTCCAGATCAGCCTTGAGGCCTTGGGCGAGGGTGGCGTTGAAGGTCGTGAGGATGATCCGGGCGTTGGGGTCCGCGCGAGCCAGCCGGCGTGCCCGGTGGATGGCGACAACGGTCTTACCGGTACCGGCGCCGCCGGACAGCCGGAACGGGCCGCTGAAGTCGGATTCGACGTATTTGCGTTGTTCGGGGTGCAGGAAGATCCGCCAGGCGGCGAAGTCGCCGCCCTCGATGATCCGCCGCAACTCCTCGTCGTCCTCGATGTAGGCGAACTGCATCTTGGAGGCTGGCCGTTCCAGTGCCTCGATGATCTTCTCGTCGTCATCACCAGCGGTATCGACGGGATTCTCGGTGAAGCCGTGCTTCTCGCGAATGTCGTCAATGCTCTTACCTGTGACAAGTTCGAGTACAGCGCTCTGCTCCCAGCCAAGGGCCCGTTCGGCGGCGTCGAGAACCGAAATCTCGTCGGGTGCGGCCATTACCCGTGCCGCGAGTGCAGGATCCAGACCAAGACCGTCGGTGAGGTCCTCGAGGGTGTAGCCGACATGCCCAAGGTAGGAAGTCTGCTCTTCCGCCGGCGAGGATGGTGCGGCGTCGACCGGTGCCGGTTGTTCGATCGGCGCGGTGTCCCCGATCAGCCCTTCAAGGGTTCCGTTGATGGGGTTGACCCGCAGCGTGGCTTTTTCGGCGAGCTTTATCGCGTCGTCGTGGTTCCAGGTACCCATGTAGATGTAAGTGGCTGTGTTGGACTTGTCCTCGACCTTGAACAAGACGGCGCGGTAGTGCAGGTCGACGCGGCCGGTGCGCACACGGGGATCAGTCGCGACGTGCAGCGGTTCGATATGCAGCGACGGAGAGGTGTCGTCTTCGCTTAACTTCTCGAAGAAGTCGAATACCTTCTTCTTTATCGAACCGTCCAGCTTGGACATCGCCTTGCTGTTCGACGCGATGACAAGGTTCGCCACTTATATGACTCCGTTCGATTTCAAAGCCGCCAGAATCTGCGGAAGATCGGCCGGGCAGAGGGTCCAGCCGTCAACGGCAGCCTCCCCGTCGAAGCTGACGCCGACTTTTCCTGCGGCCCAGGCAAAGTCGATCACCTGACCGTCGTCGGTTTCGTATCCGAGTGCCGGAACCGCCGCGCCGGCTTCGGCCAGCGCGCGGATCAGATCGCGTTCCGCGTCGGAGACCGCCTCATCGAAGACGGCCTTCCACTCCGGCGGCAGGGACACCTCGTCCCCACCCGTCGCGACATCCTCGGGAACTTTCGACAGCAGTGCATACGTCGTCACCCGGTGGCGGTCGCTCAAGCCCAGCCAGTTCGAAAGTCGCAGCCACTCTTTCCACGCCTTGCCGTCCAGGCTTTCGAGCCGGTCCTCACGGTCATCGACGGCCAGGACGGCACGCGGGGGCTCGGAGGTGGACTGCACGCCTGCGGTGACGACGATGCCGCCCTCAGAACGGGACCAGCACACGTCGGGTCCGGCTGCCGAAAACGGCGTAGCACCGTCGAGCGCGACCAGCGCCTCCGCAGCGACGGAGTGCATATCCGAATGTGCGCGGTTGTCGCTGCGGACAAAGAGATACGGCATCCATTTGCCGAACTTCTCCCATTCGGATGCGTCCGGCTCGGCCATGAACTCCAGCAACTGGGTGACGGGGTCTTTGGACAGCAGGCGGATCAAACCGGGCCGGACGTGGAATTGTCCGGTGACGATACTGGCGGCCTTCTGGTCGAACCACTCCGGCTCAACCGCCTCGCCGGATTTGAACCGCTGCAGGTCCTCATGCCCGAACGACCACACCATGTATCCGGCAGCGCGCAGTGCGGCCCGCTTGTCGGCGTCGTCAGCCACCCGGTTGTTGCCGGGCACGGCGTGGAACGCCCGACCATCGCCGAAGATGGCGATCTGCGGGATGGCGGGGTCGGCGGTCTGCAGCATGAAGTCCGGCTTGACGAAGCCCAACGAAACCTGCGGCCGCAGTGACCATTTGCGCGGCTTGGCACCTTGAAGGGTGATGGTCGCCGACGGGCCGTAGGTTCCGGGCTTCTCCACCACCGCGGCACCCATGATTTTCAGGCGCTCAATGAACGACTGGTAGAAGTCGCGTTCCAGGAAGGATTCGTCGCTGATCGGCGTGGGCGGCGGCGCATGCTCGGTGACGCCCAGGGACCAATCATCCAGGTCCGGGGTCGCATGGGCCCCGACGTCGAGGATGTCGTCAAGCAGTTTCAGGGCGGTGGCGCGAGACACCTTGTCCATCTCGTGCGGGGCCGCGAACGGCAGCAGACAGCGATGGCAGGCAAGCCGGTCCTCATCCCGGCAGGGGCATTCCCGCACGATCTGTCGCGCCGCGGCGAGCACAGCCCACACTTTGGTGTGGTCGGAGAACTCGGCAAGGTATCCGGTGCCGCCGGGCACGGTGTCGTGGATCAGCAGCGCCCGGCGGTCCGGTGAGCGCAGCGCGTCGGTGATAGCGGCGACGTCGAGGTGCTCCGGTGATCCGCCGATCACCTGCCGCAGCCCCAGCATGATCGCCGCGGCGAGGCTGGGGTGGGCGAAGTTGTCGTACTCCATCTTCGGCGGCAGGTGCAGCAGCACACCCTGGGTGCGCAGTGCGCGGGCCAGGGCGATCTCGCGGACGTCCTCAATCGGTGAGTCGCGCAGTCGGCACCAGGTGCGGTGCTCGTAACGGGTGTTGCGTCCGGCAGTGCCATCGAGTTGGCCGCATGCTCCGCAGACCCGGAACAACCCCGTCGCAGCTTCCTGCCCCGCGATCATCCGCTTCTTGCCTTGCGATCCGCGCCGGCCGAGGTTGAGCCACCGAAGATCCAAGCGGCGCAGGTACTCCGCGCCGAACTCCGAGTCCGACCGGAACCAGGTGCGTCCCACATGGATGGGGTCGACGTCGGCAGCGATGCCGACGGTGAAGGGTTCGCGTTTGCGGTCGTCGCGGATGTCGTTGATGGTGGCTTCGTCGCGGCGCACTTCGGCCGATACCCGGGTCATCTCGACGACGTTGAGGTGCTGACTGACGTCGGCGATGCCGCTGCTGTGGCAACGGGGGCAGGAGGGCACCGGGTCGGCTTTGAGCGCGGGCTGGCTGATGCCGGCCCAGCCGCATTGCGGGCACAGCTGCCAGGAGTGGATATTCGACTCTCCGGTGCCCAGGTCGACGGCGTCGATGGTGACGGCAAGGCCGCGGGCGTAGAACGTAGCTCCGGGGGCGAGCTCGGTGAGAGCCACCCGCGAGCCGCGCTGGTAGCTGAGCTCTTCGCCCATGTACTGGTTGGTGTCCGGGTCGATCCAGGTGACGCCCACGTCGAGGGTCACGGAGTCGTCCAGCAGGGTGTAGTTGGGCAGGACGCCGTAGCGCTCCAGGACGGAGATCCAGTAATCCCGGGTGAGCGAATTGATCTGCCCGCCCAGCAGTTTGTGGGATCCCTTAGCGACGCGAAGCGCCCGCCGGTCGTCGTCGGTGGCGGCCGGCGAGGCCGCCCGGCGCTCGAACTCGGGCAGTTCGGCATCGACTACCGCCAGCCGGGTGCTGAGCTCCTCCAAATCGGCTTTCCACTGGTGGGCCGCACTCATCAGGTGCTGGGTCAGCCCGCTTAAGCCGCCCTGCGGTGGCGCGCTGGCCCACGCCCGCAACGCATTAGCCGCGTCTGGGCTGACGTGCTCACCGAACTGTGAGAGAAAGCGGTCCAGAAGCGCATCGGCGTCCACGGCCGCGGTTTCCAGCAGCCGCTCCAGCCAGCTGCCCTCCCCCGTATCACCGAGGACTGAGCGCGCGTCCTTGGGTGGCGGGATCTGGGGGTCGCGGGCAAACCGGTCAACGATGTGGGCGACGTACTGGCGTTGCAGGATTTCCTCGGCGCTCAGGAAGGTCGCGGGTGGCCGGACATCGCCCTGAATCACCGAGAGCGGCTCGAACAGTTTGGGTAGATGCTCACCACGGCCGCGAACATAGGCGAGTACCAGCGAATTGCCGGTCAGACGTCCGGCCCGGCCGACCCGCTGCACATAGGAAGACACCGACCGGGGTAGTGATCCAAGCATCACGGTGGACAGATCACCGATGTCGATGCCCATCTCCAACGTCGGGGTGGCGACGAGGACGTTGGGTGCTTGCGGATCGGTGCCGCCGCGTTTGAACGCGGTCTCGTAGTCGAGTCGGACCGTGGTGGGCAGCAGTGAGGTGTGTTCGCGCGCGACGACGCGTTTCATCTCGGTGGATTCGTATAGCCGCCGATAGAAGTTGTCCGCCTTGGGGACTCGGTGCAAGGTTCCGGGGCAGCGGGTGAGCATGCAGGGGGCGCCGTCGAGTTCATCGACAGTGGTGGCGCTGCCCGGTGCGGGTGTCTGGCAGATGGTGCAGGCGAGCAGGTTCCTACCCTCGAGCAGGTCCTCCAGAGCGGGGGCGTGGAGTTGCACGGTGGTCGGCGGCAGCCCGTAGGCGGTGGTCCCGGTTTCGGTGAGGACGGTGCTGAGCAGCATCTGTTCGGTGAGTTCACCGAACAACGCCTTGGCCAGGAAGGCGCCGTCGTTGGGGCTGACGTCCAGGCATCGGGATGCCCACCGGGCGTACCAGGAGGTGGTGGGGGTGATCGGGTCGAAGCCTTCCGGCAGCGCCCCGGTGGCGGATTTGATGGCCGGGAATGCCGGTGCGGCCCGGCCTTTCGGGAAGGCCGGCATCCCCTGCCCGCGCGGGCGGCCGCCCCAGATTTGGTAGCGGTTGGCGTTCTTCTCGATGTAGGGGCGAAGCCATTCGTGGTGGATGCCGCCGCGGGTGCGGATGCGTTCGATGGTGCCGCGCACCCACCGGGCCAGTGCCGCATCGGTGACCCCGGGCAGCGGAAGTTGCGTCGGATCGGCTTTGTCGAGAGCTCGTCGGCCGATGATGATGGCCCGGTGGGGGGCGCCCAGGTAGACCTCGGCGACGACGCTGCCGGTCAATTCCAGGGTGCGGCCGACCCGGGACTGCAAGCCGAATTCAAGATCGACGTCGAACTGCAGGCGTCGCTTGGCCTTGTTCTCCGCGGCTCGCCGGGTGTTGGGGTGCACGCCGGACTTCCAGAAACCAACGAACTCATCCCGGTCGACCACATCAGGCGGCAGCAGTTGGTAGCGCAGCATCGGGTCATCACCGGCGCGGTCGATGACGGCCTTCGCCAGTTCGGTCAGGTCAAGCTCAGCGCTCCCGAGTGCCCCGCGCAGGGCGGTGCGCAGGCTCAAGCGGTGGGATTGGGCTTGGACGAATCCGGCGCGGTGCGCGGCGTCTTGGACGCTGTCGGTGAACATCAGCGCCTTCTTCTCGACCGCGTCGAGATTGGCATCACCAAACAGGTTCGACAGCGTCACTGACAGCTGGGTGGCCACAGCGCTGCCCAGGAAGCGGATGCCATCGGCGGCACCGCACGCCGGGCAGAAGTCGTGGGTGGACTGCTCGTCGGCATCAGAGCCGACGAGGGTCAATACAGGCAGCACTCGGCCATCGAGGACCTCCACGCTCTCCGGGTCGGGGGTCTGGTCGCTGAGTTCGCGGTGGTCGAGGTGAAACCAGCGCAGTCCCTCGATAGGCTCGGCGAATTGGGCTTCGGCCGGTGCGGCGATCAATGCCCGGAACCGGGATGCCCCAGCGGCGTGGTCGGCGCGGATGGCCTCGTCGGTGACATCCAGGGTGCTGCCGGTCGGGGCCAGCCTCGCTCCCCAACCAGAACGCCCGCAGTGCCGGCAGTACACGGCAGGCAGAAACAGTTCACTCTCGTCGGCGGCGGTGCCGTCGTCGGACCACCGGAATTGGGTCGCGGCCTGGACAGCCCGGTCGACGCGGGTGAGTTCGCGAATCCACAGGTGGACGTCCACACCCAAGGCCGGTCGGCCCACCTCGGCGCGAAGGTGGGACAGCAACGCGAAGACGTATTCGAGGAACCGGACCCGGGTGGCGCGGATACGGGCGGCATCACGGCCACCGGTGATGGCCGGGAATACCCGCTCAGTCAGTTCGGCCAATGACACCGCATCGACGCTGGTGTTCAACAGGGTGACGATGAAGGGGTGGCGTTTGAGTTGGTCGAGCATCTCCCCCGCGGTCAGCGACAACTCGGCGACACTGGTTCCCGCGGAACCCGCTGCCTTTGCGAAGAATTCGGCGAAGATAGCAGCGGCCAGCGCGTGGTTGTCGGTAGCGGTGTGATGCGCAACGGAGATGCGATCAAGGGCTTCAGGAAGTGCCGACTCGACGGGTTCAAGCTCGGCGTCGCGCTCGCCCCTGCGTCCGGCAAGCCATTGCTCGGGCGTGAGTCGGGTTTCCTCGATGACCGAATCAGCGTCGAATTGCTCACCAAACACGGTGTGCGCGAAATCGAGCATGGCAGTCGGGGCAGCACCGGAGCCCAAGGTAGCCGAGGTGGCGACGGGCGTGATTTTGCCGAGCGGCCGCAAGCGGTCCTCGGCGGTCACGCGCGAACCCGGCGTCCAGTGGCTCTTCAACGTCAAACCCAAGCGGCGCAGCAGCATTGCCACGTCGGTGCCCTGCGCACCGTCGTAGGTGTGAAACTCATCGAGCACCAGGTATTGCAGCGATTCAGCCGAGAGCCGCCACATGTCGGCCCGGCTGGGATTGAGCAGCATGTGGTCGAGCATCTTGTAGTTAGTCAGCAGGATGTCCGGCGGCGCATCATGCATGAGCTTGCGGTCGGTAATCAGGCCGTCTGCTGACACTCGGGTGCGTCCGCCGGTGGACTGCTCGCCGGTGTAGAGCCCGGCGGTCACCGCGCCTAGTGCCGGGTCACTGGAGATCAGGGCGGCCAGCCGCTCGGCCTGGTCGTTGGCTAGGGCATTCATTGGGTAGAGGATCAATGCCTTCATCCCGGTGACGCCGGCTTTGCGGGCCCGCAATACGTGGTCGATGATTGGGATCAGGAACGCTTCGGTCTTGCCTGACCCGGTGCCGGTGGTCACCATCGTGGGCCGCGGCCGGTCCTGCCGTTTGGTGGAGAGCCGCTCGAACGCGCGTGCCTGATGGCCGTAGGGAGTGAAGTCCGCGAGACGCCAGTCGAGGTGGTCGGACCAGTCGTCACCCGCGGCGGCGAAGGGCAGCCGCAAACGGATGTATGGCCCTTTGAACATTCCGTTGTCGGGGTCACTGACGAAGTCGGTGAGCGCGGCCTGGGCATCGGGATCGGTCAGCGCAAAAGTGGTTGCGAGATAGTCAGATAGACCCTCACGGATGTGGTGGGCCTGCAGGGTGGGAAGGAGCGCGCCCATCAGCCGGCCTTTTTCCGCCCGGCCAGCCACAGCGCGTGGTCGATCTCCCAGGCGGTCACTTGGCGCTTCAGTCGGGCACTGACCAACGGGACCAGCGCGGCGATGATGTCGCGCGCACCGGCCGGATCGGTCTTCACCTCCTGGCGGCCAAGCCAGCGCAACACCATGCGGTCGGGCTTGATCAGGTCGTCCTGGCCGATGGTCATCCACAGGTAGTTGCGGCGGATCCCGAAGCCACCCTCGCCCGGAATGGAGCGCAGCGCCTTATCAACTTTGCCGAACCGCTCAAGGTCACCGAAAAGCGCAAGCGCGTCCTGCATCGTCTCGACGTCGCGCTCACGAAAGACGGCGATATGCCGAAGTACCGCATCAGCTTTAAGGATTCCACCGCGCGTTGAGGTCCTCTGGCGGTTCATCAGCGCCGTCAGTGAGTCAACGGTGAGAACATCAAGCTTCGACAGCGGAAGCGGATCTTTTGGTATCGGTTGGCAGGCCGGGATGGTGGGTTGCAGCACGCCGAATTTTGCGGCGAACTTCTCGCGTACCAAGGGGACAACCACGTTGTCGTAATTGGCGCCGATGCTCCACACCGCATCGACAATGCAGAACGACAGACTCGTCCACCGGCGCTCTCGCGGCCGTGGCTCAAGCGCTGCAACAGCATCGGCGAGCTCCGCTAACGCGGCGGAATCCAGCTGTCCCTTCATTTACATCTCCCCCTCATTCGCTTTCCTAGGCCTTCGCGATATCGCTGAAGTGCTTGTGCGCCAGTTCCATATCGCGCTCGCGATCCACACCTACGAACGGCTCGACGTAGGTCACACCATCGACAGTGAAGTCGGCCGGCTTTGCCTTGCCCTTGCGGTACTCCGAGGCCAGCTTGCCGGGCAGTTGTCGGCCATTAGCGTCATAGAGAGCATCGCGCTCGTACTTCTGCAGCACAGGGAACTGCGTCCGGTAGATCGTGAGCAATTCCTCGGCACTTATGTCGAGCATGATCGCGACGATGGCATCAATTTCGACCAAAGCCTGCCGGCGGTCAGCAGATGGACGAAGTGCCGTGGCCCACTCCCATCTCGGTCCGACATCACCTAAAGCGCAACGATCGATGCGGTCAACGCCAACATGCGCCACCCACGAATCTTTTGCCCAGCCCTTGTCGTAAAGCGCCTCCCACAGCGGGGCATAGGTACCAACTAGACATTGCAGACGGAGTGATCGAAGGTTGAGTTGATTCTCTAGCGCGTGGTTGCGGACGTGGGGCAACTTGCCCAGAACATTGATCTTGATGTTCGCGACACCAGCGGACTTAATAAGAAAGTCAGCGACCAGAGATGATGTAAACGCAGCTGCTACAACGAGGTCGGTCGAATCCCGTGTAGTTAGAGAAAACAAACTGTGAACATGAGTTGGGCCCGGGGGTATTAGCGCCGTGTACAACGTGCGCATCATCGCGGTATCAGCCATAGCTCGCCAGGCTAATCGGAAATAATTCGAACTTGATTCGCCATCCCACTTTGGATAGGCGGCCGTGAACTTACTAAACGTCTCGGCCACCCGATAGTTTGTCCGAGGTACAAAATCCTCAGCTATGGAGTCCAGTGGAATAGTTTCGTACATGTGCTCGCGCCCACGGGTTGCATCAGGCTGTTGGTAAAGAGCCGTCGCAACCCCGACGTGGGGGCCCTGGAGGATTACTTGTTCCCAGCTTTCTGGCGATGACGTTGCTGCCTCAAATAAGCGTCGCTTCCGATCAGCGTTCTCATGCCATCCGGCCGTCCACTCAAATTCGATACCCCCTAGGCGTGGCGCAGAGGCGATTTTGTCCAGCACCGCTGCACTGGCCCTATTTACTGGATATAGCAGTCGCGCCTCGGATGCCGGCGTTCCTTGTTCATCGATCAGAGCAGCCCATGAAAACAACTGGGATTCGGAGACTTCGATGATGCGTTCACGATGCGGACGGACATCCCAGTTGCCATCGTCGTCTTTCACTCCCGGCGGCGCACCACTGCCATCGTGGGCAAGTGATCGAGTCACCGTGCTCGGGTGGTACAAGAAAGATCCTTGTAGAAAATGAACGGCGGAAGGAGCGCCGTAAATGTGCACTGCAAAAGGCCGGGTGTGCTGGATTTCGGTGAATAATTTCAACTCGTTCCTGAACTGCCAGTGACGGCGCAGCCGAGGGTATGTTTCTCGGCGAAGAGTCCTCGCGCGTAACTCTGTAAAGTGACTGCCGGGATGAATGAGACCTACGGTTCCTCTTGGTGCCGCCGAACGCCATGTTCGATCCATGAAGCACCGGTACAAATCGGGCTGCAATCCCGTCAGAGCAGGCCGGTCCACGCTCGACGCAAGGTGTTCGCTGAGACCTGCTAGTACCGCCCGCTCGTCCAGGACAACCCTTCGAATGGCCTCCTGCGCTAGGGCCTCGTCGCGCCTTTCTTGCTTGATCGCTTCTGCAGCCTTCTCGGTCAGCTGCCACCAGGGATCAAACTCCGCCAATACAGCAGCCTCATCCCAATCGGGCCGCACCCAAGGGGGATTTCCGACCTGGAGGTCAAAGCCGCTTCGGGCAAACACCGGCCCAAAGTCAAGCTCCCAGTGAAAGAAGCCTTGCGACTCGGAGATCGCGTGCGCCACTCTCAACCAAGTAAAGCCATCAAGCGCCTTCTCGATTGCACGCGCTTGCGAGAAGACCCGATCATTGCCTTCAGCTGTGTCGAGCTCTTGCCAGCTGAGGTCACTTGCCATGCTGGTCTGCCCATACTTCTCGAACTTGCCGGCCTTGGGCGGCACACCAAGGATCGCTTCGAGGCCGCCGACCCACTGGTCCCAGTCCGGCGGGTCAATGTCGGTTGTCAGCGGCCAAGACCATAGGGCGCACCAAGCATCCATCACTCGCCGCAGTCGGCGGTAAGCGCCGTTCTCGTCGTGCAGTACCTCTTCGATCTGCTCGCGCGTCACGCCGACAGTCGGCGGTCGATCGCGCTCGACGCCCCAGATATCGATATCGCGGCGGATCTCTGATTCGGCGATGGTGAGCCGGCGAAGCGTGAATTCCCAGAGGGTCTCGACCCGTTGAGCGAGTGCGGCGAGGCGTTTCTTGATCGCTGCGCTCGGGTTGCCACGGATACCGTTGCGCCACAGCCGCAATTCTTCGCGTCTGTCGGGCGCGTAGGTCTTGGCTTCCGGGGTGTCGACCACCGCACCCCAGCCTTGTGACGGCAACAGGAAATGGTGAATGCCCGCGCCGATCTCCTCACCGAGCGGCTTGTCTTCCGGTGCGGTGGAAAGCCACGCCTTCTTGGCGAGCAGCCCGGGCGCGTAGACCGCACGCCGCGCACCGATCAGTGAGTTGCCGCGGCGCAGATGCAGGCCGAACCATGGTGCCTGCAGGCCGGCGACCATGGTGTCGAGCCACAGTGATATTTCGGCGAGTTCGACTGCGGTGGCGTTGAGGTCGACACCGTAGACCTGGTGCAGGGCGAGGTGTGCCTTCACCTTTTGCAGTTCGACCTGATACTGGTCGGCGTCGATGATTTGGCCGAGGTCTTCCTGCTTGCGCTTCAGGTATTCGGCGGCGAGCTGCCGGACCGCCTCGATGGCGAACGCCCCGGAGCCGAGCGCGGGCTCGCAGATAGTCAGCTGCAGGATCTGCTCGGGTGTGGTGCGTTGGTCGTCCTGGTCAAGCAGTTCCTCAAGCGCTTGTGAGACAACGAACTTCGTCAGGACCTCGGGGGTGTAGTAAGAGGCGGACTGCTGGCGTTCGCGGCCAGCGAGGCGGAACACGAAGGCGCCTTGGCGGTGGATGACCGGGATCGTCTCACCGGTGGCCTCATCGAGCGTCGTGACGAAGTCGGATTCGGCGAGGTGATCGGCGCGGGTGACCGGCACCACCCAGGAGCCCTTCTCCGGGTCGCCGTTCTTGGCGACCTCGTAGAGGTCCTCGGCGGCGAAGAAGCCGGTGTAGGACATCAGACCTTCGTAGACCGCGCCGAGTTGGTTGATGCCGAGTTCGGCGTAGGAGATGAAACCGCGGTCGCCGCCCTTGCGGCCCTTGGCTTCCTTGGACAGCAGCAGGTGTTGCAGCACCCGCTGCGTGGCTTCGTTGCTCAGACTGACCTCGTCGATCAGTGCGGTTGCGGCCGGGGCGAACAGGTCGGCTCGTAGGGCGTTGAACTCCAGGCCCGGCGCGGGATCGTCGGTGGCATTCTCCGCGGGGTTGGTGGGCGTGTGCCCGGCGTCGACCAGCCGGAACAACGTCGCCAGCGATTCGTAGAGGTGGGTGCCGGATTTCGCCGTGGGTGAGACCAGTTCGGTGAGGGTGAGTTCGCGCAGCCGATCCAAGCCGTAGCCCTCGCCGTACTCCGGTGCTCCCGCCGGCAGCACCTTGAGTTCCGGGGACGCTTCGGCGAAGAGCAGGAACAGGATCCGGTAGAGGAAGCGCAGCGAGTGCTTGGCCAGTTGTTGGGCGTCGATGTCCTCCAGTGAAAGGCCTTTTGCTTCGCGGCGGTTGACCACGTCGTTGGCGATGATTTCGATCGAGAGCCGGATGCCTTCGCGCAGATCCTTGGATACGCCAACGGTGTGTTTCACGGAGTCTTCGAGAACTCCTGTCCACCAGATGTTCCCGTCAGCGTCGGGCACCACGGCTTGGCGGCCGAGCATCGCAGCAACCCGGTCGATCTCCCCGCCGCGTTTGTCGTCGCGGCGTTCGGCCACCACCAGCAGATCCACGGCGAGGTAGCGGCCTTCGGCCCACCGCTCGGCTTCGGCAAGCATCATCCATTGGCCGGCTTGGACCACGATGAAGGCGGGCGGCTCATCGGCGCGGAACGCTGCCGACACCGCTTTGGACACCGCGGTGATCGGCTTGCCGTCCTCCTCCCCCGGTTCCAGCAGCAGACCGGTCTGCGGGTCCAGCAAGTCATCGAACGATTCCACCGGCACGGCTTGGAGGAACAGGGTGCTCGTCACACCGGGGACTTGGGCGTGCGGCAGTCGCAGTTCGGTGCCGGCCCGCTCGCCGGTGTAGTCGATGAGGTCGCCGGGGAAGCCGAGGGTGCTGCGGATCAGGGCGTGAGCGGCGGGTGCGCCGTCGGGGTTTTCGGCCAGTGCCGACAGCGCGACTTGAAGTTCGCCGGCCGCGCCGAGCAAGTGGCGTCGTACGGTGTCGCGGCCTTCGGCGGCTTCGGCGTCCCATTCCTTACGGAGCTCGATCACCCTGCCCTGAAAGGACTCCCGGGGTGAGTCGGTGGTGAAGTAATGCTCGCTGATCCAGTCCTCACCGACGACAATGGAATCGTAGGAAGGCACGGTTCACCGCTCCTTTCCGGCGACGGGCGTATCGGCGGCCACGATGACCAGCAGCGGGCGCACCAGTTGTTGGGTGGGTGCGAGCAGGTCGGCGAGGCGTTGTTCTTCGTGGATGCGCTGGCCGAGCTTGCCGATCTTGGACTTCTGCACGCCGCGCAATTCCAGCCGGTCGGCTTCGGCGTGCCAATGATCGGCCCGCTTGCGCCACTGCGCGAGGCGTTCGGTGGTGGCTTTCTCCTGGGCATCGAGGACCCAGCGCATCTCGCGGCCGGCGTTCTCGACGGCGACCGGGATGAGCGCCCGGTAGCGCTGCGGGTCGGCGATCGGGCCGGGGTTGGCCGAGCCGGGTTTCAGTGCGGTCGTGGTGGTGAGGAAGGACAGGTCTTCGAGGGGTTCCACCATGCAAAAGTCGGGGTTTTTCGGGTTGGGGAACGCGGCGGTGGAGAAGACCCGGGAGATGAGTTGGCCGCGTTTGTTGGTCAGGGTTCCCATCAGCAGGACGGTCGGGGCGTCGACGTCGCCGCGGATGGCGAACACCTGGTTACGGCCCAGCGCGGTCAGCGCCCGGTCGCTGGCCCAGTCAAGCACCGGGTGTAGCGGGCCCAGGTAGTGGGCTTCGGGCCAGGTGGTGTTGTTGACGCCCTTGCCTTCTCGGGCCAAGCGCAGTTGGGCGTCGCCGACGGGTGCGGTGGTCGCCAGCTTGAGCCGCTCTAGGACGCGGCCGTGCTGCAAGTAGTTCTGCGGCAGCTGCGCCAGTCGTTGCCGCAGATCCCTCGGTGGGCTCAGTTCGGCGATGCCGTGCGGCTTGCTGACCGTCCAGCCGATGCCACCCTTCTCCGGCGGGGAATGCGGCACATCGTGGAACGCAGCATTGAGCGCCTCATCGAGGTAGGTCAGGTCGTCGGGATAGAGGCTCTCGCGCGGGGATTCGGGCAGCGCCGCGGGGGCGTCGTCGACCGCGTCGAACTGCGCGAAGAACGCATCCAGGTCATCGCCGTGGGCGACCTCTTCGGCGGTACGGACGGTTGCGTCAATGTCGGCACCTTTGGCGAGCACCTCGCGGATGGTGTTCTCTTCCTCGGTGACGCTGTGCTTACCCATCAGGGAGGCGACGTCACCGAGAGTCTTGTGGGCCTGGTTCTCGCGTTCCAGTAGCCGGGACAGCACGCGCAGGTCACCGGAGAACTTCGGGTCGGAGGGCTCCAGGATCAGCGAGGAGATGACCGGGGGATGCTTCTGCCCGTAGCGGTCGATGCGGCCGTTGCGCTGCTCGATGCGGATGAGACTCCACGGGATGTCGTAGTGGATCAGGTGATGGCACTGGGCGTGCAGGTTGACACCTTCGGAGGCGACGTCACCGGTGACCAGAACCCGGATCGATGAGGTCTCAAGCTTGAAGCTATCGACGATCTCCTGCTGCTCGACGTCGGACAGACCGCCGTGCAGCATGGCGATGTTGTCGGGGCTCAGCCCGGTGGCCTTGGGCAGGTGATCGCGCAGCCACGCGAGGGTGGCGATGCGTTCGGCGAAAACCACTGCGCGGGTGGACGATCCCTTGCCAACACCGATGTCCTTGAGCCGTTTGACCAGACCGGCAAACTTACCGGCCTGGTGGGCCAAGGCTTCTTTGTTGAGCTCATCGAGGATGTGCAGGGCGTCGAGTTCGGCTTTCTGTGCTTTGTCGTTGTGGTCGAGCTTGGTTCGGCGTTGCTTGATCGACTCGGCGAGCGCGGCAGGCGAGGACAGAAACGCCTTGGCCAGCGTCCAGGGGAACAGCGCCTTGGTATCCCCGGAATACGGGGAGCTTCCGGTGGCAGGGTGCAGCCAGGTGTGCGAGAGCTCGGCGGCCACCGCGTCCTCCTCCGGGGAGGGCTTGACCAACAGGTGAACCGGTTCGGCGCGTTCGGCCCAGTCGCTGCCGACTTCGGCGGCCACGTCGGGGCTGTGCCGATGGCGTCGGATCAGGAGGGTCTCGACGTCGTCCTTGGTGAAGGTGCCGTCTGCGTTGACGACAGTGGGGTCGAGCAGCCGCAGCAGTTCGGCGAAGGATTCTTCCTTGCCGTTGTGCGGGGTGGCCGAGGCCAGGATCAGCGCCTCGGTGTTGGGGGCCAGGACGCGAGCGAGCTCGTTGTTCTGAGTGCCGGTGTTGGTGAGGTTGTGGGACTCGTCGATGACGACGGCATCCCACTGCTGGCGTTCCAGGTGGGCTTTGTAGCGCGGGCTCTTGAGGGTGTCGATGGAGATGATGGCGCGCTTGAAATAGGTGAACGGGTTGCGGGTGGCCGGCAGCTTCTGGCGGACTTTTTGGATGCCGGTGGAGTCCAGCCGGACGAACGGCAGGGCGAAGCGGCACCACAGCTCGTGCTGCATCTGCTCCAGCACGTGCTTGGGTGTGACGATCAAGATCCGTTCGCCGCGGCCGCGGCGGACCAGCTCGCTTAGGATCATTCCTATCTCGATGGTCTTACCCAGACCCACCGCGTCGGCAATCAGGATCCTTGGGCGGATGTGCTGCGGGTCCAGGGCCTTGGTGACGGCGGCCTTCTGGTAGCGCAGGGCGTCAGCGAGCATGTGAGTAGAGACGCTCAGTGCCTGGTCGCCGTACGGGACCGGGGTTTTGCGAAGCATCGCCTCCAGCCAGAGGCGGGAATCCCGATAGCCGGAGGAGCCATCAGCAACGACCAGGGCTTCTTTGGGGTCTTGGACCTCGATGGTGTCCAGGCTGGAGTAGAAGGCGGCGGTGGTGTCCGAGACGAGTTCGGAGAGGCCCCGGACATGCACCAACCAGCCATCGGCGCCCTGCTCGGCCTTGGTGACCAGCCATTCTTCGTCGCGGACGACCACGATGGAGCCAGGTGCGACGTTGAGGTCGGTAGTCGGTGCTGAAATATTTCCCCCTTAACCCGCTGTCCAAAAACTAGTACCTCGTACTGACGCTCATCGGAGCGATGGAGCAATCGCGTCGATCTATGTCGGCGCCGGCAATCCGTTCACCAGCTTTCCTGGCTCAATCTCGAGGCCGCCGGCAATCTTTACGATGGTTTCCAGGCGCAAGCTCCGCTGCCCGCGCTCAACTTTCCCCAGCTGTGTCCAGTGGATGCCGCATCGGACGGCGGCCGCCTCCTGGCTGAGCCCGAGTTCGATCCGGCGCGCCCTCACACGTTCGCCGAATACGCGAGTGGTTTCGTTGAGCGCGGACGACTCGGCCTTTGGCATGTTTTCCAACCTCATACGGCCCGCGCGTATCGGGCCAGAGCGTATCCGGCCCATGTGTATTGCACCCAACCCTTTGCGGCCTTAAAGTGAAGCTTTGCGCCGACCGACACCGTGGAGAACTATGCCCCCAGACGCCGACCCCACCTCACTCAGGAACCTCGCCGAATTCCTCGCTCCTCACATGGACCTGCCGGACCGCATGGCCGTCGCCGCCCTCAACCAGATGAGTTGGCACTTGTTCTGCTGTTATTACCTGTTCGAGGGTTTG
>CAISDL010000109.1 GCA_903884065.1 uncultured Actinomycetes bacterium | reverse complement strand
GTAGTCGCTGTACCCGTAGTCGTCCAACGGCACCGCGGGACCAGTGGCCTGGCCGAAGTCCGGGCTGTAGTACTGATCCTCGTAGGACGGGATCGTGTACGCCGCGGCCCGCGCCTCCTCGGTGGGCTGCACCTGGATGTTGCGGTAGCGGTTGATGCCGGTACCGGCCGGGATCAGCTTGCCGATGATGACGTTCTCCTTCAGGCCCAGGAGCTTGTCGCTGCGGCAGTTGATCGCCGCATCGGTGAGCACCCTGGTGGTCTCCTGGAAGGATGCCGCCGACAGCCACGAATCGGTGGCCAGCGAGGCCTTCGTGATGCCCATGAGCACCGGCCGGCCGGCCGCCGGTTCGCCGCCCTCGGCGACCACCCGGCGGTTAGCCGACTCGAACTCGCCACGCTCGGTCAGCGAGCCGGGCAGGAATTCCGTTGCGCCCGAGTCGATGATCGTCACGCGACGCAGCATCTGCCGGATGATGACCTCGATGTGCTTGTCGTGGATCGACACGCCCTGGGCCCGGTAGACCTCCTGGACTTCCTTGACCAGGTGGATCTGCACCTTGCGGGGACCCTCCACACGAAGCACCTCGTGCGGGTCGGCCGAGCCCTCCATGAGCTGCTGTCCGACCTCGACGTGGTCGCCGTCGGTGAGCAACCGCTCGCTACCGTCCTCGTGCTTGAACACACGCAGCCGCTGACGCTTGGAGAGCTTGTCGTACACGACCTCCTCGCCCCCGTCGTCGGGGACGATGGTGATCTTGTAGAACTTGTCGGTGTCCTCCAGACGGACCCGGCCGGCGACCTCGGCGATCGGGGCCTTGCCGCGCGGGACACGTGCCTCGAACAGCTCCTGCACGCGGGGCAGACCGCCGGTGATGTCCTCACCGACGCCGCCCTGGTGGAAGGTGCGCATCGTGAGCTGGGTGCCGGGCTCGCCGATGGACTGCGCCGCGACGATGCCGACGGCCTCGCCGATGTCCACCAGCTTGCCGGTGGCCATCGAACGGCCGTAGCACATGGCGCAGACGCCGGACGCCGAACCGCAGGTGAGCACCGAGCGGACCTTGACCGACGTGATGCCCGCTTCCAGTGCGGCGTCGATCGCCGGGTCACCCAGGTCGTGGCCGCGCTCGACAATCACGTTGCCGCCTGCGTCGACCGCGTCGGCGGCCAGCGTGCGGGCGTACGCGGAGGTCTCGACGTAGGGATCCCGGATCAAGGTGCCGTCGGGCTGGCGCTCGGCCAGATCCACGACGATGCCCCGCTCGGTACCGCAGTCATGCTCGCGGACGATCACGTCCTGGGAGACGTCGACCAGACGGCGGGTCAGGTAACCCGAGTCGGCGGTGCGAAGCGCGGTGTCCGCCAGGCCCTTTCGGGCGCCGTGGGTGTTGATGAAGTACTCCAGCACCGTCAGGCCCTCGCGGAACGAGGACTTGATCGGGCGCGGGATGAACTCACCCTTCGGGTTTGTCACCAGGCCCTTCATGCCGGCCAGGGTGCGGGTCTGGGTGAAGTTACCCGTCGCGCCGGACTCCACGATCGTGATGATCGGGTTGTCCTCGGGGTAGTACGCCCGCAGTGCCTCGCCGACCTCCTCGGTCGCCTTCTTCCACAGCTCCACCAGGGCGTCGTTGCGCTCCTGGCGGTTCAGGGCGCCGCGCTGGTACTTCTTCTCGATCCCGTCGGCGTCCTTCTCGTGACGATCGAGGATCTCCTGCTTCTCCGGCAGCACCAGCACGTCGGCCATCGAGACCGTCACACCGCTTCGGGTCGCCCAGTGGAAGCCGGCGTCCTTGAGCTTGTCGACGGTCTGCGCGACGACGATCATCGGGTAGCGCTCGGCCAGATCATTGATGATCTTGGCCTGCTCCTTCTTGTGCATCTGCTTGTTGACGAAGGGATAACCCTGCGGCAGAAGCTCATTGAAGAGCACGCGGCCCAGCGTGGTCTCGCAGATCCAGGCCATGCCCGGACGCCAGCCGTTCTCGCCGAACATCTCGGTCTCGACCTCGTGCGGCGGCCGCAACTGCGTCAGCCGCACCTTGATCTGCGCCCGCACGCTCAGCGAGCCGCGGTCCATCGCCATGATGGCCTCCGACGGCGAGCTGTAGACGCCGCTCTCCGGGGTGTCCTTGGCCGGCGCGGTGTACTCACCGGTGTCACCCGGGATGAGGGTGGTCAGGAAGTACAGCCCGGTGACCATGTCCAGACGGGGCATGGCCAGCGGCTTGCCCGAGGCCGGCGACAGGATGTTGTTCGACGACAGCATCAGGATGCGCGCCTCGGCCTGCGCCTCCGCACTCAGCGGGAGGTGCACGGCCATCTGGTCACCGTCGAAGTCGGCGTTGAAGGCCTCACACACCAGCGGGTGCAGCTGAATCGCCTTGCCCTCGACCAGCATCGGCTCGAAGGCCTGGATCCCCAGGCGGTGCAGGGTTGGTGCGCGGTTCAGCAGCACCGGGTGCTCGGAGATGACCTCTTCGAGGACGTCCCACACCTGCGGACGCTGGCGCTCCACCATCCGCTTGGCGCTCTTGATGTTCTGCGCGTGGTTGAGATCCACCAGGCGCTTCATCACGAACGGCTTGAACAGCTCCAGAGCCATCAACTTCGGCAGACCGCACTGGTGCAGCTTGAGCTGCGGGCCGACGACGATGACCGAACGGCCCGAGTAGTCGACGCGCTTGCCGAGCAGGTTCTGACGGAACCGGCCCTGCTTGCCCTTGAGCAGATCCGACAGCGACTTCAGCGGGCGGTTGCCCGGACCGGTGACCGGCCGGCCGCGGCGGCCGTTGTCGAACAGCGCGTCCACCGACTCCTGAAGCATGCGCTTCTCGTTGTTGACGATGATCTCGGGCGCACCGAGATCGATCAGGCGCTTCAACCGGTTGTTGCGGTTGATGACGCGGCGGTACAGATCGTTCAGGTCGGAGGTGGCGAACCGGCCACCGTCGAGCTGGACCATCGGCCGCAGCTCCGGCGGGATCACCGGAACCGCGTCGAGGACCATGCCCATCGGCGAGTTGCGGTTGGTCTGGAACGCCGCGACGACCTTGAGCCGCTTGAGCGCGCGAAGCTTCTTCTGGCCCTTGCCGCTGCGGATGATCTCGCGCAGGATCTCGGCTTCGGCGTCGATGTCGAAGGTCTCGATGAGCTTCTTGATGGCCTCGGCGCCCATCGACCCGGTGAAGTACTCCCCGTAGCGGTCGACGATCTCGCGGTAGAGGTTCTCGTCGACGATCAGCTGCTTGGGAGCCAGCTTGGTGAAGGTGGTCCAGATCTCGTCGAGCCGGTCCAGCTCGCGCTGGGCACGGTCACGCAGCTGGCGCATCTCGCGCTCGCCGCCGTCCTTGACCTTGCGACGCACGTCGGACTTGGCACCCTCGGCCTCCAGCTCGGCCAGGTCGGCCTCGAGCTTCTGGGCGCGGGCTTCCAGGTCGTTGTCCCGCTGGTCGGCGACGCCCTTCTTCTCGACCTGCATCTCGGCTTCGAGGGTGGAGAGCTCGTTGTGACGCATCTCGGTGTCGACGGCGGTGATGACGTAGGCGGCGAAATAGATGATCTTCTCGAGATCCTTCGGAGCCAGGTCCAGCAGGTAGCCCAACCGGCTCGGCACACCCTTGAAGTACCAGATGTGGGTGACCGGCGCGGCCAGCTCGATGTGGCCCATCCGCTCACGGCGCACCTTGGCGCGGGTCACCTCGACACCGCAGCGCTCGCAGATGATGCCCTTGAAGCGGACGCGCTTGTACTTGCCGCAGTAGCACTCCCAGTCGCGAGTCGGTCCGAAGATCTTCTCGCAGAAGAGCCCGTCCTTCTCCGGCTTGAGGGTTCGGTAGTTGATGGTCTCCGGCTTCTTCACCTCGCCGTAGGACCAGGTGCGGATGTCCTCGGCGGTAGCCAGGCCGATGCGGAGCTCATCGAAGAAGTTGACGTCTAGCACGTAACTCCCTTTCCCCTTGCGGGACTAGAAAACCAAATAACTAAGCGGGCGGCTGGGCCGCGAGTCAGCGCTCGCGGCCCCACCGCTATCAGGCCAGGTCCTCGACGGACGCAGACTCGTTGCGAGACAGGTTGATTCCCAGGTTCGCGGCAGCGCGTTCCAGATCCTCGTCGTCCCCGTCACGCATCTCGATGGCAGCGCCGTCGCTGGAGAGCACCTCGACGTTGAGGCACAGCGACTGCAGTTCCTTGAGCAACACCTTGAAGGACTCCGGGATGCCCGGCTCGGGGATGTTCTCGCCCTTGACGATCGCCTCGTAGACCTTGACCCGGCCGACGGTGTCGTCGGACTTGATGGTCAAGAGCTCCTGCAGCGTGTAG
>CAISDL010000108.1 GCA_903884065.1 uncultured Actinomycetes bacterium | reverse complement strand
TGGATCGAACGCACCTACCATCGCCGCCGCCGCCAGGTCGGCCTCGGCCGGTTGACCCCGATCGAATTCGAAGCAATCATGACCACACCGGCCGATCAGGCCGCGTGACCGAAACTGTCACCTGTTCGTGCAGCAGACCCTTCGGCCGCGACAACTAGGCGGCAGGGCGCCCCAGTAAACACAATTCGGCCTGCCGAAAAGCTGGTCTGGGTCAACCTGACTCCATTGTCAGCCGCCGACGAGCACCCGCAGTGTGGCGTGGCTACGTCGAGAGTTTGTCCACCGTCAAGACCCGTAGTGCCGCAGTGACGACCACGCGCGGCCCATGCGATGCCATCACATCGAATGTGTGTTCGATATGATGGCATCCCGGCAGTCCCTCCTATCCCGGAGCGGCGTGTCGAACCCGGCAGAGCCGACCCCACCGCTATGACGGTGTTTCCTCCAACCACACCACCATGAAGTCACCGCCGCATCGCTGAGAGGTACGACCACCCGTGAGCTATACCGCCGCCGATATCACCGAACTCGACGACGTCCAGCACACCCGCCTGCGTCCCGCGGTGAACCTGGGACAGGACGTCATGCTCACCGCGTTGCGCGAGCTCGTCGACAACGCCGTGGAAGAAGTTGCCAACCCCGGCCACGGCGGGTCGACGGTGACGATCGTTCTGCACTCCGACACCTCGGTGACGGTCTCCGACGACGGACGCGGACTGCCGGTCGACTCCGATCCGGTCAACAAGAAGAACGGCATCGTCAAGACGCTGGGCACCGCGAGGGCCGGCGGCAAGTTCTCTGCACACACCGACGCAGACACCGTCGGCGCCGGGCTCAACGGAATCGGCGCCGCGGCCGCAGTGTTCATCTCCGCCCGCACCGACGTCACCGTGCGCCGTGTCGGCAAGACCTACGTGCAGAGCTTCGGGATGGGCTATCCGGGCACGTTCAGCGGGAAGGACTTCGACCCGGTGGCCGAGTTCGTCCGCGACGACACCCAGAAGCTGCGCGGCGTGAACAATCGGCAGCCCGACGCCCACGGCACCTCGGTGCGCATCCTGTTCGACCCAACCGTGGCCCCGGACTGCGTCATCGACATCAACGAGGTGCTGCTGCGTGCCCAAGCCGCGGTCCGGATGTGCCCCGGCGTGCACCTGCGGGTGATCGACGAGGGCTGGCCGCTCGGGGAGGTGCCCGAGATGCTGACCGCGCCGTTCGACGGGCCGTGGGGCACCGACGCGCTGCTGGATCTGATGTGCGCGGCGGCGGGTGCCCCCACGCCGGAGCTGAACCTGCTGGTCGAGGGATCCGGTTCCTACACCACCGGCCGGGGACCCACCCCGATGCGCTGGTCGGTGGCTGCCGGCCCCGCCGAGCCGGCCACCGTGGCGGCGTTCTGCAACACCGTCCGGACCGCCAACGGCGGCTCGCACCTTTCCGCTGCCGTGCGCGGCCTCTCCGAAGCGCTGGCCGAGAAGTCCAGCCGTATGCGCGATCTCGGCCTGGCCAAGGGCGAGGCTGGGCCGGAGGCCCAAGACTTCGCGGCCGTCACCGCGTTGGCCGTCGACACCCGTGCACCGGACGTGTCGTGGGACTCCCAGGCGAAGACCTCGGTGTCGTCGCGGTCGCTGAACCTGGCGATGACCCCGGAGGTTGCCCGCGCGGTCACGGTGTGGGCGGCCAACCCCGCCAACGCCCCGGCTGTCAGCACCTGGGCGAAGCTGGCCCTGGAATCCGCACGGGCCCGCCGCAGCGCCGAGGGGGCCAAGGAACGCTCCCGGGCGGCATCGAAAGCCAAGGGCCTGGGCACAAACCTGTCCCTGCCGCCCAAGTTGCTGCCCAGCCGGGAGAGCGGTCGCGGCAGCGGGGCGGAGCTGTTCATCTGCGAGGGCGACTCGGCGCTGGGCACCGTCAAGGCGGCCCGCGACGCCACCTTCCAGGCAGCATTCCCGCTGAAAGGCAAGCCGCCCAACACTTTCGGCTGGACCGCGACCAAGGCCCGCACCAAGGAGGAGTTTGACGCGATCGAACGCATCCTGGGCTGCGGGGTGCGGGATCACTGCGACCCGGAGAAGTCCCGCTACGACCGAATCCTGTTCGCCTCCGACGCCGACCCCGACGGCGCCAACATCAACTCCAGCCTGATCTCTATGTTCCTCGACTTCTACCGACCACTGGTCGCCGCCGGCATGGTGTACGTGACGCTGCCGCCGCTGTTCGTCGTCTACGACGCCGACACCCGGGTCTACTGCCAGGACGAGGCCGAACGGGACGAGGCGGTGGCCAAGCTGCGTGCTGCCTCCCGCCGCAAAGTCGAGGTGCAACGCAACAAGGGTTTGGGCGAGATGAACGCCGACGACTTCTGGAACACCGTGCTCGACCCGGCCCAGCGCACCGTCTACCGAATCAAGCCCGACGACAAGGCCGTGAATCTGCACCACATCTTGTTCGGGGGGCCGCCGGAGGGACGCCGCGACTGGATGGCCGCCGCCGCCGCTCGCGTCGATACCGCCACCCTCGACCTCAACTAAGGAGACAGCAGACCGATGACCGTCATCGAACAGAACCCGGACCTGATCCTCGACGTCTCCGCGGACGACTACTGGAACCGCTATCAGCTGCTGTTCGCGCTCTACAGCACGTCCGACCGAGCGATCCCGTCGGCCTACGACGGCCTCAAGCCGGGACAGCGGCGTCTGCTGTACCAGATGCACGCTTCAAATCTGTTGCCGGGCAACAAGCCTCAGAAATCCTCGAAGGTCTGCTCGGCGGTGACCGGCAATCTTCACCCGCACGGCGGGGTCGCCATGTACGGCGCCGCGGCACTGCTGGCCGCCGATTTCCAGCGGGTGAAGATCATCGACGGCCAGGGGGCGTTCCCCCGCATCCAGGGCGACATCCCGGCGGCGGACCGCTACACGGAGATGCGTCTCTCCGCTGCCGGAGCGGCGCTCACCGCGGAGCTGGCCGACCATGCCGTGCCGATGACGGAGACCTTCGACGGCGAATGGATCGAGCCGATCGTGCTGCCGGCCCGCTTCCCCGTGCTGCTCGTCAACGGTGCCATGGGCATCGCCGAGGGCTGGGCCACCAAGGTTCCCGCGCACAACCCGCGCCAGGTGATGGCCGCCTGCCGGTCGCTACTGAAGAAGCCGGGACTCTCCGACGACAAGCTGATGGAGTTGCTGCCCGGACCCGACTGGGGGTGCGGCGGATCGGTCGTCGGCTCCGACGGGCTGCGCGACTACGTCACCACCGGGCGGGGCTCGTTCACCGTGCGCGGGACGCTGTCGGTGGAGGGCCGCAACGTCGTCATCACCGAACTTCCGCCGGGAGTGGCCAGTTCCACTGTCCAGGAACGCATCCGCTCACTCATTTCCGGCGGAGACCTGCCCGGCGTGGCCGACATGTCCGATCTCACCGACCGGCGCAACGGGCTGCGCATCGTGGTCAGCGCCAAGCGCGGCCACGACCCGCACCAACTGATCACCTCACTGCTGGCGCTGACCCCGTTGGAGTCGACGTTCGCCGCCAGCCTGGTTGCCCTCGACGCCGACCGGATCCCGCGGTGGTGGTCGGTGCGTGAACTGATCGCCTCGTTCCTGTCGCTGCGCGACTCCGTCGTGGTCCGCCGCAGCGAGCACCGGCTGGAGAAGGTCACGGCCAGAAGGCATCTGGTGTCGGGCCTGCTGCTCGTTCATATCGACATCGACGCCGCCGTCGCGGTGATCCGCGGCTCGGACACCGTCGACGAGGCCCGCGCCGGCCTGTGCGCCCGGTTCACGATCGACGAGGTTCAGGCCGACTACGTGCTGGCACTGCAGCTACGCCGGCTGACCAAGCTGGACGTCATCGAGCTGCGCACCGAAGCCGACAAGCTCGACGCCGAGTACGCCCAACTCACCGAGCTGCTTTCCTCCCCCGATGCCCGGAAGAAAATCATCGACGCCGAGCTGGTCGAAACGGCCAAGCTGTTCGCCGGCCCGGAGTTCGACCGGCGCACCGCCCTGAACTTCGACGCCGCGCCGGTGACCTTGAGCGCCGACAACGACGGCCCCCGTAAGCCCAACGCCGCATGGCGTCTGGACCACCAGGGCATCCTCTCCGACAGCCACGGCGACCTTCTCTCCGAAGGGCTCGGCTGGGCCGTCTGGACCGATGGGCGGGTCAAGTTCACCACCGGCGCCGGCCTGCCGACCAAGGTCCGCAACGTGCCGGTAGCCCCCGACATCACCGGCCTGCTGTGCTCCGGCGTCCTGCCCGACGGGGCGCACCTGGCGCTTGTCTCCCGCCGCGGCAAGGTGCTGCGCATCGACCCGTCCGTGATCAACCCGCAGGGCGCTGCCGGCAACGGCGTCGCCGGGTTGCGACTGGCCGAGGACGGTGACGAGGTGATCGCCGCGCTGCCGATCACCGGTGAAGCCACCGAGGCTCTGCTGTCGGTGTCGGAGAAAGCCTGGAAAGTCACCGCCTGCGCTGACATCCCGGTCAAAGGACGCGGCGGCGGCGGGGTCGGATTCCACCCCTTCGTCGTCGGCGAGGACACGCTCCTATCGGTGACCGTCTCCCCCGCCGGATTCGCCCGGAACGGCAAGAGGGTGCGGGCCGAGGTCAGGTCCAAGGCGACAGTCAAGGGCGCACCCGGAGGTGTGGCGCCCGCGGAGTGAGCACCTGAAGCGCCGCGTGTGTTAGGTGCGACCCGTCCCTCCTCACCAGCAGCGATTGGCCTTCGGGTGAGGACTTCAGCCCCTACCCGTGGGCTCGGTACCGTGATTTCATCGAGCAACGGTGTCGGCCGAGCGGAGGGCCCGCCGTGGCGAAGCTCAGCTGGCTGGCCGCCTCCGTCGGAACCGCGCTGTTGCGGCGGCGAGGCGATATCTGTTCGACCACTGATGCGGGGGCGGATTGCGTTGGAGAGCTTCGACTTTCGAGGATTGTCGATCACCTATGAGCGCACCGGTCAGGGAGAGCCGGTGATCATGCTCCACAACGGTGGGTCGTCGCATGCCATCTGGGCGGAAGTTACGACCAGACTGGCGGGCAAGTACGAGATCTTCGCCCTTGACCTGCTGGGGTTCGGCAACTCGGCAAAGCCAGGCGGGGGCTACACCTTGGACAACTACATAGCGATGCTGGAGGAGTTCGTCAGCTCGCGAGGTCTGGGAAAGGTCGCGCTGGTGGGCAACTGCATGGGCTGCGCCATCTCCCTGGCGTTCACCGACCGCCATCCGGCCAAGGTGAGGGCCCTGGTGCTCTGCAACCCGCTGACCGAGTCGACGTTCCTGGGTGGCTGGCTGGGACCGTTGCTGTGGTTGCGGGAGCGGATGCCCGCACTCAATCGGCAGGTGTACCGGGCGCTGGGGCACCTCAAGCTCACCAACGGCATCGGCTCAGTCGCCACCGCGTTCCAGTTGGGTCCGCGCGGCCGCGCCCTGGACGTCCAGCACAACCCCGAGATCTACGGCCCCTATGCGGCCACCGGCCAACTGGAGTCGCTGCTCGGGGTGCTCGACGACCTGGAGAATTACGCTGTCATCGACAACCTCGCGCCGCAGCCGGGGTTCCCGCCCATCTGCACCATCTGGGGCCTGAAGAACAAGATCGTCTCGCCCAGGGCGGGACGTCGGCTGAACTCGACCCTGCACCCCGCTCGCCAGGAATGGCTACCCGATTCCGGCCACCTGCTGATGCTGGAGCAGCCGGATGAGGTCGCCTCGATCATCGATGAGTTCCTGTGTTCTGCTGCGGTCACGCAGGCCTGAGATGGACCCGTTCCCCGACGACATCTTCAACCTCGCCGACATCGTGTTGCGGGTCGCGCGCGAGGATCCGGAGCGCATCGCGGTCATCGACCTGAACGGCTGGGAGGGCTACGGCACGCGCCGCTACAAACGCCATACCTACGCCGAATTGTCGGCCGACGTCGAGTCGGTTGCCATAGGCCTGCGCGAGATGGGCATCGCCGAGCTGACCCGCATCGTCTGCATGTCACCTCCCAGTTACGAGACCTGCGTCATGGGCGTGGCCCTCACGCGGGTAGGTGCGCTCTCCATCTGGATCGACCCCTCAGTCGGTTATCGCAATGTCGCGGAGCGGCTCAGCCGGGTGAAGCCAGAGGCGTTTCTGGGCAACGCGCTCGCGCACCTCGGACGGATCACCTTCGGGTGGGGACCTCGCGACCTCCGGAAGCTTGTTCTCACGGAGAGCCCACTGCTGCCGGGCGGACGAATCATCACCGGGTTTCCACACTTCCCAGGCGCGCACTCGATCAGGTCACTGCGGAAACACGCACCCGCCGAGCCGAAGCCGCCGGAAGTCGGGCCCCACGATCCCTGCGCGGTTCTTTACACCACCGGTAGCACCGGGCCCGCGAAGCCCTCGCTGTACTTGCATCGCAACTTCTGTCAGCTGTTCCGCAACGCGCACCACAGTTGGGGCTGGGAAAAAAGAGGCGACGAGGTCCCGGTGGACATGGCCGTCTTCCCCGCGTTCCTGTTCGTCCCCATCAGTGCCGGCGGCACAATGGTGGTGCCACCCATCGATTTTGCCCGCCAGGGCCCAGCCCAGGTGGACTCGGCCGCCCTGATCCAGGTCATCAACGACTGCAAGGTGGGATCGTTTTTCGCCGCGCCGATCTTGATCGAGAACCTGGCCCGAGAAGCGCTCGAGCGCAACCTGACAATGCCGTCCCTGAAACGCGTCATCGGGGCCGGGGCGCCGATCTCGGGTCCGGTCGAAAGATTGCTCGGTGCGGTGATGGCTCCCGACGGAGAGTTGGCGGCGAATTACGGTGCCACCGAGGCCATGCCGTCGACCGAGTTGAGCAGTCGAGAGCATCTTGACGGCTTGTGGGAATCGACCGAGCAGGGTGCCGGCGTCTGCGTGGGTTACGCCCTGCCGGGCGTCGAATTGAAGATCATCGACATCGTGGACGGTCCCATCGATTCCATCGAGGAAACCTCGAAGCTGGCCACGGGGCACATCGGCGAAATCCTGGTGCGGGGCAAGCACGTGAGCCCTGAGTACTACCTCGATCCCGAGAGCACGCGCAAGAACAAAGTGCCTGACCCACAGGGGAATTGGCACCGCTTCGGGGATGTCGGCTACCTCGACGCGCAGGCGAGGCTCTGGGTCTGCGGTCGGGTTTCGCAGCGGGTGAAGGCAGCTGGCGGGAACGTCTACCCGCTGCAAGTCGAGCCGCTGTTCGACGCTCACCCCAAGGTGAAGCGAAGTGGACTGGTCGGGGTGCCTGGGCCGGCGGGCGAGCTGCCCGTCCTGTGCGTCGAGGTCGAACCCACCGTTGGCAAGGACGAGCTCGACGGCCTGCACCGGGAATTGCTCGCGCGGGCTGCAGATTCCGATCTGGCAAACACGATCCACGCCATCCTCTTCAAAGACTCGCTGCCGGTGGATCCGCGGCACAACTCGAAGATCGAGCGGGGGCGCCTTGCCACGTGGGCAGCCCGGCAGTTACCGCGCTTCAGCAGACCTCCAGCACGGCGCTAGCGACCTCTGCCGCACGTGACCAGCGGTCAAGTGCTGTTGGCCGCAGAGAAGTTACGGCGCGTGCGTCGGCGCACTTAACGTGCATTGGTGGGCACAACGTGCGCATGAATGCCGCCAGACACCCGTTCCGGACCGCCCTGGCCGGCCGGCGGGCCCCAGATTGGCCGCAAGACCAACCTAGGGACTGAACCCGTGGCAAGAAACGAGAGAAAAACCGCTGTTCAGAGCCGGTTTTTGGTCGGGCTGACAGGATTTGAACCTGCGACCACTTGACCCCCAGAAAATGGGGATAGCACGTTGCGCCTGCTCACACCCGGTATGCGCGTTATTCGACGCCCGCGGATCGTGCATGAAGGTGCGGGTCGTTTAGGAGCGCGCAGAACGCGTGGTCCCACATTGGTCCCAGACCAACCTGCCTCAATGGTCAGCCGCCGACGAGCACCCGAAGTGCGGCGTGGCCACGTCGAGAGTTCGTCCCGGTGGCTATCCATGACCGATGGTCGAGATTCTGTAAGGCCTTCCACAAGGCCGAGATTCGTTTGTGGTCGCTTCCGGCCATTCGGGTGCGGTCAGCAACCGGGTCGGTCAGGGCGCAGGCCAATATCGCCGCATCGTCTATGTGGCGTTCTCGGTCGCGAGAGTCCTCCAGATAGGCGGCACCCTTGAGTACCAGCGCGCCGAGGACATCAGGAATGCTGAGCATGACGGCGCCCACCGCGGTATTCACCTCGCAGCTAACCGATTTGTTGAGCGCTGAAGTGCCGCCAGGGACTGCGAATACATTGCGGCCCAGTACCTTTGGATGTCGCCTCGGTGAGAGATGGTCAGCAACCATGACGTCGACGGTTTCAGCCTGGCGGTCAGCTCGACTGAATCGGTGTGTCGGACCTTTGCCGATCGGTTCGCGAAGCGCATAGCCAAGGCGTTCCAACTCGTGCTGGACACCGTTGAAAGTTGCAGCGCCAGTCTCGATATGCAGGAGCATGTCGACGTCCCGGGTGGCGCGAGTTACCTGCACTCCCGCGTATGCGGCATGGAGTTGCACCATCAGTCCGCCGACCAGCGTCCACTGAGTATGCGGAATAGCCTGGACGATCTCAACGAGCTGCGGCCACGGTGGTTGCACTCCGCCGGACGGTGCGCTCACCTGCCAGGCCTGCCGACCTTCGGCATCCGGAGTCATATGGAACGAAAGTCGTCAAGCATGCCCTCCAGGACACGCATGCCGGCAGCCGACTCACGGGTGTCCAGGGACTCGGCCAAGTCGACCGCAACGGCCGCTGCGAGCACCTGGTCAACGGCGTAGCCGGCATCGTCAGGCACCACCCGCACGGTCACATCACCGTCGACGTCATCGATGAGCCCCAGCTTTTTGACCACGTCTGCGAAGTTGCTGGCGCCCACATAACCGTCGGCCCCCCACTCGACCGCTGTGAGATCAAACAACTCCGACATCGCATAGTCGCTCAACGCACTGGCACCAGAGTGCAGCAGTCCCGCGTCCTTTCCCCAGCCCCGCATCCGATGCACTGTCGCGCGGCGGCGAGTCATCCAGCAAACCTCCGAAGCGCTACTGGCACGCAGCCGATGTCGCAGCCGCGACATCGCGGGGGCGTCCAGCCAGTCGATACGTTCTCCTGACAGGAGTGCCAGTGCAGTCCAGGCCGCCGCCGCCGCCCATGGCCGTCCGTTGTGGCGGCCCTGCTTGGCCAACCGGTGCACCGACGCGCCATCGAGCAAAAGTGCTCCGCCAACCGTGCGAGTCACAGTGAGTTCTCCCGCCCGGGCGAGGCGCGCGATCTGCCGAGCTGAAACCCCCAGAACCTCAGCGCTGGCGACGGTCGTCATCTCGCTCATGCATATATAGTCTCAAGAACGACTATTTAACGCAATATTAGTTTTTCAAACAGCATTTAGCTGTGCGCGGGGTGAAGCAAAGCGCCAAGGGACTTGACCGACGACCTCTGACCGGGCCGAGCGTTACTTCGAGCGCCTACGCCCGTTATTCGAGGGTCGCGGATCGGGCATGAACGCGCAGGTCGTTCAGGAGCGCGCAGAACGTGTGGTCCCAAATTGGTCCCAGGCAAACGCCTAGTCTCTTGTCACCCGCAAGCAGTACTATTCGAACGTTACGAAACAGCTTTCGTAGAGTTCGAAAAGGGGTCGATATGACAGCAGAAGCCAGCGAGACGACGACGTTCATCCCCGAGGATCCTGAAGAACTTGCCTCGGTAGTCGGGTTCTTGGCTGCCCACGAGCGCCTCCGCGGCACCATAGCGTCGCCAGGTTATGCCCTCGTGGGAGCCGAAGAGCACGACCGGATCGAGTTGCCCCGGTCGGTACATCAGGCGTTAACCAAGGTGGTAGCGGCACTTCACGCGGGCAAGGCGGTGACCATCGCTCCGCAGTCGATGAAACTCACCACACAGCAGGCGGCCGATCTTCTTGGGGTGAGCCGACCCACAGTGGTGCGCCTAATTACCACTGGAGCGTTGCAGGCGGAGCGGATCGGAAATCGGCATCGCCTTCTGCTCGATGACATCCTCGCCTACCGCGAAGAACGCCGCACCCGCCAGTACGAAGCCTTGGCAGCCACCGCGATCGAGGTCGATGCCGACGACGACCCCGAGACCGTCCGACGACAGCTTCGCGAGGCACGTCGAATCGTCGCCGAGCAGCGCCGCGCCGCAAGCGCTGCAGGCTAACCGACACAGTGTTCGCAGCCCTGCTGGACACTTCGGTGTTATGGCCTAGTCTGCAGCGCGACTTCCTGCTCTCCCTCGCGATCGAAGGCCTTTACCGCCCACTGTGGTCATCGGCCATCCTCGACGAACTGCAGCTCCACGAGGCTCGAAAACTCATTGACCGCGGCTGCGACCCAGACGAAGCCGCGAGACAATCGCGGCGTCTTATTGACCAAATGTCAACAGCTTTCGACGACTCGCGCGTTGACAACTGGGAACCTCTCGACGGCACTTTCGGACTTCCGGACCAAGATGACGAACACGTTGTCGCCGCCGCACTCGTCGGCGGAGCGCAGGTCATCGTTACCAGCAATCTCAAAGACTTTCCTGCGCAACGCATTCCCGCACCGCTTCGAGTCATATCTCCCGCCCAATTCGCCGCAGATACCGTGTCCGTCTCGCCGGCTGTGGCGCGGCATGCCGTCACGACCATGTTGTCTCGGTTCATGACTCCGCCACTGACCTTCGAACAGTTCGTTGACCGGCTCGTCACGCGATACAACATGACAGAAGCAGCTGAACTCATTCGCGGCACTATCTAGAACCACCGCTAGCGAACAGACAGGCTGACGTCGCCGCTGAGCATCTCGCCGAATCTGTTCGCGATATCGACGAGGACACCGTCGATGACGGGACGGGCGGTCTTAGACCTCGACATGATCAGCACCAAGGAGGTCCGCGAGTAGGCCGACTGCTCTGCCATAGCATCACCGAATTGCAGCACTTCGTCGAACTCAGAGCGGGCACCGGCACTTGGAACCCACAAGGAACCCGCGAGACCATCGACTTCGGCGTCGCTATCGGCGTACATCGTGACGGCAGGACTGGAAAATCCACGCCCACCAGTTGGGGAACAATTCACTATTCCAAATCGGGTGCACACGTCGTACCAGCTAATCCATATCGCCACTGAAGGAGAAAACGATGGGATGGTTTCACCCTGAAGAGGCGGCGACGATCGGCGTCGTGATGAAATACGCTGACCTCAAACCTGATAGTCGTTATCGCATCGAGTTCACCGACGGTGAGGGCTACATTTGCACCTACTTCACCGACTACGAGAGTGAGAATAGCGGCGATCTGGACATCGAAATGGATGACCCGAGATACGACGAGTTCTACCAGATCTGGATGACGGTTCTAGAGACCCTTGTACCCGGCCGCCGCGGCTCCGCGAACACTCTGACAATCGACTACCGCGACTTCCCCGCTTCGATCGTCGACGCCGACACCGGGGCTACCATCTACCCGGCACCCACGACGAGCAGGCCAACCTCGTGAGGCTGCAATGCGCAACGCTTTCGCTCGCCTACCCGGCGACGCAAGTCACGGTCCGGACTGACGGCATTCCCCTACTCCCCCAATAAATCCGTCCGAGTCCCGCTCCACGTCACCACCAGCGCATCCCGCGCCCGGCTGCTGCTAAATACAGCAGTGGCCGTTCCCGCAGCAGCGCCTCGGCCTTCTCCTCGTCGGGCAGGTTGCGCAGCGTGTGCCGGCGACGGGACGTTCTGGCATCGGCACCCGACAGGATCACCCGGGAGAACTCCATGCCTTTGGCGCGGTGCATCGTCATCAACAGCGGCTGACCCGGCGCGGGGGCTTTCTTGTCGACGTTCATCCCCGAGGATCCCGAGGAACTTGCCTCGGTAGTCGGGTTCTTGGCGGCCCACGAGCGCCTCCGCGGCACCGTAGCGTCGCCAGGTTATGCCCTCGTGGGAGCCGAAGAGCACGACCGGAACTCACCACTCAGCAGGCCGCCGATCTTCTTGGGCTGAGCCGGCCCACAGTGGTGCGCCTGATTACCACTGGAGCGTTGCCGGCGGAGCGGATCGGAAATCGGCATCGTCTTCTGCTCGATGAAATCCTCGCCCACCGCGAAGAACGCCTCGCCGGAAGCATTCGGATCCGTTGGAGCGCACTTGACTGAACACGTTCTGCGGTCAAGTGCGCTAAAGAAGACGCACTTGCGGAGGCGAGAATAAGCGCACATAGCGCGCATAGCCGCGCATAGCGTGCGACTCGAAGCCGGCCATAGGTCCTACCAGGGCATCGCCAAGCAGTCGGTGGT